>JAFLSX010000046.1 GCA_022510705.1 Lachnospiraceae bacterium
TCCGATATGACCTTTGGTGCAACCGTGAATCCTATAGCATATGAAGGTGGAGAGGCAGTTTTTATTGACACAGAGTATGGCACTTGGAATATGGATCCGGCAGCTTTGGAAAAGGCATTTGAAAGATACCCGGATGTAAAACTTGTTGTCCTGGTACACCTCTATGGAACTCCTGCAAAGGTGGATGAAATCAGGAGAATATGTGATGCGCATAAGGCACTCCTGGTAGAAGATGCAGCAGAGTCATTTGGTGCCACATACAGAGGGATCCCAACCGGTTGTTTTGGTGATTTTGCGGTGCTGTCAGGGAATGGCAATAAGATAGTAACAGGAAGTAGTGGTGGTATGTTTTTAACCGATAGGTCGGAAGATGCCGATAAGGTCAGAAAATGGTCCACACAAAGCAGGGAGAATGCACCCTGGTACCAGCATGAGGAATTGGGTTATAATTACCGTATGAGTAATATTATAGCCGGAGTCCTACGGGGGCAGATTCCTTATTTGGAAGAACACATTGCACAGAAGAAAGCCATTTATGAACGGTACAAAGAAGGGCTGAAAGATCTGCCGGTTAAGATGAATCCCATCGATTTTGAGAACTCTGAGCCGAACTACTGGCTGAGCTGCCTGGTCATAGAGCCAGATGCGATGTGCCGGCAGTACGAAGATGAGAAAGAGTGTCAATATGTACAGGAGGGTGGCAAGAGCTGTCCGACAGAGATTTTAGAAACACTGGCGGCATTCAATGCTGAGGGACGCCCAATTTGGAAACCGATGCACATGCAGCCGATTTATCGGAGGGCGCCGTTTGTAACGGTAGACGGTGATGTTGGTGCAGATATATTCCGAAGAGGCCTGTGCCTGCCAAGTGATAATAAAATGACAATGGAACAGGTGGATAAGGTGGCAGATATTATTTATCGCTGCTTTAGCTGAAAAACAAAAGCAGCATAGGAGGCAGAATTGTGTATAGATATTGTTTAAAGCGCATATTGGATATTTTTCTGTCAGGATTAGCGCTGATAATCCTGTCTCCGGTTCTGTTGATAGTTGCTGTTTTAGTCCGTATCAAACTGGGAGCACCTATCATATTTAAACAGGAACGTTTAGGATATAAAGGTAAAAATTTTAGAATGTTTAAATTCAGAACAATGCTGGATGCACAGACGCGGGATGGGAAAAAACTAACAGATAAAGAAAGACTTGAATGTGTTGAAAAAGGTATTGATATACTTAGTGATGAAGAGAGACTGACCAAGTTTGGGCGTATCCTTCGGGCAACCAGTTTAGATGAACTTCCCGAATTGTGGAATATCTTTATCGGCGATATGAGCATTGTTGGGCCACGTCCGTTGGCGGTTATTTATCGTCCCTATTATACACAGGAAGAGATGCGCAGGCATGATGTCAGACCGGGACTTACAGGAATGGCACAGGTGCATGGAAGGAATTCCGTATCATGGGAAAAAAGATTTGAATACGATACCTATTATGTAGATCATATTTCCGTTCTGTTGGATATAAAAATACTTTTTCAGACGGTAGCGGTTGTTTTTAAATGTGAAGATATAGGTCAGGGAGAAGCCCGCCCCGAAGCTTTTCATATTGTACGTCAAAGGCAATGGGATGAGGACAGGATTAGAAAATAATATATTAAAGGAGAAATGAAAGTGAAGAAAGTAATCATTTTTGGCGCCACAGGTAATGTTGGTTCTTATGTTACCAAATATGCTTCTGAATTCTTTCCCGAGAAAGGATATGAAGTTATTGCTTCCGGAAGAAGAAACACCGATGTGTTCGAACAATTCAGTGTCCAATTTATACAGGTAGATATGCTGAATAAGGCAGACTTTGATAAGCTTCCACAGGAAGAAGTTCATGCGGTAATCCTTTTGGCTGCTACGATTCCATCATATATGGATAATTATGATGGCGAAAAATACCTTAATACGAACATTATGGGCACATACAATGTCCTTGAGTATTGTCGAAAGGTAAAAGCAGATCGGATTCTTTTTAGTCAAACAGTATTTGATGTCAGCCTGTATTCTTCTGATAATCCAAATGTTGTCCTAAAACCGGATTTGCCGCCTTACTTCAGCTATAGTGGCGATCATGCCATGTATGTAATATCAAAGAATACTGCAATTGAAATGCTGAAGCACTATTTGGCTGAATATGGATTGAAATATTTTGTATTTCGCTTTCCCACAATATATGAATACAGCACGTTCCAGTACTATTATCCTAATGGCATTAAAACAATGCGCCCGCTATATAAACAAATTAACCGTGCTAAGAACAGTGAGCCGTTAGAGTTATGGGGTGATCCGAACTATGCTAAGGATATGGTTCATGTATATGACTGTGCACAAATGCTCTGCAAGGCATGTTTAGTCGATAGGGAGACAGGATTTTATAATGTAGGAACCGGTATTCCCGTAACACTTCAGGAACAGTGCCAGGCAATTATCGATGTATTCTCTCCGAAAGATAAGCCGTCTACGATTGAATATCATCCAGGTAAGAGCGGTGGCGGTTTTCTGATGGATATAACAAACGCTAAAGATGAGTTGGGATACGAACCGGTTTATGATGTTCACAAACTTTTTGAAGATTACAAGTACGAAGAGCAGTTTAATAGATTTAAGAGTTTAAGAGGTGAGTAATTCGACAGGAGATTAGAAAGTGAGAGAAATTGGAAGCGAATTTTGGGATGTTCCCGTATGCAATAAAGAGAATATGCTTTTCCCGGAATATACGCAGTGGTTTCTTTCCGGGCGGAGTGCATTAAGAGCAATTATTAAAGATATCCTTCAAAAAGAGAAAATTCGTACGGTTGCAATACCGTCATGGTGTTGTGAAAGTATGATTGTTCCGTTTTTAGACGAAGGAATTGAAATAGTTTTTTATTCGGTTACATTGACGGGAGGATTTAAACAGGATATTAGCAGCGTAATGTGGTGTGATGCATTGCTTGTCATGGATTATTTTGGCTATATGAATTCACCTGTCATAGAAGATTTTAAAGGCGTTATAATTCGAGATTTATCTCACAGCGTATTTTTTGAAGAGAAGCAGGATGCGGATTATTATTTTGGCAGTCTGCGAAAATGGTGCGGTGTCTGGACCGGAGGATTTGCATGGTCTCAGGACGGGTATTGGCTGGAAGCAGGAAATGCAAACAACTTGAAATATGTGTTGTTAAGGGAAAAGGCAATGGCGGCTAAGTCCTGCTATATTAATAAATGTCTTGATGAAAGTGGACTGGTTGTGCAAGATAAACATTATTTGGGTATCTATAGAGAGGCAGAAGAGATGCTTGATAATTGTGGAATAGCTCCGGCTGCAGAGAGAGATATCCGATTGGCAAAATCGTTGGATATTAACTTTATTAGGAGTTGCCGTAGAGGTAATGCGGAGATTTTAATGAAAGCTTTTCCAAAACAGCTGATTTTCTCCGAATTAAATCATAATGATTGCCCATTATTTGTACCCATAATAGTGCCCGATGGAAAAAGGAATGTATTGCAGGATTTTTTGTGCAAACAAGATATATACTGTCCGATTCACTGGCCTGTGAGTAAATATCATTGCTTGGATGAAAAGACTCAGAAACTCTATACAGACGAGATTAGTTTGGTCTGTGACCAGAGATACACGCAAGATGATATGGAACGCATGATTGAAGCAATAAATAGTTTTTATAAGGAGTGATGGACAATACTTATAGTTTATACTTTAGAACAAAGTGAACAGTGGGATTTTATTGTTCGCTCATTTTCTGACTATGATGTTTATTATCTCAGCGGCTATGTGAAAGCATTTCAACTGCATGGAGATGGAGAACCGCTTCTGTTTTATTATAAGGGAAAAGAGGATACCAGAGGAATCAATGTGGTAATGAAACGTGACATCGCAAAGGACAAGCATTTTGTCGGCATGATTTCAGATAACACATATTTTGATTTTGCGTCACCTTACGGCTATGGGGGATGGCTAATAGAAGGCAGAAAAGATACAACCGGCTTGTTTGACGAATATACTGCATGGTGTCAAAGGAATGGTATCGTTAGCGAATTTGTACGATTTCATCCATTGTTAAAAAATCACCTGGATGTGATTTCAGATTATGAAGTTGTTCCACTTGGTGAGGTTGTGCATATGGATTTGGCAAGTCCTGAGACGATATGGGCTAATATTACCAGCAAGAATCGGAATGTGATTCGCAAGGCTATCAAAAATGATGTAAAGATTTTTAACGGTCGATATCCGGAATTGTTCGAGACATTTCGTAACATTTATAATGGAACCATGGATAAGGATCATGCAGATGCGTATTATTACTTTGATTCAGATTTTTACAGTTCCGTAGAGAATGATCTTGCTGATAATGCGCAGGTATTTTATGCGCAGATTCCGGATGGTACCATAATAGCTGCATCAATCATATTGGCAGCCAATGAGAGAATGTTTTATCATCTTTCTGGGTCAGTCAGAGAATACAGCAGTCTTGCAGCGACAAATCTTCTGCTGTATGAGGCGGCGCTATGGGGCTGTACAAATGGCTATAAAATCTTTTACTTAGGCGGTGGTGTCGGATCAGGTGAGGACAGCCTATTTAAATTTAAAAGAGCCTTTTATAGAGGTGACTTGAATCGGTTTTATATAGGGAAAAAGATTTACATGCAAGATAAATATGACGCGCTTATGCATATAAGAGTGGAGAATAATAATGAGATAAAACAGAGTAGCTTCTTTCCCCAGTATAGAGGATAAAATTTCATGATATAAGGTATCATAGGGCGAGATAGCATGATAAAAAGAGAGGTAACCATGGCGAAAATATTGATATTAGCCAATTCGTCCGTAGGTGCGTATAATTTTCGCAATAAACTGTTGGAACGTCTGTTAAAAATGCATGAGGTGTTTATCAGTGTTCCTGACACGAACAAAACGGCTGAGTTGGAAGTAGAGGGTTGTGAAGTAGTGAATACTCCTATAAATAGGCGAGGAATGAATCCTATAGAGGACTTTCAGCTGTTTTGGGCTTATAGTAAGCTGATAAAGCGTATAAAACCAGATTTAGTATTGACCTATACAATAAAACCGAATATATATGGTGGTTTGTGTTGCAGACTGAAAAAGATACCTTATGTTACAACGATTACCGGTTTGGGAACAAGTTTTCAGAAGCAGGGTTTCCTGAAACAGATGATAATCCGGATGCATCGCGTATCCCTAAAAAAAGCAAAATGTGTTTTTTTCCAAAATGAGCAGAACCGGCAAATCTTTGCTGAATATCGGATTGGTGGAAAAAAGAGTATTTTGGTAAACGGTTCCGGTGTGGAATTAAACTGGCACACGTTTGAGGAATACCCGTCAGGTGGACACACTAGATTTCTGTTTATTGGACGGATTATGAAAGAAAAGGGAATTGAAGAATTCTTAAAAGCCGCAGAAGCATTGCATACCAAATATGGGGAAAAGGTGAGCTTTGAGATTTTGGGCAGATACGATGAGGATTACCATTACCAGGAGCGTTTAACAGATTATGAAAAGAGAGGCATTGTCAGCCTATCGGGTTTTCAAACTGACGTGCATCCTTATATCAAAGCAGCTTCTGCAATCGTTTTACCCACCTACCATGAAGGGATGTCCAATGTGCTTATGGAAGCATCCGCAAGCGGTCGACCTGTGGTCGCCTCGGATATCAGCGGATGCCGAGAAATCTTTGAAGAGGGTGTAACGGGATTTGGCTGTAAACCGCAGGATGCGGAAAGCCTGATTACAGCCATGGAGAAACTGATGGCATTAAAGCCTGAGGAACGAGCAGTCATGGGACGCAGAGCCCGGGAAAAGATGGAACGGGAATTTGACAGAAAACTGGTGACCGATGTATATATAAGAGAGATCGAAGGTATTTTACAAAGCAGATAACAGAAGGAAGGAAAACAAACTATGAGCCTGTATGAAAAACTCTTAAACGGTGAGGAAAAATTATCTTTGGTAGGTTTGGGCTATGTGGGAATGCCAATTGCAGTGGCTTTCGCCAGAAAAATTAAAGTGGTTGGTTTTGACTTAAACGAGAAAAAAATCGAGCTGTACCAAAACGGCATCGACCCCACCAACGAGGTAGGCGGAGAGGTCATTAAAAACACTTCGGTGGAGTTTACTGCTGACCCTTCCAAACTGAAGGAAGCAAAATTTCACATTGTGGCGGTACCCACACCGGTCAACGATGACCATACCCCGGATTTATCTCCCGTGGAGGGTGCAAGCCGTATCTTGGGGCAGAATCTGACGAAGGGCTCTATCGTAGTGTTTGAATCCACGGTATATCCCGGCGTGACGGAGGATGTCTGCGTGCCTATTTTGGAACAGGAATCCAGTTTGAAATGCGGCGTGGATTTTAAGATTGGTTACTCTCCAGAAAGAATCAATCCCGGTGATAAAGTACATAGATTGGAAACCATTACCAAGATCGTATCCGGCATGGATGCAGAAACGCTGGAAGAGGTAGCAAAGGTCTATGAACTTGTGGTAGAGGCCGGTGTCTACCGTGCGGAGTCCATTAAAGTAGCGGAAGCGGCTAAGGTCATCGAGAACAGCCAGCGAGATATCAATATCGCTTTTATGAACGAACTGTCCATTATCTTCAATAAGATGGGAATCGATACCCAGGCGGTGTTAAATGCGGCTGGAACCAAGTGGAATTTTTTGAAATTCTATCCCGGCCTGGTGGGCGGCCACTGTATCGGTGTAGACCCCTACTATCTGACCTATAAAGCGGAGTCTTTAGGCTATCACTCCCAGATCATTCTGGCAGGCCGCCGCATCAATGACGACATGGGAAAATATGTGGCGGAAAGTCTGGTTAAGAATTTGATAAAGGCGGGGATTCCGGTGCGCAATGCAAAAGTAGCTATTTTAGGTTTTACTTTCAAGGAGAATTGCCCCGATACCCGCAATACTAAAGTAATCGATATTTATAAAGAACTGGGTGAATACGGCATTACGCCCATAGTAGTAGATCCGGCAGCGGATGCGGAGGAGGCCGAGCGGTTATACGGAATTCGTTTTGAATCCATGGATGCGGTAAAGGATATGGATGCGGTGCTGGTGGCTGTGGCACATACCGAGTTCCTTTCTTTCGATAAAAAGCAGATTGACGGATTCTTTAAGCTTTCCCATGAAAAGAAAGTATTCTTGGACATCAAGGGACTCTTTGATCGCAAAGAACATAGCGGAGAGGATTATTTGTACTGGAGACTGTAGGAGGCCGGGAACAATATGAGTTACAGGGAACTGCAATTTGACAAGAACAGCATATTTTTGATCACGGGAGGCGCCGGCTTCATCGGCTCCAATCTCTGTGAAGCCGTTTTGGATATGGGTTATACGGTCAGGTGTCTGGATAACCTTTCTACCGGCAAGTATGAAAATATCGAACCGTTTGAAAAGAATGAGCGGTTTACTTTTATAAAGGGTGATATCCGGGACTTGGACACCTGCATGGAAGCCTGCAGGGGGGTGGACTATGTACTCAATCAGGCGGCTTGGGGCAGCGTGCCCAGAAGTATTGAGATGCCGCTCTTATATGAGGAGATCAACATCCGCGGAACCCTCAATATGATGGAGGCGGCAAGACAGAATGGTGTGAAGAAATTCGTATACGCTTCCAGTTCTTCTGTATACGGGGACCATCCTGTGCTGCCTAAAAAGGAAGGCGTGGAAGGGAAATTACTCTCTCCCTATGCCCTGACGAAGCGGGTAGACGAAGAGTACGGCAGACTGTATAAAATTCTGTATGGTCTGGATACTTACGGATTGCGCTATTTTAATGTATTTGGCAGACGTCAGAATCCGGAAGGTGCCTATGCGGCCGTCATTCCGAAATTTATTAAACAGCTGTTAAATGACGAGGTTCCGACCATCAATGGGGACGGAAAGCAGTCCAGAGATTTTACCTATGTGGAAAATGTGGTAGAGGCCAATTTAAAAGCCTGTCTTGCACCTTCCGAGGCGGCAGGCGAAGCTTTTAATATCGGCGCGGGCGGCAGGGAATATCTGATAGATGTGTACCATGCGCTCTGTAAAGCGCTGGGCAAGAATATAGAGCCGAAATTCGGACCGGGCCGTGCAGGGGATATCCGGGATTCCAATGCGGATATCAGTAAGGCACGTAAGCTTTTAGGCTATGATCCGGAATACGATTTTGCAAAAGGCGTTGCACTGGCAATTGATTGGTATAAGGAAAACTTGTAGAGGAAACGGTATGAAATATCAGGTTGTTGTATTTGGGGTGAAGGATACCTCGGAAACCATAGTATCTTATATTCAGGAGAATATTTGTCCGGTGGATTTAGTGATCACTATCAGCCCGGAAGTGACAAAAAAGAACCAGGTATCGGGATATAAAGGACTTTCCGTTCTGACGGAGAAATACGGTATCCCGGTACATGAAGCGGACAGCTATTTTCTGACGGATGAAAAGACGGAAAAACTGCTTGCCGAAAATGAATTTGATATCGGGATATCCATGGGCTGGCAACGCCTGATTCCGGTCTCCGTATTAAATCGGTTCAGGTGTGGTATCTACGGTTTTCACGGCAATTGCGGCTATCTGCCGTTTGGACGGGGCCGGTCCCCTCTAAACTGGTCCATCATACTGGGGGATACCAGATTCAACTTGAATCTGTTCCGTTATGATGAAAAGGCGGACAGCCCGAATATCTTTGCAACGGAAATGTTTTCCATTACGCCGCACGATGATATCAGAACGGCGCAATATAAGAATATGCTGTGCTCCAAACGGTTGATCAGGAAACTCCTGGAAGCGTATAGAAATGACAATATCGTTATTAAAACCGCGTCCAAGGATTTTGACTCCTGGTACGAAAAGCGGACAGCCGCAGATGGAAAGCTGGATTTTCATGCCAGAACAAGGGAACTGTACAATCTGATCCGCGGTGTGGCAGCCCCGTTCCCGGGCGCTTTCGCCTTTGCAGGAGATACGCGCGTTACTGTCTGGGAAGCCATTCCCTTCGATGAAATGCTGGATTTTTCCGAGTATACACCGGGTGAGATTATCGATGTATTTGACGGGCACCCTGTGGTACGTACTGTGGATGGCTCCCTGTTAATACGTAGGTACGAATCGGAGCGGGAGTTGAAGGCAGGAGATATTCTTAAGTAGTGAAAGGGATTATCGGTATGAAGCTTACAATCCGCATGGACGACATTTCACCTGATATGGACTGGGAAAGATTTATGGCCTTTAAGGCACTGCTGGATACTTACGGAATCAGACCGTTGATTGGAGTGGTACCGGACAATCAGGATGAGAATCTTCATAAAACGGATTCCAAAAGCAATTTCTGGGATTATATCAAGGAATTGCAGGAAGGTGGATGGGTGATCGCGCTGCATGGATCCCGGCATGTATATACGACGAAGCGGGGTGGGCTTTTTCCCCTCAATCATTTTTCGGAATTTGCCGGGGTTCCTTTGGAAAAACAGAAAGCCATGCTGAAGCAGGGTACGGAGATTATGCGACGACACGGTATTGAAACGGATATTTTTATGGCACCTGCCCATTCCTATGATAGGAATACTTTGTTGGCCTTGCGGGAAAACGGTTATACAAAGATGACGGACGGTTTCGGAAATGGGCCGTATAAGTGGAAAGGCATGATCTTTTATCCGATCTCCTTTCTGCAGAGCAGGAGTTTAAAAAAGAAAACGGGAATTACCACTTTGGTAGTGCATACGAATGAATTACAGAAGCAGGGTATAGAGCAATATCAAAAGCTTTTTGAGGCACATAAACAGGAGCTGCTTTCCTATGATGAATATCTGAAAGAGCCGGTAAAGAACAGGGGGATTTTGGGACGCTTCGGAGAATATGTGCTGGCAGTAGGAAAACACTACTTGGTAAAGTTAAAGAGATAGGAGCGTACGAAAGTGCAGGAACCGATAAGGGTACTTCATGTTTTTGGGGGATTGAGCCTTGGCGGCGCGGAAAGCCGTGTGATGGACTTATACCGCCACATAGACAGGGAAAAACTGCAGTTTGACTTTTTAGTGCATTCTGCCGGAGAAGATTATTTTGATAAGGAGCTCAAGGAACTGGGAGGGCGGATTTACCGCGTTCCCCGTTTTAAGTTTTATAACTGGTTAGAATATCGGAAAGCGTTAAAAAGCTTTTTTTCCGAACATTCTGAATTTCGCGCGGTGCATGGGCACATGACAAGCACGGCATCCATTTATCTGCCCATTGCAAAAAAAACAGGAATTCCCATTACCATAGCCCATGCCAGAAGCGCAGGAGTTCCGGCCGGAATCAAAGGAGTCTTAACAAAATGGCTGAGACGTTCCTTAAAGAATAAGACAGATTATTGCCTGGCATGTTCAAAAGAGGCAGGAGAGGCTGTTTTTGGGAAGGAGTGCATGCGGCAGGGAATGGTTGAGGTGATTCCCAACGCCATTGCTGCTCCACAATATGTCTATAATCCGGAAATGCGTCGGTGTATGAGGCAGGAACTGCAAATGGAGGACAAGCTGATAATCGGGCATGTGGGAAGTTTCCGCACTCCTAAAAATCATGTTTTTTTACTGAAGATATTTGGGGAAATACGCAGGCGGCGGGAAGATGCCGTGCTGCTGCTTTTAGGAGAAGGCGAACTGCAGGAAAAAATAAAGGAACTGGCAGAAAGAGAGGGGCTGAAAGAGTCCGTTCTGTTTTTAGGAAACCGCTCTCCTGTCAGTGATTACTATCAAGCCATGGATTTTTTGGTGTTTCCGTCCATTTTTGAGGGGCTGCCGGGAACGGTAATAGAGGCGCAGACGGCAGGGCTTCGCTGCCTGATTTCCGATGCGATTTCGGGAGAAGTTAAGATTACGGACCTTGTGAAAGCTTACAGTTTGGAAGATTCTGCTGCGGAATGGGCCGAATATGTGCTGGCAAACTGTGAATATGAGAGACAAAGCCGGCTGGAGGAGGTCAGTGCGGCAGGATTTGATATTTCGGAGCAGATAAAACGATATGAAAGGATTTATGGAATACAGTAATGGTACAGATAACCTATCGTAAAAAAGGAATCCGTATAACACAGCTTTGGTTCTCAGAAAGCATTGTAACATCACAGAATTTAAAAACAGATATTCTTTTCTTTCATGGCATACCCCAAATGCAGACAGATAGGAATTGTTTATTCACGGAATTTCATACATTGATTAGTAATTTGAATGAATCAGAGGAAGAACTTTTATCCCATATCAATAAAAACGTGCGATACGAGATTCGTCGTAATTGTAAGGAAGAGTTGGAATACCGGGTATTTGCCTCGGCAGAGCTGCAGCAGAAACCGGAAGTTATTGCACAATTTGCAGATATGTATGAACTAATGTATCGTGAAAAAGGGCAGAAAGTTGTATTTAATGGAGTACAGTTTAAAGAATATTTAAAGCAGAATGCAATTATTTTGACAGGAATTTATCAGGAAGGACTTCCTTTGGTATTTCACTCCTATATTGTGGGAGAAAAGCAAGTCAGGCTTCTGCACTCGGTATCTGATTTCCGCAGCAAAGATGCGGATGCCAATTTGGTTGCCAGAGCAAATAAAAGACTCCATTGGGAGGATATGATTTTGTTTAAGAAGCATGGAAAGGAAATCTATGATTGGGGAGGTGTGTCCGATTTGGAGAATCCTAACGGGATAGATGCCTTTAAGTTCAAATTTGGGGGTGATCCGACCACCTATTATAATGTTTATCAGGGCAGCTCTTTTTTGGGAAAAGCGGCAGTAGCAATTATGAAAAGGAGAAACGAAAGAAGTAATCATGCAGGATAAAGAAAAAAAACAAAAAAGAGTAATGCTCATGGTTCCTCTTTTGGATCAGGGCGGCTTAGAACGAATCTGTGCTTTTACTGCAAAAAGTCTTAATGATAAATGTGAGCTTTGCCTTGTTGTATTCAGTACCAAAAATATGTTTTATGATATAGATAACGTGGAACTGTTGGATTTAGGACTTGGCAGCAGACCGACCAAGCTGGGGAAAGTATTGAATGCTTTTAAAAGAGTACATGCGGTGAAGATGATTAAGCGGCAGAGACAGATTGATATCACGTACAGTTTTGGACCGACGGCTAATTTAGTAAATGTCTTATCGCGTGTAAGAGATAGGATATGGGTTGGTATTCGGGGATACGGGGCACTTGAGAGTGACAGAAATATGAAGCTTCTTTGTAAGAAAGCAGATACAGTTATCTGCTGTACACAGATCATGCGTGACGATGTGAGGGATATTTATCATCCCAGAGAAGCAGAATGCCTGTATAACCCATGTGAGACGAAAAAAAATAGGCGCTTGAGCAAGGAAGCAGTAGAAGAACAGCACTTGGCTTTTTTTGATGGCAAGAGCCCTGTTATTGCATCCATGAGCAGAGCCGATGATGTAAAAGGCTTTTGGCATCTAATAAAGGCGGTGGCCTTGATCAAACAAGAACTCCCTGAAGTGAAACTGATGATTATCGGGGATGGGGATTTTTCCGAATATGAAAAGCTGGCGGAGAAATTGGAAATAAAAAATGATATATTATTTACAGGCCTACAAAAAAATCCGTTTGCATATTTAAAAAAGGCTTCTCTGTATGCCATGTGTTCGTATACGGAAGGTTTCCCCAATTCTTTGATAGAAGCCATGTCGGTAGGGCTTCCCGTGATAGCCGCAAACTGCAAAACGGGACCTGCTGAGATATTATCTGAGGATTATACGAAAGTAGAAGATCAAAAAATGGTCCATGAATGTGAGTACGGTATATTGGTTCCACTCATGAATCCAGTTAAAAATCTGGATGCGGCGGTTGTTGAAGAGGAAGAGAGGATTTTTGCAAAAGAGGCAGTAAAATTACTGAAGAATTCAGAATATCTTAAGAGCTTGGGAGAGAAGGTAAAGAAACGCAGTGAGTTTTTTTCCGCTGATAAGTATATAGAATGGCTGGTTTGGAAGATGGAGCAAGTTTGACTGGATATGGAGATTATGATATATTAGAAAAGTATAGTGATAAGGAAATAAAGGATGAATTTAAGAGGTAACAATATTGCAAAAACGAAAAGGGCCATATATAGAAGGAGTCTTTGTATTTTAGGTGTCAGTCTGTTGTTCTATCTTTTTTGGTTTGTTATGGATGGGATGACAATGTCTGTGGATGCGCAGAGCTATATTGAAGGGCATTACAGCAGAGAACCTTTATATCCAAGTATCCTTTTTTTACTTAGGCGGTTGTTTGGTGATGGTACTTATCTGTATGTGACGGTGCTATTACAATGTATTTTTGCTGCGATGGCAACTTGGCGGCTTACAGAAGTATTAGCCGCAAAATTTCATTTAGGAATTATGTCAATAGCGGTTATAGAGGGTATTCAATTTGCTGTTGTTTTGTTGTGCCGATTTGCAGCAGTAAGAAAAAGCACCTATTGCAATTCTATTGAGTCAGAAGGCATATCAATTCCATTATTCATTTTATTTATTTTAGAATTATTACAATTTCTTTGGAGCAAGAGATATAAATATCTTGTTTGGAGCACATTGCTGGCAATTTGCCTCATTTGTACCAGAAAGCAAATGCTTATGGTACTTCCGATTCTGCTGTTAACCTATTTGGGAGCGGGAATATATTTAAAACTTGGTAGAAATAAGATTCTTATATCTCTATGCTCTGTTATTGCTGCATTTGGGATAGCGCAGGGAGTAAATTATTTGTATAATTTTGCAATGCATGGGGAGTTTATGCATCCTACGCAAAATTACACTTTTTTAGCTGTTTCAGCACTCTATAGCTCGGACCTGGAGGATGCAGAGAGTATTGAAGACGAAAGTCTGAAAGCTTTGTGTGTAACTATTGTTTCCCAAATAGAAGATAGTGAATATAGTTACAAGTATGCAACGGGGGGATGGGTAGATCTTGCGCATCATTATGGTGATAACTATGATTTGATTCAATTTGAGGTTGCATACCCGGCAATCTATGATTTTGTGCAGGACCAGAAATTGCTATCTGCAAATGACAGAGAAAAAGCGGCGGATGCACTTGTTGAATCAATTTGGAAAAAGCTGATGCCAAAAAGCTGGACAAATATGTTGAGAGTAGCAACTTCTAACATGTATATGGGGCTTTGCAATACGGTATCAAAAGCAAGTTCTCTATTGTACTGGTACAATATACTGTTTTGTTTACTGTATGCCGGACTGATCATTAAAAATATACTACAAAAGAAAAATCGTGATATTACTTGTATGGCGCTTGTGATTGCAGTGGCCGTGACGGCTAATGTGGGTACGGTGGGGATTACAATTTTTGCGCAGGTAAGGTATATGATTTACAATATGCCCCTTATCTATGTGGCAATGTATTTACTATTATGGTCGTATATAAAGGAAAAGCGAATGGAGAAATGATGCGGAAGGTAGTATTTCATTTGAATTGCTTAGAACAGGGCGGTGCAGAACGGGTAGTGACCACCCTTGCCAATTATCTGGTCAATGACGGATATGAAGTGATCATTGCCACGGAATGGACCGCCGATAATGAATTCGTCATAGATGAAAAGATCAGGCGCATACATGTGGGGTTATCTTCAAGGCAAGAGAAGAAAAACCGCATGTCCAAGTTTATCTGCCGGGTTAAAAATCTGCGTACTTTTCTGAAAGCAGAGAAACCTGATGTAGTGATCGCGTTTGCAAAAAAAGCGAATTACCGTGCGTTAATGGCTGCTTATTTCACTAAAATACCTGTGATCGTTTCGGTAAGGACTAACCCATATCTGCACTATGTAGGCAGGAAGGACAAGTTTTTGATTCCGCTCTTGTATTCCCGCGCGGCGGGGAATGTATTTCAGACAGAGGGAGCAAGGGCTTTTTTTCCGAAGCGTATACAGGAACGCTCCCGCATTATCTTAAATCCTATCAATGACAAATATATAGGAGTGTCTGAGCCTGTACAGCGCAGAAAGGCAGTGGTGCAGTCGGGACGTCTGGTAGACTTTAAAAATCAGTTGATGTTAATTGATGCCTTTGTTATTGTGCATGAAAAGCATCCCGACTATAAGTTGGAAATTTATGGAGGAGATTCAGGGGACGGCACGAAGAAACTGTTAGAGGAAAGCCTCGAAAGGCAGCATGCTAGTGATTATATTTTTTTGATGGGCGCAAGTGATGCTTTGGAAACACATTTAAATGACGCGGCCCTTTTTGCATTTTCCTCCGACTGGGAGGGGCTTCCCAATGCGCTCATGGAAGCAATGGCGTTAGGGCTTCCCATTGTGGCAACGGACTGTCCCTGCGGTGGACCGAAGACCCTAATACAGGATGGTGTCAACGGACTTTTAGTACCCATTAAGGATGCACAGGCAATGGCAGATGGTATACTGAAGTTGATCGAGAACAGGGAGCTTGCTGAACGTCTGGGCAAAAAGGCAAGGGGAATCCGCAATATTGCCAATACCAGGGCAATCTGTGACCAGTGGAAAGAATACATTGAAGAGTTGTGTTAAAAATAAAAGGAGAAAGCCATGTTTTCATTTGACGATTATCGAAAGATCATTCGTATCATACAATCCACCGGGCTGCAGGCGGACTATAAGGAGGCTTTAGCCAGAGACCGCTTTATTATTATGCGCCATGACGTGGAATACAGCGTGGAGAGAGCGTACAATCTGTCCAAGGTAGAGGAGAGTATGGATTTTACTTCCACCTACTTTTTCCAGTGGACCAACAATTCCTATAATATTTTATCCCGTAAGAACATGGATATGGTGAAGGACATGCATGAAAGAGGGCATCAAATAGGGCTGCATTTTGCCTTAAATGGTATGACGGATATGGAACAAGTCAAAAGGCAGATTGCAAAAGAGATGCAGATGTTAAGTGAAATGTTCGGTTTTGTGGTGGATACTTTTTCCATACACAGACCTTCTAAGGATGTACTGCGTGAAAACATAAAACTGCCGGGCATTATAAATGCTTATCAGGACGATTTCTTTACCTTTGCGGAAAACGTGACAGAGGAGACCCCGGTAACAGTGAAATACATGTCGGATGCCAACCACATTTGGCGTTACGGATATCCCGATGAGCAAAATATTCTTTCCAATGATAAGGTACAGATTCTGACTCATCCATTTGCATGGACAAAGAAGGGTTATGATAATTTTGAGAATTATAAGACCTTAGTGAAAGAAAAAACTACAGAAGTCATAGACAGTATTAATAATGAATGTAAAGATTTTGGAGAGTACAGGGACTGGTTTTTGGAGAACGCTATTTTGCATCCCTAGGAGAGAAGATTATGTGCGGAATCTGCGGTTTTGTGACAAGAAAGACCATAACAGAGGAACAACTGAAGAAAATGAACGATACCATGTACCACAGAGGCCCGGACGATAGCGGAGAAGAAATCTATTCGGCAGGGGGCGGGTATAGCGTGGGGCTGGCCCAGAGAAGGCTGTCTATTTTGGATTTGTCCGCATTAGGTCATCAGCCCATGCATTCCGCAAATAAGAGAGTGTCTGTGGTATTTAACGGAGAAATCTATAACTTTAGGGAGTTGAAGGAAGAATTGGTAGATTATCCTTTTTGCTCTGCCTGTGATACGGAGGTCATCATAGCGGCCTATTTGAAGTGGGGGATTGACTGTGTCAGCCGTTTCAATGGCATGTTTGCTATTGCAATCTTTGACAGGGAAACCCAGGATATCTATCTGGTCAGGGACAGGATTGGGAAAAAGCCGCTTTATTATTGGCTGGCGGAAGAGAATATTGTCTTTGCTTCTGAAATGAAGCCCTTTTTTGAATGCCCAGGTTTTGAAAAGAAGATCAGGACGGAAGTTCTTTCCCGGTATCTGTATCATCAGTACATCAATGCACCGGACACTATCTTTGAGGATGTATATAAGCTGGAACCCGGCTCCGTTCTGCAGTTTCACGAGGGACGGATAAAGACCTGGAAGTATTGGGATGTGAAAAAGGTCTATGCGGAGAAAAAGAAGGAGCCGGTAAAGGATTACACCCAGGCCAAGGAAGAATTAAAAGAGCTTTTAAAGCGAGCAGTAAAACTGCGCATGATTTCCGATGTGCCGTTAGGCACATTTTTAAGCGGAGGCTATGATTCTTCCCTGATCACAGCCATTGCGCAGAGTCTGTCTGAAGAACCGGTGAAGACCTATTCCATCGGATTTCATGAGGGAAAATATAACGAGGCAGGATATGCCAAAGCGGTTGCGGAGCATTTGGGGACAAATCATACGGAGTATTACATCGAGGAACAGGAAATGCTGGATCTGGTGGAGAGCATCCCCCACTATTATGATGAACCCTTTGCAGACAGTTCGCAGATACCCAGTATGCTGGTAGCACAATTGGCAAAAAAAGATGTTACGGTAGTGCTTTCCGGGGACGGCGGTGATGAGTTTTTCTGTGGTTATAATATTTATAGCATGGTGAGGCAGGCACAGCAGTTGGATTTATTGGGGGGATTAACCTATGGATTGTGCAGGCTTCCGGGCATAAAGCAAGCAAAGCTGCTTGATAAAATGCCTTTTAAGGTCCGGGTTATTGCGAATAACAGAGACAAAGAGACAAAGACCCAATTTGGCGCTGACAATTACTTAAAAACTGCTTATAAAATGGTGAAGGGAGATGCCATATCCATTCACTATCGTATAGAGAGTCTTTATCAAGAGAAAAATTGGCAGGAGTGCAGAATGCTTTTGGATATGGACACGTATCTGCCGGGAGATATTCTTTGCAAGGTGGATCGTGCTACCATGAAATATTCTTTGGAGGCACGTTGTCCCATTTTGGATAAAGATGTTATGGAATACTCTTATAGATTACCCCATTCTTTTAAATATGGCGGCAAGATAAAAAAGAGGATACTGAAGGATATTGCCTATGATTATATTCCAA
>JAFLSX010000047.1 GCA_022510705.1 Lachnospiraceae bacterium
GAGCGCCTGGTTTGGGACCAGGAGGTCGCAGGTTCGAATCCTGTCACCCCGATGTATTTTTTTGTGGGAAACCCGATTCTTGGCACAGTCATCTGCTGAGGATCCTTGACACAGGCTGCAGTAAAAAACCCTGAGGCATTTGCCTCAGGGTTTTTGCCTGTAGAGAAATCTTTACATTTCATCAGGAATAAAGTATACGCCATAGATATTGCCTAAAGTCTCGTCTGCGAAGTATTCATCAAAATATACAATGAATTCTTCGTATCCTTCTGCTACTTCGTATACAAAAGTGGCATCAACCAGATCGGCATAAGGCAGTTCATAGGTGTCTTCCGTAAGTTCTTCGCCATTAATGAATATGCTTATGGGAAGCTCAAAAGAATCAGGATCATCCCATTCCACATCAAAATCCGATGCATACATGGGAACAGCCTCGAAATAAGTGTTGTCTATAGTCATTATCAGTACCAGAAGCACATTTCCTTCAGATGGAGTAAGGCCTTCATATTCGCTGGTCAGTACGGCTTCATCCACTGAAAAATCAAACCAATAGGTGCTCATGGTGTCACCAAGAACACCTATAATGGTCTCAGTCTCATATTCGAAGGCTTCGACCTGAAAGCTTACTGTAAAAGTATCATAAACATTGTCCGCATCATCAATTTCCACATAGGAGAACTTCAGGTCAGTCTCGTCTGCAGGTATTTCAAAAAGCAGATTACCGGTTATCTTATCACCGGGATCCATGTTATATGTGTCCGGAAGGAAATCATCGCTCAGACTGTCGGCATTTTGCAGAGGGTAGTCGTAATAATCGTCGGAGCTGCCCCAAACAACCATAAAATCGCTGTAAAACATGGGATTCACTTCGCTATAAGTGTTTTCGATGGTGACATTCACAACTAGAAGTTGGTAACCGTGTTTTGCAGAATAGCCTTCATATTCATTACCGTAAGCGGTAACAGAGTTGACAGTAAAATCAAACCAGGTGGTACTCATGGTATCGCCCACAATTCCCGTTGTCTTCCCTGAAGTATTTCGGGAATTGTCAATCTCGGATGAGTCATTCGTAGGTTCTGAATCTTCTGTGGAATCACGATTGTCACGATAAGAATTTCTGTCGTTATTATTGCCTGACCCACAAGCAGCCAGTGAAATGGTCATAATTACGGTTAAGAGTAGTGCTGCAAACTTTTTCATAATACGTTTTTTCCTCCGTCATATTATGGATGTTGAATTATTTGTGCCGCGTGTAATTTTATCATATCCTAAAGAAAAAAACAATCATAAACATGATTCTCTTTTCGGATATATAGAATCTTGCATTTTCCAAAATAATTTGATATACTTATCTTAACTATAAGGGGTTTTAGGCCGATATAATAAAAAAATAGAGACATGGACGTCTATGGCTATCGGCAACAGCACGATTAAATCAAAGGAGTGATATTATGGGTATTGGTATTAATGTGGGTTCAAACTCGGATTATTCATATTTATTTCAGGGACTTTCCGGCAGCGACAGCTCCGGCAATCTGAACTTCCTTTCCGACTATACGGCGATAAAGAACGGAAGCTATGGCAAGCTGATGAAAAGTTATTATGGTACGAAGAACAGCTCAAGTATAACGGCATCCGGAAGCAAAAGCAGCACGAGCAATGTTGTTGATCGGATTTTGGAAGAGAAGAAAAATCCGACAGTCTCCAAGGAAGCGCAGGAGGCAAATTCCAAGCTGACATCGGGTATTTCAAGTTTGATGACTTCTGTTTCAACGCTGCAGAACGACAATACTTATAAAAACTCGAAAGATGGAACGAGTGCGGCGGATAAAGTGGTTTCTGCAATAAAGGATTATGTGTCCCAGTATAATGATGTTGTCAGTGCGGCAAAAAATTCTACACTGGCAAACGCAACATCACATGTAGCAGGCATGATGAATAGCTCGAAAGCAAATGCTGAAAAGCTTGCGGAAATCGGCATTACGATCAATGGAGACGGAACACTGCAATTAAATGAGAGCAAGTTAGCGTCAACAGATATTTCTAAGATACAGAAGTTGTTCTCAAAAGACGATGTCATAAGTTACGGTTCCACTGTGAAGTCCCGTCTTGGTTTCGCAAGTGCTTCTTCCAGTTCGGTAAGCAGCACAGAGAAGGACAAAGCAAAAGAGGATGAAGTGACATATGGCGGTGCAGCTGACCTTAAGAAAGACATTGAGAAACTTTTATCCAATTCATTATATGAAAAAATAAAGGGTAAGGATGGTAAAGAGCAATACGATATTGACAAACTTTTTGCTGCGGTAAAAAATTTTGTGGGTAATTACAACAGTATGCTTGATTCTGCCAAGGCTAGCAATAATTCCGGTGTAATAGCGAATTTAGCCCAAATTCTGGAAAAGACAGCGCAGAACAAGGATGCACTTAAGCAGTTTGGAATTAGCGTGGATAATAAGGGCATACTTAAGATTGACGAGAATACATTTAGGAAATCAGATATGTCCCAGTTACAGAAATTCTTTGGTGAATATGGTTCTTCTATTGCCACACATGTATCACTTGTAAATTATTATATGACTACACAAGCCAATGCTGCCAGTGGATATACGGCAAATGGAACATATAACGCGCAAGAAAACTTCCGTTATGATGTAATCATGTAGTATTTCTCAAACTTGTATAAGCAAAATGTAAAGGGATATTCCATTTATAACTCTGGAATATCCCTTAATTTATGGCTGGCGTATTTTAAACGGAAAATATGGAAGAAACGATCTATGATGAAACAAAACTATTTTAAAGTTATTATAATTACTATATCAATCTTGTTATTACTGACTTCGTGCTGCAGGACAAGTTATCAGTATAACAATTTAACATCTGACGAGGATATGAAGGAGTTTATTGATATAATTTATTATATACCACAGTTTTTTTGTGCATCAGAACCGGAAAATCTGAATTTACAACGTGAAAGCCTGGAACTACCGGAATTACTTATATAAGAATAAGAGCTGTATTCGATCAAAATAGAAACGACAGATTGTTATTTAAGGAGCAACAGCTTTTTGTGATTACCGAGGTGAACTACATAGATGAATAAAGCAAAAATGAGAACAAGGAGGAGAATACAAAGATGGGAAATAAGCGCAAAGAACTGGCGGTCTGTCTGCTGGCTTTCCTGATTCCGGCGGCGATGATGTTTACAGTGTATGCCTTCTTGGGCATGGCCCCATGGGGGGATAAGACTGTGTTGATCTCCGACATGGCCGAACAGTATGTGGAGTTTTTTTGCGCATTGAAAAACGGCGAACTGTTCTTCTCTTGGTCCAAGGCCTTGGGGACTTCCTACGTTGGAGTGTTTTCCTACTATGTCTCCAGCCCGCTGTCCGTACTTACCTTGTTCTTCCCTAATGAGGAGATGCCCTTGGGGTTGATGCTTCTGACGGTACTGAAGATCGGCCTGGCAGGTACATCTTTCGCATGGTTTTCTGTAAAGCGTTATCCCGGTTCGGGGCTTTCTTCCCTTTTATGTGCGGTTTGTTATGCGCTTATGTCCTATAATGCCGCTTATTCTCTGTGTATCATGTGGTTAGACGGAGTCATCTGGCTGCCTTTAATTTTGCTGGCATTGGAACGGATTCTGGACGGAAAAGGCTCTGGGCCTTTTGTAGCGGCGCTGACGGTTTGCTTTTTCTCCACCTGGTATATCTCGTATATGGTGGGAGCTTTTTGTCTGTTGTATTTCATTGCCCGTGTCGTGATGTGCAAGCCGGCCTGGAAGGCCCTGTTTAAACAGATAGGGCGCTTCTTGAGCGGGGCTGTCTGTGCCCTGTGCCTGACGGCCTGGTTGTGGCTGCCCACCTTTTTGGCCATGTTTGCCGGAAAGTTCAGTGGTGGAAACATAGATTACGACGGTCTGTTTACTGCCGGGCCAATGGAACTGCTGGGGCGGCTCTGGTCGGGGAAGTACACCTCGATCACGCAGGTGGCTTTACCCTATCTGTTCTGTGGCACAGCGGCATTTGTGTTGGCCATTCTGTTTTTTTTCCAGCATCGTCCCTTGCGGGAGCGGCTGGCGTGGCTGGGGCTGGGACTTGCATTGGGTGCATCCCTGCTGTTGTCTCCGTTAGACAAGCTGTGGCATTTGATGCAAAAGCCCAACTGGTTCCCTTATCGCTACACCTTTGTGTTTTCCTTCTTCCTGCTTATTTTGGCAAACCAAGCCCTGACCCGTGTCATGGGCGCTGTTCGGAACCGAATCGGGTTTTTGCCGGCTAAGGTGGCCGTGATATTGCTTCTTGCGGTAACGGTGGCTGAACTGGGGATGAATACCCATGGTATTTTGACCGGTCTGGATGGGCAGTTCCGTTATCGGTCTTATCAGGTGTATCGTAATTACTATGCTGCCAACGAGGAACTGGTGGCGGCTGCAGAGGCAGATACAAACGAGGCGTTCTACCGTATAGGAGCTACCGAGGATCTGGGACACAACAGTCCCCTGTCTTTTGGCTATGCCGGCATCACCCATTACAGCAGTTTGTATAATTACAACGTGAACCGATTGACCAGGAGGCTGGGCTTTGCCCAGAGCTGGATGTGGTGTGCCTATTACGGGTCTACTCCTGTTACCGACGCCATATTGGATGTTAAATATATCATCAGCCAAGGCGAACAGCCCTATGAGACTGTAGCCAGATCCGGCAGTTATACCCTTTACCGCAATCCGGATACGCTTCCCCCGGCTTTTTTTAGTGCCGGCACGGAGGTCCTGACCTTGAGTGAGACGGCAACCCCTTTCGAGAGGCAGAATGACTTGCTGTCAGCTCTTGTCGGCGAGGCTGTGACAGCTTTTGTCCCGGTGTATACGGAAATCGGAGATACAGAAAACGAAAATACAGAAAATGAGACCACCTTTACTTTTACCGGGCAGGGGCGTCCGATCTACGCCGATCTGTCCGCCGGTGGTCTGACACAAGTGCTGATAAATGGTGAAATCCTGCTCTCCATGGGAAGAAGTGAAGCTGCCAGCGTGCATTACCTGGGGACACCCGCAGCGGGAGAGACGTGGACGGTCACCGTTCGTCATAACGGAAGCTGGATTGCTCCCGATCTCTTCATTTGGGAGCTTAATAGAACTGCCTTAGAGAATGCTGTCAATGCAGTAGACATGGCCCAAATCTTTTCCGTAAAAAAGAATGGTACGGTGAGGTTATCCGTGAAAGCAGAGTCTTCCGGGATGCTGCTGACCACCATCCCCGCCGAGGACGGCTGGATGATCTATGTGGATGGTCAGCAGGCAGAGTGCAGCTCCTGGCTGGATACTTTCTTAGCCGTTCCTCTGACGGCCGGAACGCATACCGTGGTGTTTAGGTATGTTGCTCCCGGGCTGATTCCCGGTATCGCACTGAGCGGGATTACAGCCATGGTCTTGATCGTTGCAGCTTATAGAAAGAAAAAATACAGAAACAATATGGATACATAGGCGTAAATCCCTTGAATTTTGGGTCTTTTTTTGGTATTCTGATAAGGTGCAGTACCCAATAAGCTCTACCGGAGAATACTATGAGTGATAACAGCTATGAAGAATATAAAAGTGACTTGTCCCGCAGCAATGCACGCAAAGAAAACAGCCAGAGAGGGAAAAAACAGCTGATACTCGGAGCAGGTTTTTTGGTGTACCTTTTGATCATTCTTCCGTTCCATGCCGGAAATGTAAGCGAGATACGCGGCGATGAAGTGGAAGCCGGAAGGCAATATCATCGCATACATGTTTACTATATAGAAAATTTGCAGATCCTGCGCGTCAAAACGAATACGGATGGCAGTCTTTACTGTATCGCAAAGTTTCTTGACTGCGATGGGAAGGAGTGGGTCCTTTGCTTTACCCCCGGCAAGGATGAAGAGCTTACGGATCACATTCAACTGGCGAGTTCCTTTGAAACAGAATTGAATCTGACAATAAAAGGATATTTTCAGCTGAGATACTTAGATGAGCTTTCTTCCAGAATGGACTATTTCTATCGTATGTATGCCGGCAAATATGCCGATACCGAAGGCTCCAATCTGCTGAGTCTGAATGCGGACTACCTGTGTAAAGGATACGAAAACTATACTCTGGCGGTACTTTTCCGCCCCGGTATCCCGCTTGTAAGCTTAGTTGCCGGTCTGCTCTCAGTCATAATGGGTGGCTTTTCGGTGATCCGTAATCGGGAACGCAAAACGGGATAAACGGTTCCCGGCTTACGCAGGACCGTAAAACAATGTGCCGCTTAAGCGGCGGAATAGAGGAATGAATGATCGCATCTACAGAACACAAGCTCTATCAGAAACTGGCAAAGAAGGGAAAGGACAGTATCTTAAAAACCATTCGCACCAACAAGGGTGGCGGAAAAGGGCTGATTGGCGGCGCAATCGTTCTTTTGATCTTCACGCTTCCCGTTTCGGTTTTCCTTTTGCTTTCTAAAAGCATTGTCGCAGCAATTATTCTGTCATTGCCCGGACTTTTGCTGCTCATATTGGGAATTTATTTTAGCCGCAAGAGAGCGGCCGACTGGATTTCATATTATCAGAAGCAGACCGGCTTTTCAGAGGGAGAAATTCAGCAGATCAACCGTGAACTGGCTTCCCCGGACGTTACGATCGTGACCTGCCGGGCGCCCAATGCCGCAGTTGAAAGTTTTATTGCCGGCTTTTTTACAGAACATTATTTGGTTATGGATGGCGTAGACCCTTATGTACGTCGTCTGGAAGACATCATAGCAGTTGCATTCTCCGATAGCACAGATATTTGGTGCATGGTAAGTTTAGCCATTCAGGATCAGGGAGCCATGGCAGTTCCTCTCTTCACGGATACCCAAAGGAAGAAGGCTCTTTGCATGGAGATCATGCAGGAGCTGTGCCGACGCAACCCCAAGATCCTCTGTGGTCAGGAGATCGTCTGCGATGGCAGGCGCTACATATTGGAGCGTGACAGCGAACAGATCCTGCGCTTATATCAGGAGGGACGCCCTCTGGAACCCGCAAGGTGACAAAAAGCTGAACTTGAAGTATGGAACAGCATAAGGAAGGTGCTTTATTACACTTCTTTATCACAATCAGCAAATGTGAAGGAGTTATCGCAGAATAAAATCCATGTACACCGGATTGTGGTCACTAAAACGGAATCCGGTATCTATCACTTCGGATGCTATTACCTCCACATTGGAAGAAACTACAAAACCGTCTACCGTAACACAGAAATTATCCTCGCCGTAAGGTATATCCGAATTACGGCAGGAAGGCACGGGATTATTTGCATCAAAGGGTGCAATGACGGACAGAGCTTCCGGAATCAGTTCTGCCGGGATGACTTGGGCCCATGTATATTCAGGACCGGAAATTCCAAAAACTTCTCCGCCGTCTCCTAATAGGTCTTTGTTAAAATCTCCGCCGGCTATACACCAGTTTCCTGCCTCAGATTCCTCAAGCATATCAGTAAAGAGCATCTGAAGTTGTTTGGTGGCAATGGTTCCGTCGGAGGTGTAGGCAGAAAGATGCAGCGCATACAGTACCAGTTCATTGTTGCTGCCCGGCACGGGAATACGCTGAATGGAGTAGCATCTATCCAGATCGACAAGTCTCATAAGACTCTCCTCAATGGGGAGACTCCGTCGAAGAGCAGAAGCAATGGGATAGCGTGAGAATACGGCAATTCCCGATTGGTTTGCTCCATGGGGCTCAAACAGTGGCCAGAAGAGATATGGACTGTCGTAATTCTGGGCAAAGGTACTGTTTAAGTATCGGTCTCCCAGCACTTCTTTAATAAGATTCAATTCATTAATGTGCCAGCTGCGGGTGCCGTCTACATCCACTTCTTCTATGAGCAGAAAGTCAGGGTCCAAGCGGAGCATTTCCTCTGCCGCACCCCCGATATTCTCATTCACAGCCGCTTCGGAGCGGGCACGGCTCTCTTTACCGCCGTCCATAAAGAAACTATAGTCATCACTGTATGCTCCGAAGCCTACATTGTAGGATACTATTCGATAGGTTTCTCCCACCGTTAAAGCACTGTCGGCATCTCTGCCGGTAGTTTCCACCGTCAGTGGCAGATTGTCCTCCACCCGATACCAATTGATAAATACATAAGCTACATAGATTCCCACTGTTAAGACCAGTACTCCAAGAACACAAAGTACTACTTTCAGAGCGGTTTTCCACCCTTTTTTCATATCTGTTTTCTCCTTTTATTCATAATAAAATTTATCTATGATAAAATTTGTCTAAAATAAAATTTGTCCGTGATAAAACTATGTAAAAATGATATCATGCACAATTTACAAAGTAAAGCGATTGTTTCGGCCGTGTAAGATAAAAGTTTTCTGTTCATTTTTTGCCGATCTTGATCTGACACGGTGTATATGTTTCAAAATGACAGATGCGTCATACTTAGTGTCGTTACCACATCTTCTTCATCAACACTACGATTTCTTGCCAAATTTAGCAAACCACGGAAAGGTCGAAGGCCAGACTGCCCCGGCAAAAAGCACCATGAGAAAATACCGTACGGTAGTAGCGGGAAGTGCCGGCATCACTGCCTGCAGCGGAGCCTTTAATCCGGCCCTGATCGCTATGATAAAAGCAAACCCCAGTACAACTTTTACAGCCTGTGCCCACCAAACGGCCTTAACCTCAAAATGGATAAAGCGCTCGTCCAGCACTTTGGATACCATCAGGCCGAGTAAACATCCCAATAATGTGTAGGCGTTTTTCGTGCCGGAGTAAAGATTATCCACATCGACATCCATGGGAAAATGATATAAGGTAACAAAAGCCAGATAAAGTATCATAACGATAAGCGACAGGAACAGAAGCACCCATAATATAGCGGGCTTTTGCTCACTTATAAGCATGACGGGGCGCAGTGCAAACGCGAGCATAAGTGCCAGAAGGAAGGATACACCTACATCCAGCGGCGTATGACAGCCAAGGTACATCCGCGAAAAGGGGACTAAAAGCATCAAAACGATAGCGATAATACGGATTTTCTTCTGCTTTGTCGTTAATGTGATACAGGTCATGGTACCTACAATGTTCTGGGTATGGCCGGATGGAAAGGAGTATCCGGTAGCGCCTGCACGGGCGCTTTCCACAATGGTAAAATCCGGGTCCAGTACCCAGGGACGCGGAATCCGAAAACAAAGCTTTAAAAACTGATTGAGTACCGTTCCCAGAAAACCCACCAGTAAAATATAATATCCATCGCGTTTATTGATACACCAGAATACGACAATGGCAAAAGCTATGAAAAATATTTCATCACCCAAGTAGGTGATCAAAGACATAAATGCCGATACGATGGGGATACGGATCCCCTCCAAAAAATACAGAAACCCCATAAGAAATGCTCCTTTCTCATTGATAGTTGCTATTATAGCAAATTTATGTGACAATGGAAACAAGAACGGAGGATACGCATGAAAAAAGCTGAATTTTACTATAATGATCCCGATGCGCCAAAGCCTAATAAGCCGAATCTTATCGGAGCAACGGTACTGATTGAATATGATCAGAAGCTGCTTCTGGAACATAGAGCGGATAGCGAGAGATGGGCAATCATTGGGGGCAGCCTTAAGCCGGATGAGGGTTTATTGGATTGCGCCATAAGGGAAGTGAAGGAAGAAACAGCTATTAACCTTACTGCCAATATGCTGAAATTTTATAAAATGTATGATGATCCGTCGATCATTATAAGTTATCCGGATGGCAATATCTTTAGGTCGATCATGGCGGTGTATCGTGTAAGATTATCTGAGGAGCCGAAACGGGCTGTTAGTGAAGAATCCAGGGAGCTTCGGTTCTTCTCAAAAGAAGAATTAAATAGCGTTAAGATCGTGGAAACCCACACACCCATTTTACAGGATTATCTGAATGAAAAGCAGCCCGGTACGGAGACGATTGACATTTCCCAGGAAATCTTTTCATGCAAGGTATATCCGGGGGATCCGGTGCCGGCTATGGAGTGTATTCTAAGTACGGAAAAGGGAGATATATGCAATCTGACAGCCTTTTCCATGTGTGCCCACAACGGCACGCATGTGGACGCACCGTTTCATTTCATGCAAAATGGAGACACTGTGGATAAGCTGGGATTGGAGCCTTTTGTGGGAGACTGCTATGTTGTCAGACACGAGGGAAACGTGACTGCAGAAGATGCTGCCGTCATTCTGGACAAGGCTCGTCTGGCAGGGGCTCCCGACAGGATACTGATAGCAGGAGAGGCCACAGTAACGGCAGATGCTGCCCGTGTATTCGCACAGGTCGGTATCAAACTGCTTGGAAATGAAAGTCAGACCGTAGGACCGGAGGATGGTCCCATGGAAGTGCATTTGATACTGCTTGGAGCCGGAGTGGTGCTGTTAGAAGGCATACTATTGACTAATATAGTCGAAGGAAGGTATTTCCTCAGCGCAGCACCTTTAAACCTGGGGGGATGCGATGGAGCACCTTGCCGTGCTTATTTAATGAAATCATAGAAAGCAGGGAATCACTTCCATCCATCGTCCGATCCTGTCAGTTCCATATAAATTTTTTTTAACCGGTCATTTGCTTTTAGTACGTCCCATATTTTTTGAGCATATTCTAATCTTTTCTGATTAAACCAATTCTGTAATATTTCCACGGGAGAATCTGCACTCTGTGATGGTGGATTCTCCCATTTTTGCTCTATCATACCATCTTTAAAAAACCAATGATCTTCGAATATACTTTGGCGTAAGTCTTTTAACCCATCGATCAAACCGGCAGGAACCTCAGCTTGATCCATCAAAGGCTTATTATTCTTTTTAAGAAACTTGAGCATATCACCACCTAAATAGGAGTTATCCTCATCAAATTCGAATTTTAATGGTTTTTCTGCTTTAAGCTGTGAACTATAGATAATTGTATTATAAGGGGTCTCATAATCATCCTGTTTTGTTATTGTATCTACTATGTGCATACTTTCTTTTTGCTGAGAGTCTACAGAAGCATAACCATTTAAGCGATACAGAATTGCCTGATGGGCTTGTTGATTCATTACCAATGCGGTCTCCGGCAAATAGAATCCGGGTAAATAGTCATTTTGGCTCAAATGTGGATAAGACCATTCATTCTTTACTTTTTTGTGAAATAAACTCCGCAGTATGGTTTCCACTTGGTTCAGCATATTAACAAATTTATGATAGGTAGGTTTATTTGTTGCTGTACCAACTGACTCATGTCGCCAATCATATCCTCCTGTTATAACTTTCTTATTTTGATCTTCTGCCCATTGACGCCATTCTGTATCGGAGATACTATTGGAAGTATCATTTGTTGCGTCACCATCAATCCAGCGAAACAATGGAGGAACATTACATTCGCTTGCATGGGCATCTGCGATGGCTTGTGCATGACGCATGATTGCAAGGCGTGCTTCAATAAAAGGCATTTTATAATATTCACTCTCCTCAACTTCAGCAGGTTTCCTCCAAACAAATGGAAATACGGATACATAATGAACCGGAGACGCAGAGGAGGATGATGTGTTATTTTTAAAAATACTACTTTTTTTCATTTCTTTATTGAGATTCACGAATTCGGTCTGTATGTTGTCTTTGTCCTTAAAATCTTTAACGGATGTGTTTAATCCAAAGACGCAAACAGTATTCCCATTATACTTGGTTGTCTCACTATAAATCGACTCACATTCCCGCATGGTTCTGCCCATTGATTCAAAATACATGGTAGGCGCAATTAAATTATTCTGTGGAAAAGCAGGAATGGGATTGGAATTTTGATCTATAATATTAGGATCCGGGTATAATTGGATTACCGGACGCAGCCTGTCGGCAACAGTCACTTTTCTTTTTAGTACCGCATCGGCTGCATGATCCATATAATATCGTGGTTGTCTGGGATTTGGCTCCATCAGATACGCCGGCAGATTTGACAGAACGATTTCTCTCCCTGACGGCCGAATGGCTTTCTGATTAAGGCTTTTCTTGGTGTCATTGTTGGTATCATTTTTGTTCTTCCACATAAAATTGCTCATAGTACTCTCCTTTTCATTGCGCGGCAAACTAGGGTCGGTAAAATCCCTGCTCAATATTTGGTTTAAGATTACTCCGGAATTCTATTCATTTTTATATACATGGATGCAGCATTGCAGGTGGTGTGGACGTATGCTATAATTTGAAATGATAAGTCAGAAAAAGGATGAAAAGCTTTAATCATTAGCAAGCGAATGGAGAAAAGAAATGACTGATCAGATCAATAATATAAAAAAGAACGGAATGAAAAAATGGACAGTCATTGTTCCCGTAATGATCATATGTATCTTGCTGATTACGGGCTGCCTGTTATTTTTAAGGATGCGCCACGGAGTCAGTGTAAAACCTGATAAAAACAGAATATTGACTGAAGCAGTCATTTGCTATCGCCAGGATGAAGAGAGCTGGGCAATGGATTCCTTGGGTGATTCTTCCTATACTATGAAGTCCTCCGGCTGTCTGGTGGCTTGTATTGCTTCAGCCATTTCTGCAGGTGGAGAGCCGGTTACGCCGGGAGAATTAAATGCTTTGTTTTCTCAAAATAAGGTATATGACGGCGAAGGAAATCTCCAGTGGAACAATCTTGCAAATCTGGATGGCTATCATGTAGAAGTATATGAGGGCGTATCAGAGACAGATATTGCACAGTGTTTGTCGGTCGGCCACTATCCGATCGTGCGGGTAAGAATGCATGGGAATGGAAAGATGCTGACGCAATGTTGAAGCAGGAAATATGGGGACTTCGGAGGACCAAGCAGATAATATAGAGCAAGTTTCTTACACCAACGTCGGTGTCATTGACCCTGTGGATAATAAAGATTTTGAAATGCAGGATTGGCAGGAGGCTTATGCGGCATACATAGAGGAAGAAGATAAAGACGGGTATTATACTTACAGCTTGATATACGTGAACGGGGACGATATCCCCGAGCTTGTTATCGACACCGGGGGTGAAGCAGGTGGTTGTGAGATACTCACTTTTTATAATGGAGAAATGGCATCTCGTCTGCGGACCGGTGAAGTTTTATCGGCAAAACATCGCTACGAGCTGTTTGATGACCTTGCCGATATGATGTTCTGGGTAGGTTCCGATGGATACGATTGGCTGACGTATCGGATGATAGTGTATCACTTTCATTAAATGATTCCCCATATGCGGGGAAGATAGGTTTCATCTGCGAGTATGATGAGTAAGCAGCAAACGGGATTTTAGATACTATACGGGTCAAAGAAGGGGATTACAATGGGATACATCATGGATTTAAGAAACTATGTGGGGCATGCACCCCTCATCATGACCAGCGCCGGTGTTCTGTTCATCGATGATAAGAAACGGGTTTTGCTCCAGAAAAGGGCGGATAATGGATTTTGGTCATATCCCGGCGGTTCCATGGAATTGGGAGAGACCTTTGAAGACTGTGCCAAAAGAGAGGCCTTTGAGGAAACAGGTCTGACCTGCTTGGAACTTACTTATTTCACACATTTATCGGGAGAGAGGATGCATTATATTTATCCCAACAAAGATGAAATCTACAGTGCGGAGATCATCTTTCTCTGCAATGCCTATAGCGGGGAACTTAAAGTACAGGCAGGCGAAGTCATGGAGCAGCGCTTTTTTGCTTTGGACGAGCTTCCGGAGCATATCCTGCCGCCCTGTGCAGAACTATTACGGGAACTGAAGGAGAAGTTGTAATTTGAAGACTGCGGAAGAGTTAAGAAATATTTTGGACAGGATCGACCACAGAGGATATCCGGCTTATAAGGATACCAGAGGCAGCTATGATTTCAGGAAGTATGTGCTGCATATAGAGCATGTACAGGGGGATCCTTTTGCGGCACCTTCTAAAGTGAGTATTCGGGTGAGCGGCCAAACAGCAGGGTTTCCGGAGGCTCTTTATAAGGAAAGGCACAGGAGGATTGCACTGCAGGACTATCTGCTGCGGCAGTTTGGACATCTGGTGGAGGAATACTCTTTTCAGGCCAAAGGTTCCGGTAAGAGCGGCTTGATGAGCGTCAGCCGCTGCGGACAGGAGATTTTAGAGAGGAGCGCCTGCGAAGTGGGAACGGCAGATGGCTCTGTTCTGCTGCGTATGGAAATCGGGTTTCCGGCCAACGGCAGAACGGTAAACAGCGGGGAATTAAAAAAGATACTCTTTGACTTTCTGCCAAAATGCGTGGAAAAAGCGTTATTATACCTCGCCCTGCCTGCACAGAAGCTGACCGAAAACGCCAATCTTGCGGATGACCAGCTCTTTATCAGAGAGAGCCTAAAAAAGCTGGGACTGGTAGTATTTGTGGCAGACGGCGCCATATTGCCCAGAACTTCCGGGGTGTCTCAAAAACCCATGAAAAACGCAGTACCTTTTCAGGCACCGGAGAGTCTGGCGGTAACCTTGAAGCTGCCCCATAAAGGAGAGTTAAGAGGCATGGGCATCCGCCGAGGCATTACCATGATCGCGGGCGGCGGCTACCATGGGAAATCCACGCTGTTAGAGGCCATTGAGCGGGGCGTATACAATCATATAGCAGGAGACGGTAGAGAGTATGTCATCACGGACGAAACCGCAATGAAGATTCGGGCGGAGGACGGCAGAAGCATCAAGCAGGCGGACATTTCCCTCTTTATCCGCAATCTGCCAAACGGCAGGGATACGGAGGCGTTTTATTCCGAGGATGCCAGCGGAAGTACCTCTCAGGCAGCAGGCGTGGTGGAGGCTATGGAAGCAGGAGCGGGCGTGCTTTTAATTGACGAGGATACCAGCGCCACTAATTTTATGATTCGGGATGAGTTGATGCAGCGGGTGGTCAACCGCAGTATGGAGCCCATTATTCCTTTTATTGACAGGGTGCGGGAACTGTATGAGAAGGAACATCTTTCCACCATATTGGTGGCCGGCAGTTCCGGCTCCTATTTCCGAAAAGCCGACTGTATTATCCAAATGGACTGCTACAAGCCGGTGGATATTACGGCATTTGCCAAGCAGGAAGCGGAGCAGTTTCCGGTATTTGCGGGAGAAGTGCCTGCCTACGTGCGGCCGTCTTTTGAACGGCGGGCAAAGGCCGATAGGGCATTCTGGGAAAATGAGCGCCTGAAGGTAAAGAGCATGGGGCTTGACGGTATTTCCTTAAATAAGGAAACCATCGATCTTCGATATGTGGAACAGCTTGTGGATACGGAGCAGCTGAATGCATTGGGATATATCCTGAAGTATGCGGGACGGCATTTGTTCGACGGGAAAAGAACCCTGCAGGAGACAGCGGAAGATCTTGCCGGGTTGCTTGATCAAAAAGGACTTTCCTTTTTGGCAGAGGGCGGCTATCTGCCGGTGGGGTTAGCGGCACCCAGAAAGCAGGAAATCCTGGCCTGTTTCAACCGTTTCAGAAGCCTGAAACTGTAAGTTGAACCATGGTTAAAAAATATGAAAAATAATTAATTTATATTCAATTGTGGAAGCTCACAGCGTTTGTTATGCTAAAAACAGCAAAGGCCGATGCAGAATACGAAATAAGAAGGAGACTGTTTTTATGCAAATAGGTGAAGTGATACGCAAATACAGACGTGAGAAAAACATGACCCAGGAGGAGATGGCGGGTCTGTTGGGGGTGACGGCCCCCGCAGTCAATAAATGGGAGAACGGAAACTCCATGCCCGATATTCTGCTGCTGGCGCCCATTGCCAGACTTCTGGATATAACGCCGGATATCCTGTTGTCCTTTCGGGAGGAGCTGAGCTTGGAGGAAATCAACCGCATTATTATGGAGGCGGATGCAAAACTGCAAAACAGCCCTTGGGAAGAAGTGTATCTATGGGGAAAAAAGGTCTTGGAGGAGTATCCCAACTGTGAGGAACTGATCTTAAATCTGGCGGAAGTGCTGGAGGCTCATAGGATCATGCAGGATATTCCCGATACGGAGGAATATGAAAGCTTTACCGAAAACTGCTATATGCGGGCGCTGAAGAGTGATAAGGAGTTACTCCGTTATCGCAGCGCGGATGCGCTGTTCCATTTCCATATGCGGCGGGAGAACTATGAAAAAGCGGAAGCGTATTTGAGTTTCTTTTCGGAGCAAAACCCCGAGCGGAAAAGAAAACAAGCATTTCTCTACAGTAAAACAGGCAGACTGCAGGAGGCCTATAAGACCTATGAGGAAATTCTTTTTTCGGGTTATCATATGGCCGCAGAGATTCTTTATGAGTTGTTTGGCCTGAGTATGCAGGAGAAGGACTTGGAAAGAGCGGATATGTTTCTGGAGAAACGAAAAGGACTGGCGGAGCTCTTTGAGATGGGAGCCTATCACGCATACGCCGGCAGACTGGAACTTGCGGTAATGCAAAAGGATGAGGAGAAAACTTTGGAAATCATGGAAAAGCTGCTGGAAAGCGTGGACGAATTGGTGGCTTTTTCAAAATCCCCACTCTATGCCCATATGTCTTTTTCCAAACCGCGGGAGGAATTTATATCCAAGGTAAAACAGAATCTGCGGGAGAGCTTCCGGGATGAAGAGACCTACGGGTTTTTAAAGGAAAATGAGAGGTACGGGATTTTATTAAGAAAATACTTTTAGCAGGATGGCGCTTCTTGATATTTTCCGGGATTTTCACTATACTATAGTACAGAAATTCCGAAAAAGGAGGAGCGCCATGAATATTTTATTTTTTGGCACCAAGAGTTACGATAAAGAATTCTTTCAAAAATTGGAGGAGGGCGGCGCCTATCAAAATATCAGTATTACATTTATTGAAGCAAACTTAAGTCCGGAAACAGCCAGACTGGCTGAGGGTTTTGAGGCAGTCTGCGCTTTTGTAAACATGGACATATCGGCAAGCACCATTGCAATATTAAAAAATTGCGGTGTAAAACTGATATTGATGCGCTGTGCAGGCTATAACAATGTAGATTTAGAAGCTGCAAAAGCCGCCGGCATAACAGTGATGCATGTACCGAGCTATTCTCCGGAGGCGGTAGCGGAGCATGCCATGGCGCTGGTCTTGACTGCTGACAGGCATATGCATAAAGCCTATATCAAATGTCGAGAAAATAATTTTAACTTAAGCGGTCTGATGGGGATGAATCTGCATGAAAAGACCGCGGGCATTGTGGGAACGGGAAAGATAGGAGCGGCTATGGCCCGTATCTGTCGCGGCTTCGGTATGCGTGTGATCGCCTATGATATGTATCCTAACGCTTCCTTGGATTTTGTGGAATATATGGACTTTGAGCAGCTCTTGGCAGAGGCCGATCTGATTTCACTGCACTGTCCTCTTACCAAAGAAAATTACCATTTGATCAATAAGAATACCATTGCGCAGATGAAGGACGGTGTGATGTTGGTGAATACCTCCAGAGGTGCGCTGATCAAAACAGAGGATTTGATCCAGGGCATCCGGGACGGCAAATTCTTTGCGGTAGGATTGGATGTTTATGAGGAGGAAAACGGTACGGTATATGAGGATATGTCCGACCGCATTCTGGAGAATTCCACCATGGCAACGCTTTTATCCTTTCCTAATGTAATGGTGACATCCCATCAGGGATTTTTTACGGTAGAGGCAATGTCGGCCATCAGCCGTACGACTATGGACAATGCGCTGGCATTTATGGAGAACAGAAAAAACGGAAACGAATTGTAGGGAAATCGTATAGGGAAAAATAGTGTTGACAATCTATTGACAATACGATACAATATCATTCGTCGGTGTAGAGTTTTACGCCGTGTGCAGTTATGCACTGTGTGTTCGTAGCTCAGCTGGATAGAGCAACGGCCTTCTAAGCCGTGGGTCGGGGG
>JAFLSX010000048.1 GCA_022510705.1 Lachnospiraceae bacterium
CTGCAATTTTAATGAGTTTGTCTCTATAGGTCGGCAGACAATTCATACCGATATAGATGGCTTTAGGCATTGCGGAGGCATAAGGCATGCCTTTTGCATTGGAACCCATACTGCATCTGAATTCTTTTTCATAACTCCATGAAATATGTTTTATATTGCAGAAAAGGCTGGCTAAGTATATGAGCGACAAATCATCCAAAAGTATTTCTTTAAACCCCTTTGAAGACTGTATGCTTTTCTTTTGCATAATACTTTGGACTTGTTCGTCCATTAAACTTGTAATATCGATGCGCTCGTCGGTATATTGAACGGGAAAAGTACAGCCGGACAATTCCGTATTCTTTTTCATGTCATACTCTACACAGAAACCGGTATGATTATTGGCATAATGTGCCCACATTGGCATGGAATTTACTTGATTGGCTGTTAAAGAAGTTGTCCGGGAAAACACAGAAAAATCATCGATCAATCTCCCGTCATATTCTTCCAGCCATTCGTATTTTTTTAGTTCCTCAGGTCTGTAAAAATACGCTTTATTGTCAAAAGGATCATTTAGAGTTTTGGATTCTGCCAAGAATATCTTTTTCTGCTGCAATGTTTCCAGTTTTTGCTCATTTAAGGCAATATCATTGGTTAAAGAATAATATTTGTATAACACATTCGGAATATATAAACGCGTAACCTTGTATATAGCTCGGAACACTTCATTTTTATTACAGGAAGTGTTTATTAAGAATATTGCCTTCAGATAATCCATCGGATGTTCTTGGCGCCACTTTTCCAGATTAAAATTTTCGGCATCAGGTGCTGTATCCGGGATTTCGTAGTGTATATCTTCCAGTTTCATTGCTAAATTCCTCTTTGTGAAGTTGATAGATAAGTTAATTATATATAATGATATCTGAAATCTCAAGAAAAAACCGACTCTTGAAACGGAATGGCATTTCTGCGTTTCTTGTAGTATAATATCCTTATTCCAGAGTCATGATCGGAGGCCCACCCATGAAACTAAAAAACGTTCTCATAGTCGTAAATGATATAGAAAGATCCAAGGCCTTTTATAGGGACTTATTTGGCCTGGATGTGGTTCTGGATAATGACGGCAATGTCATTTTGACGGAAGGGCTGGTGCTGCAGGATGCCGCTATATGGAAAGACTTTATCAAAAAAGAGATTTTGCCCGGAAATCATGCGACCGAGCTTTATTTTGAAGAAAAGGATATAGAAAGCTTTGTAAAGAAGCTGGAGCACTACAAAGAGCCCATACAGTATGTGCATCCCCTGATGGAGCATACCTGGGGGCAGAAGGTGATTCGATTTTACGACCCGGACGGAAACTTAATTGAGGTGGGCACGCCCATGTGAAGGAGAATAAATATTTTTCCATAATCCGGACATAATGAGTGTATGAAAAAATTATCTCATTCTTTCGATTATTATGTACTGTTGTTTTTCCTGTTGGCCTTTATAGGCTGGCTGTGGGAGGTGGCGCTCTTATTTCTGACGGAGCATGCCCTGATAAACCGTGGTGTATACAGGGGCCCGTATCTGCCTGTTTACGGGGTGGGCGGGCTTTTGCTGTGCCTGCTTTTGCGGAGATTAACAAGGCATCCGGTTGCAGTATTCTTTATTTCCGTGTTGATCTGCTCCTTGCTTGAATATTTTACGGGTTATTTTTTGGAACACAGGTGGGGGATCCGCTGGTGGAATTATGACGAGCACTTTTTAAACTTGCATGGCAGGATCTGTCTGGCGGGCGCAGTGGCCTTCGGTCTTGGCGGAGTGCTGCTCATCTGCCTGTTTCTGCCCATATACGATAGGTGGTATCCCAAGCTGCCGAAAGGATGGAGAGTAGGATTGACCATGGTGTTGTTGGCTATCTTTGTACTGGATGCGACTTACTGTGCCATGAGACCCAATCTGGGATACGGTATTTCTGAACGGCTTGAAGAGGATATGGTACTGGAAGATCCCGGCGGATTCGATGATAGAGTTATAACAAGTTAGCAATTTGCCTCTCTGCTTTGCATATTCTGGTAGAAGAATATGCAAAGCAGAGAGGTTTTTTATGAAGAGATGTATTCTATTAGATCCGGCGGCGGAAGCCCTTTGCAGAGAAAGTGAGGTTCCGCCGTTTATTTTCCAGCTGCCGCCCGAGCAGGGCAGGGAGGTTTTAGAGAGGGCTCAGGATGCGCCCGTGTACCAATATCCTGCTGAGATTTCCGCACGTAGAATCCATACCGGAAGGTGGGGAGAGATACCCCTTTATCTGGTGAGACCTCGTTCCCAGGCACCGATTAGAGAGGTGATCTTCTACATTCACGGTGCAGGCTGGGTATTCGGCAGCTTCCATACCCACGAAAAGCTGGTGCGGGAGCTGGCTGCCAGAACGAATTCTCTTGTGGTATTTCCTGAGTATAGCCGCTCACCGGAGGCTAAATATCCCACAGCTATAGAACAGTGTTATTTTGTACTCTCCAATATCAGAGGCATTCTGCAGACTTGGGAAGATAAGGATGCTTTTAAAATTCCGGAGGCGGTATGTAATAATCTGACAGTGGCGGGAGACAGTGTGGGCGGCAATATGGCAATTGCCATGGTTTTACTGGCGCAGGAGAGACAGGGGCCCAATATAGAGAAACTGTTACTCTACTATCCTGTGACAAACGCTTACTTTGATACGCCCAGTTACCGTCAGTTTGCCATGGGTTATTATTTATACCGGGCAGGAATGCAGTGGTTCTGGGATCAATATACGACCTGTGAAGCCGACAGAAGACAGATCACGGCTTCGCCTCTGCGTGCGGATCCTCAGTGCTTCCAATATTTTCCGCCAACTATGATCATTAATGGGCAGGCGGATGTTCTGCGCAGTGAGGGAGAAGCTTTTGGAGAAAAGCTGCGCTGTGCGGGTGTGGAGGTGACAGCGCTCAGGGTTCAGGGGACGATCCACGATTTTGTCATGTTGAATGTCCTAAACGAAACCCCGGCCTGCCGCATTGCAATGGATGCCTCTACCGAGTGGCTGAAAAGGAATTGAAAAATTCCAACCTTTTCTTTACCTTACTTGTCATTATATAATAGGGAATGAGCACCTATGGGAAGACAAGGAGGAAAATACAAATGAGTGACACCGATGAGCTCAAGAAATCAGCGAAAAAGGCGGCAGCAGGGGATAGGGCAGCTTTTGAGGAGCTATATCTTGCAACCTGCCGTTCTGTGTATTTTACCTGCTATGGGGTGTTAAAGGATGAGCAGGAAGCACAGGATATAACCCAGGAGGTCTATCTGACCGCATTCAGGCAGTTAAGTACATTGGAGGATAAAAGTAAGGTAAAGCCCTGGCTGTATCGGATAGCGGCAAACAAAAGCATAAACTGTCTGAAGAAAAAGCAGCCCATACCATCCGATACCGAGCAGCTTGAGGGTATGGAGAAGGAAGATAATGAAAACTTCCTGCCGGAAGAGTATGCGCTTCATGCGGACAAGAGAGAACTGGTACTGAAAATCGTTCGGGAGACTTGCTCGGATGATATGTATCGGGCGATTCTGCTGCATTATTTTAATGAATTCTCCGTAGCGGAAATTGCAGAGATCATGGAGTGTCCGGAGGGAACCGTCAAATATTGGATGAGCGTGGCACGTGCTAAGATTAAAGAGGGCGTGCTGCGCTATGAGAAAAAAAGCGGGGACAAGCTCTACTCCGTTGCGCCCATTCCGTTCCTGACGGCATGGTTTACCGCACAGCTTAAAAATATGAAGACGCCTCCGCTTTCCCCAGATTTTTTAGGTGCGCTTCCCCAATCAGCAATTGCTGTATCTGCAGCAAAGATAGGAGGAAGTATGATCTTAAAGGGCTTACGATTAAAAGTTGTGGCGGGCATTGCGGCCGCAGTAGTGGCAGTGGGAGGTATTACCGCCGCTGCAGTTATCATGCATGATCAGAATGCAGAAGAGACTTCTGCGGATGGGCAGGAAGCAAATGGGACGGATATAGCGGATGCAGGAAATTCGGGAGATGCAATGTCCCTTCCGGAAAACAAAAACAGTGAAAATACAGAAACGATGCAGGCAGAAAGCGAGACCGGGACAGAACCGGAAGAAACCGCAGGAGAAGTGACAGCTACGGAAAGTGAAACGGCAGAAGAAACCGAAACGGCGGATGCAACCCCCGAGTCCACCGCAAAGCCCGAGCTTTCATACACCTATACAGACCTGGATGCAATCATGTACGCAAAGCAGACCGTGAATGTCCGCAATCTGCCAAGCACGGACGGAGCAAAGGTGGGCGCACTTTCTGCTAATGATGAAATCGCGATTACCGGACAGTGCAACGAGACCGGGTGGTATCGTTTTGAGTATAACGGCGCGACAGCCTATGTATCCAATAATTATGTAAGTGATACCAGGATAGAAACGGCTGCGCCGGCAGAAGCCGCGGCACAGGCTTCTGCGGATAATAGCAGCGGCGGTAACAGCAACGATGATGAACGGCTGAATGAACTGATTGAAACATACGGAATGTATACATGGAATGATTTTGGAAACTGGTTTGTATATATTTGTGCATCGCCTGAGGAAAAGCCACCTTTAGAATGCCAGGAGCAATATGATACTTTGTATGAAAGATATTGGGATGGCGTTAATACGCTTTATATCTCCTACACATCCAATGAGGGGCTTTACTTCGATAGTAATGTATATGTTTGGTTTGCCGCTCTTGATCATCCCAAACCTCAAGGACTGAAAAATTTTATCTATAAATACGGAGCTCCTGGAGCTATTGATAATCACTATTATAGTCTTTGGTTGGATGACTGAGTGCCACATCGGCACAACATAAAAGAGACGGAGAAAAACGGGGACGATTATCGTCCCTGTTTTTTATGCTTGTAAAGCATGGAAAAGTATTTGCCATAAGTATTTGCTATTACATATATGCTCTGTTAAAATAGATAAATATGATGTATAATAATTTAAGGTTTATGTATTTAACATGAAACGGAGTATAAAATGGAGATTAAGAATACAATCAAGCAAGAATTTTTAACAGGAGAGAGGGCTCTTTTTAAGAGTGAAAATCTCTGTGTGGTGGACACAACCTTTGCCGATGGGGAATCGCCTTTAAAGGAAAGCCATGATATTATTCTGGAAGGCAGTATGTTCAAATGGAAATATCCGCTTTGGTACTGCAGAAATATTGTGGCAAAAAACACTCATTGGTTTGAGATGGCCAGAGCCGGTGTCTGGTATACGAATCATATTACGGTGGAAGATTGTGTGATCGAGGCACCCAAGAATTTCAGACGCTGTGATCAGGTAACCCTGCGGAATATTTCTTTTCCCAATGCAGCGGAAACACTCTGGAGCTGCAGCAATGTCCGTTTGGAGAACGTGACGGCTAAGGGCGACTATTTTGGCATGAACTGCGAGCATATTGAGATAGACGGTTTTAATCTGGTAGGAAATTATTCTTTTGACGGGTTAAAGAACGGTGTGATCCGCAATGCAAGAATGCTCTCCAAGGACAGTTTTTGGAATACGGAGAATGTAACCGTTTACGATTCTTTCATTTCCGGAGAGTATCTGGGCTGGAATGCCAAGAATCTGACATTGATTAACTGTACTATAGAGAGTCTGCAGGGTATGTGCTATATAGAAAATCTGGTGATGAAGAACTGTAAGCTTCTCAATACTACGCTGGCATTTGAGTATTCTACTGTGGATGCCGATATCACCGGCAAGATTGACAGCGTGATGAATCCAAACGGCGGCATCATCCGTGCGGATCACATCGATACGCTGATTCTGGAGAAGGATAAGGTGGACCCGACAAAAACCCGCATTATCTTAAACGGGGCGGAAGGATAAGATGTATGAAATATGATTTTGATACTCCTGTGGAGCGCAGGGGTAGTCATTCCCTGAAGTGGGATGTAAAAGAAACAGAACTGCCCATGTGGGTAGCGGATATGGATTTTAAGACGGCACCGGAAATTGAGGCGGCCATAAAGGAGCGGGCAGCCCACGGCGTGTTTGGGTATTCCGTAGTACCTGATGAATGGTATGGGGCATATGCGGACTGGTGGGAGAAACGCCATGATTTTATAATAGAAAAGGACTGGCTCATTTTCTGTACGGGAGTAGTGCCCGCCATTTCCAGTACGGTGCGGAAATTGACTACGCCCGGTGAAAATGTACTGATACAGACGCCGGTATACAATATCTTTTTTAATTCCATATTAAACAACGGCAGAAATGTCTTGGAAAGTCCGCTGCGCTATGTAGAGGGCGGTTATGAAATTGACTGGGAGGATTTGGAAGAGAAGTTATCGGATAAACAGACTTCATTAATGATACTCTGCAATCCTCACAATCCGGTGGGAAAGATATGGGACAGAGAAACGCTGGCAAGAATCGGAGAACTGTGTGAAAAACATGGCGTTACAGTACTTTCGGATGAAATTCACTGTGACCTGACCGAGCCGGGATATGAGTATATCCCATTTGCTTCTGTTTCCGAAACCTGTAAGAGGATCAGCATTACCTGTATAGCGCCTACCAAGACCTTTAATCTGGCAGGACTTCAGAGCGCCGCGGTTGTGGTCCCTGATGGTCAGCTGCGCCATAAAGTGTGGCGGGCACTGAATACGGACGAGGTGGCGGAGCCTAACTCTTTTGCTGCGGAGGCGGCGATTGCGGCTTTTACAAAAGGGGCCGATTGGCTGGATGCTCTGAGGGAGTATATCACAGCCAATAAGAGGCTGGTTACGGAATATGTAGAAAAGGAAATGTCCGGTATACGGGTCGTTCCCGGAAAGGCAACTTATCTGCTGTGGCTGGATTGCAGTGGGATCTGCAGGGACAGCAGGGAACTGGCTCGGTATATAAGGGAAAAGACGGGGCTCTATCTTTCCGCAGGTGCGGAATACGGCCAGAGCGGAGTGGGATTTTTGCGTATGAACGCAGCTTGTCCCCGGGAATTGGTGATGGATGGACTGAAAAGGCTGAAGGAGGGGACGGAAGCTTTTGCTTTAGAACAACGTTACAAAAGCATATCTGGAAACGTATAACAGGATTCCTGCAGTATGACATCTGCAATGCTTTAGTGCCCATTTTAGAGGCAATCATTACTTCTCAGAAACGGGGAATCTGCCAGATGGAGCAGCTCTTAAGAGAATTGGAGAATTGCTGCGAAAGCTGATATACCTTATCTGTAAATAATTTTTCTGCCCCACAGAGGTTTCCCTCTGCGGGGCAGTTTTTTGTCACGTTTCATTCCATTTCAAAAGGGTTTCATTCCGTTTGTACCACAACCGCGATCATATCTGTTATACTGTTATAGAAATAAAAAAGAGTGTAAAGATATAGGTAACAGGTCTCTGGATTTGAGGTGAAATGATTGATAGAGATAGCAGTATGTGATGATGAGGTCATCATTCGGGAGCAGATCGGACAGTTTATCAAAAAGCGTGTGCCGGACTGTAATATAGGACTCTACGCCACAGGGGAAGAACTGCTTGCAGCAGGTAAGATCTTTGATCTGGTATTTCTGGATATTCAGATGGAAGGTATAAGCGGTATGGAAACCGCACGGGTACTTAGACAAAAGCAGGAGGAAATACTTCTTATTTTTATCACAGGGCTTAGGGAGTACGTTTTTGAGGCCTTTGATGTGTCTGCATTTCACTATTTGTTAAAGCCCATTGAGGATGAGAAATTAGAGGATGTACTAAAGCGTGTTCTTGCGGAAGTGGAAAAGCGAAAGGGCCGGGAGAAAAAGCAGCTTCTGGTTAAAACCAGAAACCGTAGCATGAATCTGGATGAGAACGCCATCCTCTATCTGGAGAGCAGAGGGAAGAAAGTGGAGATACACATTCTGGGGGAAACCATAGAGGTGTATGTATCCATGAACAAGCTGGAGGAACGACTGGGGGAGAGTTTTTATCGCTGTCACAGAGGATATCTGGTGAACATGGCACACATTGTCGAATACCGCACGGATCGGATCCGCTTAAACAATGGGGAGGAAGTTTATCTGGCTAAGGAAAAATACCAAAGCTTTGTAAAGACTTATATGCGGTATCTCCAAAACGGAGGTATGTCCCATGGATGACCTTGCAGTATTTCAATTTATAGTGAGCAACGGAATCCCCATGATTCCTCTGTTTCTTTTTCAAGGGTGGCTTCTCTCATATTTCTGCGGAAATTTTGCAGAGAGGCGTCTGCCCATCAGCAAAGGTTGGAATACATCCTTGGTAACGGTACTGTATCTATTGCTGCGATACATGGACTGGATTTGGGAACCGGAGGATTGGGTAACCGGTGTGTTGGTACATCTGGTTTGGATATTTGTCATCACGACAATCTTGGTTTTGGGCTTTTTCAAAGCGTTTTTGGGGATTTCAGTCTTTCTCATTGTCACTTTTGTTGCTATAAGTGAATGCAGTGCGATGGCCGCTTATACCTTTCTGCAGTTGGAAATAAAGCTGTTAAATCTGTGGGGATGGTTTTTAGAACAGGGCTATTTCCGACTTAAAGAATTTCTTACAGTCGTGGAAGTCACAGGGATATTGGGAGTCACTTTATACTGTATCCTCATAGGAATATTAATGTATGTTTTTTTAAAAAAAGTAATAAAAGGCTTTCGTGAAAAGGATTGTGAGATTCATCAGACCGAGTTAATGTTTCTTCTGACCCCGGGAATTACGGGCGTGTTAATCTGTCTGCTCTTAAGAACCATTATGATTACGGTAGAAAGTGCGATGCCGAAATTATTATTTGACACCTATCCCCTGTTAATGCCTGTAGTTCCTGCAATTATGCTGCTTTGTATGATGTCCGTATGTTATGGAGTAAAACTGTTTCAGGACATGACCTTATTGAATCGGGAAAGAAACAGCAGGGTCATCTTGGAAAAGCAGATTAAAAGTATGCAGGAGCATATGACAGAGACAGAGCGTCTCTACTCCGGTATCCGCAACATAAAGCATGATATGAGAAATACGTTATCTATTGTCATGCGCCTTTCTGCAGGTAACGAAGGAGAAGAGAACGGTGAACTGGAAGCGTATCTGGAGGGGCTGAACCACACACTGGACAAACTGGACTTTCATTATCGGACAGGAAATGCCGTAGTGGATGCGCTTTTGAATATGAAATACTATGAGATACAGTGTGAGATGCCGGAACTTAACCTGGATGCGGAGGAACTGGTATTTCCTGCAGGACTGGTGATACAAAGCTATGACTATGGCGTTATTTTGGGGAATGCTCTGGACAATGCAATAGAAGCCTGCAAAAGATTGAGCACCCAGGGATTGAAAGAAAAGCTTTTTATTCGCCTTTCTGCGTTTCAGAAGGGAAATCAGTTTTTTATGGAAGTGGCCAACAGTTTTGACGGCAAGATACTCTTAAAAAAGGACAAAGAATTTCCGGAAACGCATAAAGAGGATAAGAAATTGCATGGCATGGGACTTTATCATATCAAAAGCACTGTGGAAAAATACTACGGTGCAGTGGAATGGTCTGCAGCAGACAAAGTGTTTACACTGACCGTAATGATGCAAAATGAGAGGAGGAACGAAAATGAGCTATGAATGGTTGATGGGATATCCGGGAACTTACACCGGTGTGCAGTCACTGGGACTTTATAATAGTATAACGCCGATGGGATACTGGGGATCATCCTATGGTCTTCCATTTTCAAGTGTGTTTTCCAATGTGCTGGGATCACTAACAGCAAATGGCTTAAGTACAGAAAATATTGCCGGATTCAGAACCATCAGCGCAGATTCCGCATTGCAAAGCGAACTGAACAAACTGGGATACGGAAAGATGATGATACTGATTCCGGAAGAGTATCAGAAGCAGGTGGAAGAAAATACACAAAAGGTCGGAGATACTTTCAAAAAATGGAAGACCAACTATGATACCGCAAATCTAGGAAAAAGTCAGGTGCAGAGCAGTATGGGAAGTCAAAGAAAAGGACTTTCGGGAGCCTCCCATACTTGCTCACTGTATAAATGTACCATATGTAAGCGAACCTAAAAGCAAGCTTCCTGGAAATCATTTTTATAGAAACAGTAGGGCTGTCACCTTTATTTTTCATGTGACAGCCCTGTTTTTATTTACAAATATTTTCTCAAATCTCTGCAAAGTTCCTCTTCAATACCTGCAAGGCTTTTACAGATACTCTTGGAAGTACTGTCCGCAGCCTGATACTGGTTCATATACCGATACAGGGATTTAATACCCATGTTGCAGCCGTCGGTAAGTAAATCTGCAACGGTCGCGTCACTCTCATCCATGCCCAGCTTCATATTGGTTTTCATCCAGGACATGCCCTTTGCCATGGGATTGGGCTCCTTTTCTTCACTGTTATGCTCTATTAACAGGGAATGAATTTCATTGCCCAGTTTTTCGTGATCTTTCTTAATTTTTGTAAGCATCTGCTTCATATCCGGAGTCTGAATTCGGTCCAGTACCTCGTCAATGGAGGACACTGCCATTTTGGTGCCGGCGTCACACTCCTTGAGTAAGCATATTGTGTCGTTTTTTTCCATATATATCCTCCTGCAATTTTAACGCAAATTTTCTTAACTTGTGGCGTCTTAAATATTTTTCCCTACAAATGTCGTTTTATTTAGAAAAAATACGAATGCCAGAAACACCCTTTGTAATAAATGCCATAGATTTTTCATAGTTTCTAGTAAAAGCAAAGACTAAATATTGGAAAATTTTTACAGTATAGGAAACGGAGGCCAAATTTGAAAAATAAGCAATTTGGATTATTCATATTTATTGCTATTCCACTGTTTGTCGGTGGACTCTCTGCCTTTCTGTCCGGAGGCGGCATGCAGACTTTGGGAATGCTAAAACAGCCACCCTTTTCACCGCCGGGCTGGCTCTTCCCGATTGTGTGGACGATTCTGTACATACTGATGGGAATCGCTTCCTGGCTGATATGGACTTCAGAGGCGAAGAAACAGGATATTCATTATGCGCTCATGGTGTATGGCCGACAGCTCTTTGTCAATTTTTTCTGGTCCATATTTTTCTTTCGTTTGCAATGGTATCTTTTTTCTTTTGTATGGCTTCTGTTCTTATGGGGACTGATACTTGCCAATATACTGGTATTTTACTGTATTCAGAAGAAGGCTGCCTATCTGCTGATCCCCTATCTGGTATGGGTGACCTTTGCGGGATATTTGAATCTGGGAATCTGGTATTTGAATTAAGAAGTGCATTTTTGAGCCACATGCTGTATAATGAAAAAGCAGGAAGAAAAAAATAACTTTCAGAAAAGAGGAAAAATGGAATTTAAAACAGATGTTTTTGGTATTTACGATAAAGAGTGGGCGCTGCTTGCGGCAGGTACTAAAGAGAGCTATAACACCATGACGATCAGCTGGGGAGGAATGGGAACACTGTGGTCCAAGCCGGTTGTTGCCGTATATGTAAAACCCATTCGCTATACACATCGGTTTATGGAAAAAAATGATTATTTTACCGTCAGCTTTTATCCCGAACAGTACAGAAATGCCCTTCTGCTCTTGGGCACAAAATCCGGCAGGGATGGGGACAAAGTGGAGGAAGCGGGACTGGTACCGGTATTTTTGGACAAGTCCGTAACTTTTATAGGGGCTCGGATAACTCTCTTATGTAAAAAGATTTACAGACAGGATCTGGATACTACAGCCATGCCCACAGAGGTGGTAAAGAGCTTTTATGCAAATGAAGATGCCCACACCATGTATATTGGAGAAGTAGTGGAGATCTTGGAAGAACAGGAATGACAGAATATGAAATTCAGACAGATAAACAGCGAGGAGGAGCTTGCCAAACTGGTAAGCGAGGTTGGATTTCTTCCTTTCTTTAAAAATACAGTGGAGGGCTTTTCCATAGAGGAATGTACGCCATCTAAGTTATGGTTTTCAGATGAACTTGATGGCCCATGGGAGTGGAAAGGGCCTGTGGCAAGACGTAAAGATTGTATTTACGGTAAGTTTTTCTGTGGCAGGGCAGGATTTGTAAGTTTGGATTGGGTACTTGATTTTATCAACTTCCGTAGGAACGGTTATGATTTTGATGCCCGTTATGATGACGGGCTGGCGCCTGCCAAGGATAAATTTCTCTACGATACGGTGGCTGAACATGGAGAACTGCTTTCCAAGGAGTTAAAGCGGCTCTGCAATTACGGCAAGGGTGGTAATAAGGGGTTTGATTCAATTATGACCCGTCTGCAGATGCAGAGTTATCTTGTGATTGCGGATTTTGAATATATGCGTGATAAAGCGGGAAATGCTTATGGATGGGGTGTGGCAAAGTATGCCACGCCGGAATATATCCTGGGAGCAGGGAAAGTAAAAGGTGCATATGCGCGGGAACCGGAAGAATCCGGAAGGCGTATCATGGAATACTTAATGAAATTATTGCCCCATGCTTCCGAAAAGCAGCTGATGAAATTGCTTGGGACAAGCTGATGGCGATTATTAATATATGAAACAGGAGGGCTATTTATGAGCGCAAAGGTTTATTTTTCAAGAGAAATAACACCCCAAAAAGTATTGGAGCTGTACAAGCTTGCAGGAAAAGAACTGACGGGTAAGGTTGCGATAAAACTTCATTCGGGAGAGGAAGGCAATCAGAATTTCTTACGGCCCGAATTTTGGAAGCCGGTCATCGACTATGTCAAAGGCACGGTAGTAGAATGCAATACCGCCTATGACGGTTCCCGTGATACCACGGAAAAGCACTTAAAGACCATGGAGAAGCATGGCTGGAATAAATATTTTGATGTGGATTTGATGGATGCAGAAGGCCCCGACATGGAGATGGCCCTGCCTAACGGTAAGCGTATTAAGAAGAACTTTGTAGGCAAGAATCTGGCAAACTATGATTCCATGCTGGTGTTGTCCCATTTTAAAGGACATCCCATGGGAGGTTACGGCGGAGCGTTAAAACAGCTCTCCATCGGTATAGCATCTTCTTTCGGTAAGGCCTATATTCATGGGGCCGGTGTACCGGAAGAGATCTGGACTTCGGATCATGACTCCTTCTTAGAGTCCATGGCGGATGCAGCAGCGGGCATTGTAGACTATTTCAAAGGCAATCTGGTTTTTGTCAATGTAATGAAAAATATGTCTGTGGACTGCGACTGCTGTGCAGTGGCGGAAGATCCTTGTATGGCGGATATCGGTATTTTAGTGTCATTAGACCCGATTGCCATCGATCAGGCATGTTTGGATCTGGTATATGCTGCAAAGGACGACCCCGGACAGAAACATTTCTTAGAGCGTGTTGAGTCAAGAAACGGCGTGCATACCATTGAAGCGGCAGCGGCGCTGGGCTTCGGCAGCAGGGAGTATGAACTGGTAGAGGTATAAGCATTTTTTTAAGGAAGCGGCGCATGAAAGCAGCCGCTTCCATTTATATGTTATAATGTACGCAGATGCCTGTTTATGAGTCATTTAATGGCTTGTCTTTCTTACGAACAGTACTTTAAAGATTGTTCGGATAAGGGGCTGGATAAAGAACAGCTGGCTGAAAAAAGCAAAGGGGAAATTGAAGCATACCAGCTTTAACCAGTTGGCCAACAGAGTTAATATGTTGAAACCGTTGTAATACGGATAGTAGAGAAAAGCAGCTAAAAAGCTCATAGCCGGGCACATAAGGCCGACAGTGGCGCAGATGATAGCTGTTTCAAAAAGAACAGGATGGGTTTCCCCGGGATTGAATATTTTGGAAGCCAGCTTAAAAGAAAGCGGACTGCCCATGATCACTTCCAAGAGGTAGGCCAGAATAAACTCTACTAAAACAATGGCCCAGATTGGAGCTAAGCGGCCCATCATATAAATGCCGCCCTGTTTGTTGATAGCCTCCAAAACTCCGGTGGTTCCGTTCATGGCAGTGAGAATACTGCCGTTTACTACATACAAGCTGTAAAATACGTATGCATGTACGGTGACGATAACGGTGAGAAGAGCAAAGATCATTCTCTGAAATTGATTCTGTGGCATAGTAATAACATTCCTTTCTTAGGTAAATTTGTATTATGAATATTTGTGGGCATTAAAAAACACGCGGCAGAGGGCGAAATCTGATAGAAATTCTATTGCTCCGTAATCAGATTTACGTGCCCGCAAGCACCACGTGTGTCGTATGCAATCCACAAATTTTCTTTGAAATATTATCATATGAAAAATAAAAAAGTCAAGCGAAAGAATAGAGAAAATTATGAGTATCCGCAATAATTATAAACATACAATATATGCCTGTTACATCGGATATATTACACAGGCGATCGTCAATAATTTTGCACCGTTGTTATTTTTGACCTTTCATAACAGTTACGGTATTTCCTTGGAACGGATCGGACTGCTTGTTACCGTAAATTTCGGTACCCAGCTTCTGATCGATCTGCTCTCCGCAAAATTTGCGGACAGACTGGGATACCGCAGACTGATCGTTGCAGCCCATTTGTTTGCTGCAGCAGGTCTGGTCGGACTGGCGTTGTTTTCTTCTCTGCTGCCGAATCCCTATTTAGGCCTATGCGTGGCGGTCATGATATATGCTGTGGGCGGAGGTCTGACAGAGGTGTTGATCAGTCCCATTGTGGAGGCCTGTCCGACGGAGGGAAAGGCAGCAGCCATGAGTCTGCTCCATTCCTTTTATTGTTGGGGCTCTGTATTAGTGATACTCTTCAGTACATTGCTGTTTTGGATATTTGGAACAGGCGCATGGAAAGGAATAGCCTGTCTGTGGGCGCTCATCCCTCTTGCCAATGCCATATATTTCCTAAAGGTTCCGATTGTCCCCCTGGTACCGGACGGAGAGAGTATGAGTGTGAGCGGGCTGCTGCGTTCGGGGATATTCTGGGTGCTGGCGCTGCTGATGGTCTGTGCCGGTGCTTCCGAATTGTCCATGAGTCAGTGGGCCTCTGCTTTTGCCGAAAGCGGTCTGCAGATTTCCAAAACAGCCGGAGATTTGGCCGGCCCCTGCTTCTTTGCGATCCTGATGGGATTGGGGCGGGTTCTTCATGCCAAATATGCGGAAAAGATTAATCTACACTTTTACCTCGGAGTCTGTGCCTTGATCTGTGTTGTCAGCTATTTTCTGGCTTCTTTTTCGCCTTTTCCTATATTAGCCCTCGTAGGCTGCGGTCTCTGTGGTTTCTCCGTGAGCGCCATGTGGCCCGGGACATTCAGTCTTGCCGGAGAAAAATGCCCGAGAGGAGGCACCGCCATGTTTGCTCTGCTGGCCTTGGCCGGAGATACGGGTTGTTCCCTGGGACCCACTCTGGTGGGGTATGTTTCTGCGGCTTTTGGAGACAATCTGCGTCAGGGCCTGCTTGCGGCAGCCATATTTCCCCTGCTGTTGTTGGGCGGGTTACTGCTTTTGTATCGTTCTCGGAATTAGCCGGGCAACAATCGATATCCCCTTGCATTGAATAAGTGTATGAGCGTATAATGTAACTATGAATGAGAAAAGAAAAAAGATTATCACCTGTATATTATTTGCGGCAGGTATTTTTTGTATAACTGCATATTTATGGCATACTCTTGGAGGGGCAAGGGAGGGAGTTGTTTTTGCATCCGAATTACAATCCGGAACAGAGGATCAGTGGTTATCTGAAGTGGCGGCAAAGCTCGATGCGGAGAATGCAATTGTACTCAACACAATTTCTGCCAATGAGACAGATGTGTATATGAAGACTGCCAACACCCCGTTACCGGAATTGACGGAGAATCCGTATTCCGAATATTTCTTGCAAAATGCGGACATGGTAGCCTGGCTGCAGATAGATGGTATGAAAATTGATTATCCTGTTATGTGGACACCGGGAGACGAGGAATATTATTTGTCAAGGGACTTCGAAGGCCACTCGGACAGCAATGGCTGTCTGCTTCTGGATACGGACAGTTCATTGGATCCGCTGACGACAAACCTGATCATTCACGGACACCATATGCGTTCAGGCGCTATGTTTGGGAAATTGGAGGATTATAAGGATCCCCAGTTTGCAAAAGAGCATGATACGATACTCCTCTATACCGAGAACGGTATCAGGACCTATGAAGTATTGGCGGTATTCTACTCTCAGGTATATTACCAGTCGGACGAAGTATTCAAATACTATGCGTTTTTTCAAGCGGATACGCAGGAGGAATTTGACGATTTCTATGACAATATCATGGAACTGTCCCTATATGACACGGGTGTCACTGCAGAATTCGGAGACCATTTTCTGACTCTGTCCACCTGTGCCTATCATGTGGATTACGGTCGCTTTGTGGTAGTGGCAAAAGAAGTGTCTTATACAGAATGTTACTTACCCATACAGGAACGCTGATGCGTATCCGTTAAAGAAAGCGGATAAATAAATTTACGGAGCTGCCGAAGTTTGGCGGCTCTTTTCATCTTTTCATAGTTTGTTTATAGATTCTTTATTGATTTCCGTCATGAAAATAAATAAAATAAAGAGCAGTATATGGATGAAAAGGAAAAGAAAGGAAGTTTCCATGGGAAAGATTTTTAAATATTTATGGGAGTCATGGCCTTCTGCAATTGCCATTGTGGTCTTGTTGGTGATACAGGCCTACTGTGATCTGCAGCTGCCTCAGTATACCTCAAATATCGTGGATGTGGGCATTGGCCAAGGGGGTATTGCTTATGCCGCACCCGAAAAAATGCGGGAGGAAACATATGAGGATCTGCTTTTGTTTCTGACGGCGGAAGAAAAGACTCTGCTGGAAGATTTTTATGTGCAGGATACGGATGGCTGCTATGTGCTGACAACGCAGAAAGAGGAAGACCTCCGAAAGATAGACAGCGAATTGAGCCTCCCTATGTTATTACTGTCCACAATACAGAGCGGCACGGCAGAAATGGATATGGATATGCTGCGCACCATGTTTGCCGGGGGACTGATCAAAGAGGAAGATCTCCTTGCCGCCAGAGAACAGATAGCGGAAGGGATGGGGGATATGAGTGACTCCATTATTTCCGCGAGAGCGGTACAGTTTGTGCAGGCGGAATATGAGGCGCTTGGCATGGACAGTGCCAAAGTGCAGACATCCTATCTGACGCAGATAGGTTTAAAAATGCTGGGACTTTCCATATTGATGATGACAGCTGCAATTTTAGTGGGTCTGCTGGCTTCTAAAACCGCAGCCAGAACGGGACGGAATCTGCGTAACCGCATTTTTACCAAGGTTGTTTCTTTCTCTAATGCAGAAATGGATAAATTTTCTACGGCCTCTCTGATTACCCGTTCCACCAATGATATCCAGCAGGTACAGATGGTTGTGGTCATGCTGCTGCGTATGGTATTGTATGCGCCCATTATCGGAATCGGCGGTGTGATCAAGGTAATGAATACAGGAACCGGCATGGGATGGATCATCGGTGTGGCAGTGGGCTCTATCATGGCTTTAGTGCTGGTGCTTTTGACGGTGGCCATGCCTAAGTTCAAAATCATGCAGTCTCTGGTGGATAGGGTCAATTTGATCTCCAGAGAAATATTGACGGGTATTCCCGTGATCCGTGCTTTCAGCCGGGAAGAGTTTGAAGAGAAGCGGTTTGATAAAGCCAATAAGGAATTGATGAGTACACAGCTTTTTACGAGCAGGGTCATGACATTTATGATGCCGGCTATGATGTTGATCATGAACGGCATCTCCGTGATGATCGTATGGTTCGGTGGCAAGGGTGTGGATGCCGGTACTATCCAGGTAGGTGAGATGCTGGCATTCATCACTTATACCATGCAGATAGTCATGTCGTTTTTGATGCTGGCCATGATTTCCATTATGCTGCC
>JAFLSX010000049.1 GCA_022510705.1 Lachnospiraceae bacterium
ATGTATTACTCGGCTATGAGATAAAAAGCAATAAACAAGCTGCAACTATTACACGGCTCAGAGAGTATTTACACAGCAAGGATAAAAACGGGCTTGCCGAAGCGGAAAAGGCGTTACTGCGCTATCCGAATAACTTTGATGTGGTTCATCAAAGTGCAATACTCTACTATTTATTTGGGATTCTGGCCCGCGACGAAGCGCTCCTTCTACGCTCGATTGAACTTTTGGAGCGGTCCATCCTTTTGCTGGGGCAAAATACCGACCCGGAAATCAGTGAACTTTCCCTGTACAGCGACATAGCGGGTGCGTATTCCAGCCTTGGTGACGAGGAGAAATCCCTGGAAATCCTGAAACATAACAATCCATGCGGCATCAACAACGATGTGATCGGTCTTTCGTTGGCGGGGGGTTGCAACCGCCCGGACGAGGCCGTGGGATATTTATCCAAATCGCTTGTGGATCAACTGGCGTCCCTGATACGCATTACAAATGGATATATGAATGTGTATTTTAAGAAAAATGATTTTGCATCCGGCGAGTCCATCCTTCGTGTGATGCTGGATTTTTTCTCCGCCCTGAAAAAGCCGGAAAAATCCAGCTTTCTGGATAAGTCTTGTGCCAATTTTTACATCGCTCTCGCCTTTGCCCAGTACAAACAGTGCAAACATGAGCAGGCATGCCAGTCGCTTCGCGAGGCGAAAAAGTTGGCCGAATATTTTGACCATGAGCCGGATTATGCAGTGGACAGTATCCGCTTTGTCCATACCGCCAAACGTCATACTACATTTGACGATTTGGGTGCAACCGCTACAGAGAGTGTCCTGCAGGCGGTACGAGATATGGAATGTACGGAACTCACCGCGCTTTGGGAGGAAATCTGTCATGAAGGATAAAAAGCAGGCTGCGCTCCGCAGGGCGTATACTTCCAGATTTTTCAAAGGAAACCGGCTGGCATATTTCGCCATGCTCCTTTCCGCCGTCCTGTTCAGCACGCTGAATTTAACAGTTACATGGCTGATTCAGCAACTTATAGACACTGTTTCCGGCGTGCCGGGATCGCTTGAGCTTGACATATTGGCGTTGATAACGGTTGGAATCATTTTGATGATTATACCGCTCAAAGCGCTTGATTACATATCAGAACCCCGCTTTATGAGGAGGGCGATGACGCAGTTTAAGAAGCTTGCGTTTGAGAAATTAACCCACAAGAGCATCGCTTCCTTTCGGAGTGAGGAGACAAGCGTGTATCTCTCCGCGTTTTCTAACGATTTGGCAGCTATCGAAGCAAACTATCTGGAAAAACAGTCTATTTTGGTATTTAACACTGTGTGGGCTTGCGGTGCCATGCTTTTAATGGTGGCGAAGAACCCTGTGCTGGCCGCCGTAGCCATTGGTTTATGCTTCCTGCCACTTATAGCATCCTCGGTTACGGGAGCACAGCTCAGCAAGGCCGAAAAGGCGGTTTCAGAAAGAAACGCTGAATTTGTGGCTTCTCTCAATGACATTCTCAGCGGCTTTTCCGTGATAAAGAGCTTTCGTGCGGAAAATGCCGCCATCGATCTTTTGAATCAAAGCACCTCATCGGTTGAAAACGCGAAGTATCGGAAACGAAAGATCAGCGTGATCCTCTCCACAATTGGCGGCTTGGCAGGTATTTCTGCACAGCTCGGCACCTTTCTCGCCGGAGCTGCATTGGCGTTGTCCGGTCACGGTATTACCCCCGGTGTTATCTATATCTTTCTGGATTTGACCGGTGCAGTGATAACCTCCGTCCGTGAAATGCCGGAACTCCTTGCCAATCGGAGAGCTGCACTGGCACTTATAGAAAAAATGGTATCATCGTTGGAGTTGAATATCCGTGACGAGGGAACGGATATTCCCAATCACCTGGGTAACGGTATTTCTATTCATCATTTGAGCTTTGGATACGAGCCGGGCAGCGAGATCTTGCATAATATTGATATAGACTTTGAGGCAGGAAAGAGCTATGCCATCGTCGGTAATTCAGGCAGCGGTAAATCCACACTTCTTAATCTGTTGATGGCGTCACGCCACGACTACGAGGGAACGATCTGCTTTGATAACTCGGAATTACGGGAGATCAGCAGCAAGTCTCTGTATGAGCTGGTATCCATGATCGAACAGAATGTGTTTGTGTTTGACGCTTCTATTCGTGACAATATTACGATGTTCCGGGACTTCCCGGCTGCGGATGTGGATAGAGCAATTGCGCTTTCGGGATTGTCACAGCTCATAGCGCAGCACGGCGCAGACTATCTTTGCGGAGAAAACGGCAGAGGCTTATCCGGCGGTGAAAAGCAGCGAGTTTCTATTGCACGCAGCCTGTTACAAAAATCATCCGTTTTACTTGCTGATGAAGTGACTGCCGCTCTCGACGCACAAACAGCGTATCAAGTGATAAGTGATATTTTAAGACTGGATGGCATTACCCGTATCATCATAACTCATGCGTTGGTAGAATCGTTGCTTAGACAGTATGATGGTATCATTGTTCTAAAGGACGGCCATGTCATTGAGAAAGGGACATTTGAGGATTTGATGGAACAAAAAGGATATTTCTACGCACTTTATACGGTGGCGCAGTAAACAACAAGATATCATAAAGAATGGGACCGTGAAAAAGAGCAAAACACTTTTTCACGGTCCTATTTTTATTTTTCCCGTCTGTACTGTACCGGCGTCATTCCAAAAGCCTTTTTAAAGAGCCGATTGAAATGCTCCACATTTTCATAGCCCACATTTTCAGCTATGGTCTCCACATTCTGTGCGGTTTCCTTTAAAAGGATCTGCGCCTTTTTCAAACGGGTCTCCTTTACCAGCTCTTGGAAGGTCAGTCCCGATTTTTCCTTGATATATTTGGAGAGATAGGGTGTGGAAAGATGGAAATTCTCTGCCAGGCTCTCCAGCGTTACCTCTCTGTAATTGTTCTGGATATGATTTAAAATCTCTACCAATCGCTCTTCTCTGCCCTCGATGGCATGGAGCACTTCGGTCAGTTTATTGGCCGCCACTACCAGCGCCGCAATGGAACTCTTGATAATATCTTCATCAATACCTACGCCCCAATAAGTTTTACCCTGATGTACTATGCCCACATAGGCAGCTGCTTTGGATGAAGAACCCTTGGAAATAGCATGCTCCTCGTATACGGACAGCACATACTCAATACCGAAATATGCCTTGATGGCATTGCTGACCGCATCCAAACGCCCGTTACCGGCAGTTTCCATGATCTTTCTTTCCTTATTCTGTTCAATGGTCACTTCCGCCATAATACCGTTTATCTGCTTAAAGTGGCACTCCGGAACCTCAAAGACCGGTCTGTAATTTACATACTGTTCTTTAAAGAGCCGGTAAATATCCTCAGGAGAAAGTTCCTTGTGTCCCTTATCCGATTCGCTCTTCACCAGATAACGAACCTCTTCTTTCATATTATCCGGCAATGCAATGCCGTAATTCTGCTTCAAAATAAAGGCAATGCCGCCCTTTCCGGACTGGCTGTTGATACGGATAACATCGGATTCATACTCACGCCCTAAATCCTTGGGATCGATAGGCAGATAGGGAACCGTCCAGCGATCTTTGCTCTTACCCTCCTGCAGCCATGCCATACCTTTGGAAATCGCATCCTGATGGGAACCGGAAAATGCCGTAAATACCAATTCGCCGCTGTAGGGTGTTCTTTCATGTACCCGCATACCGGTGAGCAGCTCATATTTTTCCCGAATCTGCATAATGCTTGAGAAATCCAGCTTCGGGTCCACACCGTGGCATACCATGTTCATCGCCAACGTTACAATGTCCACATTTCCGGTTCTCTCTCCGTTTCCGAAGAGCGTACCTTCCACACGGTCTGCACCGGCCAGAATACCGAATTCTGCGTCACTGATACCGCATCCCCTGTCATTGTGAGGATGCACGCTTAACACTACTGCATCCCTGTATTTTAAATGCTTGTGAATATATTCCACCTGTGCCGCAAATACATGGGGCATAGCCACCTGTACCGTGGTGGGAATATTGATAATGGATTTATGGTCCTTATCCGGTTTCCAAACATCCAGTACCGCATTGCAGACTTCTACCGCATAATCCACCTCGGTCTGGGAAAAGCTTTCCGGGCTGTATTCAAAGGTAAAGTTTCCGTCGGTTTCCTCCGCCAGCTTGCGCAACAGTTTTGCACCGTCCACTGCCAGCTGCTTTACTTCCTCCCTGCTCTTTTTAAATACCTGCTCTCTCTGTGCCACGGAGGTGGAATTATAAAGATGCACTACCGCATGGGGCGCACCCTTTACCGCCTCAAAGGTCTTCTTGATAATATGCTCTCTGGCCTGAGTCAGCACCTGAATCGTCACATCGTCCGGAATCATGTTTCTCTCTATTAATGCCCGCAGGAAATTGTATTCTGTATCGGATGCGGCGGGAAAGCCCACTTCAATTTCCTTAAATCCCACTTCTACTAACATTTTAAAGAACTCCAGCTTTTCTTCCAGTCCCATGGGTTCTACCAACGCCTGATTGCCGTCCCGTAAGTCCACACTGCACCAGATGGGAGCCTTATCAATGCAGTCCTTCTTCACCCAGTCATAAGTCACCTCGGGCGGCATAAAATAAGATTTTTCATACTTCTTCTTATAATTGGTTTTTGCGCTCATTCTCATTCTCTCCTTTTCTCTAAAACCAGAAAAAATCTCTATAAAAATGCACAAGACATTTTTATAGAGACGTAATTACTACGCGGTACCACTCTATTTCATGGAAAACCATGCACTCATCGGACACCTATCATGTCCTTCCCCTTTCTACGGCGGGATTTCCGTCCAAACCTACCCAATCTAAAGACCTTCAGCCGGCTGCTCCAAGGTCAGTTCCCCGTCAGCTTCTGACTGCCTTGCACCCTGCGGCAGCTCTCTGTTTTCCGGCTTTCGGCTACTACTCCTCTTCCTCGCATTCTCACTATTTATTTTTTCCAATCTTAACATAGATACCAACTATGAGCAAGGGGTAAATTTAATCAATTTAATTGATTTATTTTAATGTGCCTGATATTATAAAAGAGTACCTGATATCCTTTTCTGCATCAATATGATAGGTCTCTTCCACATCTGCTCCCCAGCTGTCAATACCGCCAACGCCTCTTACGGCGCCTAAAACAGTCAGCACCGTCCGCCTGGCAGGAGGCAATTCTTCCTGATGGGCAGCATTCTCCAGTTCTTCTGCCGTATAGGGAATGCAGGCAAACGCAAAGGGCTTATCTTCTGCGGTTATGTACAGGGAAAAACTCTTCTTTTCTCCTGCATGCGGTCCTTTATCCACATTATTCAGGGTTGTACTCCGCTGTATCTTAAGCCATTTGGTTTCCATATGCACATTGCAATCCTGGGGTACCAGATAAGGTGTCACCGGCAGCCCCTCCACTTCATATGTGCCGGGAATTCCGCCCGCCATCCTATCGGGATAAGTTTCTCCGGAAAGTCCTTCATAAGTATATCCGTCTGCTTTGGTCGGCATAATAAAACGCATACCGAAAACCGGCAGCTGGGGCAGACCCTGCTTGCCATGATAATGTACACTGACTAAAATGGTGCCGTCCATAGATACCCGGTAGCTTACCTCCACCTGCGTGGTCGGTGTCGTAATCGTCTCATAGGTAAAAGTAATCAAAACCTCTTCTGCTTCTTCATTTGGTGTATAGCGGTTGTTCTCCGGTGCGTCGAACTGCGCTATTTCCTGTCCGTCTACATTGACCCGGGTGTTTACACAGCCTAAAAACATATCCGCGGCAAGCCACATACCGGACCGCAGATGAAAACGGCTGCCTCTGTCATTGTCCGTAAGCGCCCTCCAAAAAGTGGGCTTCGGTACCCGATACAACCATTCCTTCCCGTCTATCACAAGAGATTCCATCCCTCCTGCACCGTAGGAAAAGATATACGAAAACTCCTCCCCACAGGTGTTCACTCCTTTCAGTCCCAGAGTGTAATCCCCATATACTATATGCAGCTTCTTTGTCTTATTCATACAGTCCATAGTAATACTTCACCTCCTGTAGAGCCGGCTTAGGTGTACGGTCCGCAAAAATAATACCGTTTCCGGAGAATTCATAGTCAGAAGGTCTGTCGTCGAAATCTCCTCCGTAACGCAGGACCTTTCTGCCCGTCACTTCATCCTCCACCTCAATGGCCTGATCGATATAATCCCAGATAAAGCCTCCCTGATACATTTCAAATCTATCCAGTAAATCCATGTAGGACTTCATACCGCCCAGCGAATTGCCCATATCGTGCATGTATTCACATAAAATAAAGGGCTTTTTCGGCTGATCTGAAAGATATTCTACAATTGCATCCGGCGTCGCATACATACGGCTTTCCACATCGGAAATCCTGTCCTCATAACTCCGGTTATGGAACACACCTTCATAGTGTACCGGACGACTTGCATCCTTTTCTTTGAAGTATTGGTTCATCGCTGCCAAATTTTCACCTGCATAGGACTCATTTCCCAAAGACCAGAACAGAATGGAAACATGGTTCTTAAAGGTTTCAAAATTATTTCTTGCCCGGTCCAGCACCGCTTCCTTCCACTCCGGAAAACTGCCGGGCACATTCCAGGAAGGTTCATCACCGCAGCGCTTCTGCCAGGAACCGTGCGTTTCCAGATTGGTTTCTGCCATCATGTAGATGCCGTTTTCATCACACATATAGTACCAGGGAATTCTGTCAGGATAATGGCAGGTTCGCACTGCATTGATATGGTTCTCTAAAAAAAGCTTCATATCAAAAAACATATCCTCTTCGGTAATGCATCTGCCGCTTGCTGCATTCCACTCATGACGGTTTACACCGTTTATGATCAGACGCTTACCGTTTAACAGAATGATCTTGTCCTTGATTTCTATTCTGCGGAAACCTGTCTTTATGGGTACGATTTCTCGCAGAATACCCTGCTCCTTTAACTCCACCTCCAGCAGATACAGCCGGGGATTGTGGTTGTCCCAAGGGACTACTTCCTCTATAGTGTCAAAACTGATATCTATGCGTTCAGCAAAAGGAACCTCTTTCTTCTTCAGGCATTCTCCACCGCCCGAAAAACTCTTTATTCCCGCTTTTGGGTCACTGATTTCCCGCAAGGTCACGGTTACGCTTTCTTCTCCGCTCAAAGCACTTTCGGCAGACAGTTTCAATTCCACATCCAGCGTGCCGCTCTTATTATCCTCTAAAAGCCGGGGTTTTACCCAGATATCCTCCACGTGCAGTGCAGGCTTGGCGTAAAGTGTCACATTGCGGAAGATACCAAAGAAACGGAAAAAATCCTGGTCCTCCAAAAAAGCTGCCGTGCTTCTTTTATGTACTTCCACTGCCAATATATTGCCCTTTTCCCGAATATATGGAGTCAGATCAAAATCTGAAGGCGCAAAGCTATCCTCTGCATAGCCTAAAAAATGTCCGTTTATCCACAGATACATAGCCTGCTCCACACCCTCAAAGCAGATGCAGATCCGCTTCCCTACAAGATCCGGCTTTAAATCAAATTCTTTCACATAGGAACCTACGGGATTGTATTCTGCCTCACTGAAGGAAGCCTCCGGTTCTCCGGTCCGTCCAAGACTATAAGCGGGTCTGCGATAGATATGTCCTTCCCAAGGATAGGGGGTATTGATATAATGCACCTTATCATATCCGGCCATTTCAATATGCCCCGGCACCTGAATAGGATCAAAGCCGCTTCTGTCAAAATCTTCCCTGAAAAATTCTGCGGGACGGCTTTTCGCATTGACGGAATAACAAAATTGCCACTCGCCGTTTAAACTTTGCAGCAGAGTACTTCTGCCCATCTCACATGCCTCTCTGCTTTCAAAAAAAGCATGGTCACTGTGGGCGGGAAGATTTCCCACCCGAAAAATTTTTGGATCATCCAACCATTTAATATCTGCTTTCATGTTTTCCTCTCTTTTTTATGAATAAAACTGCCTATTATTTACCAGTCCTTCGCCCGGTATACTATACTGTTTCCTTGCTTACCGATCCGCTCCACACATTCCACATGGGTAAGTATATTGAGCGCTGTCTGCGCCAAAGGTCTTCTAATGTGAGCAGCCTTTGCAAACTGTTCCGAAGTAAATTCCTCCAGTCCATAGGGTACAAACTGCATATAGTCCCTGAGACTGTCTATGCTGATTTCCTCTGCCAATCCGGAGGGGATCCTGTCATATCTGCAGGAACCTTTTTTTCTATCCCGACTCCAGCCGTTTAAAAGTCTGTATTCCTCCATATCCAGCAGAACAAATTTCAGATGAAGGTTCTCATCTTTTAGAAACATTTTAATTTTATATAACTCCCGAAACGCCATATAGGCATTCCCCTTCAAAGGGGATTTTCGGGGCTCGGAGAGTTCCCCTCTCTCTTCGTCAATCCATATTAACCATTTCTGTCTGGGTATGGGATAGACCAATGTCACCGGATATAGCGGCAGGAAGGCTTTCAGTTTCTCCCGCATGCGGTTAAACTGTCCGGTCTGAATCTCTATGATCTCTTTTCCAGTATAAATATCCGCCACGTAATTTTCAATGGGTATTTCGTGCATGTCCGTATCCGGTGCATAATACAGTTTTAAAATGGCGTGTACGGTCTTTTCGGAAAGCGTACCGATTCCTTGGCGCTGCCTCGCTGCCCCGATAATTTGTTTTTTTGCCTGTTCAAATAAGGGGTTCTCAGGCAGGGCCTTCTCTTCCGGCTTCTTCTTTGGCATCTTCATTCTCCCTGCATCCTGCTTTCATGACAGGTAAAATACAGTACCTGATATTCCTCGCTGATGCTATGTAAAAGTTTCAACGCACCTTCCAACTTATCCCTATCCAGATTGGCAAAAGGGTCATCGAAAATGACAAATGGCTTCTCCTCCTGATACATGGCATCCACAAGAGCCATGCGCATACAAATGCCAATTAGGTCCCGATAGCCTGCACTGAAAAATTTCGGATCCCGCTGCATACCTTTTTCTTCTACCGTCACCGCATGATTTGCGTCCATATGGTACTGCCTGCCACTCTCACCGGTCAGCAATTCATAATACTTCTTAAAGCTTGTCCGAAGAGGTTCTGTGTACTTTGCGGTAAAAGATGTTTTTGCTTGTCCTAAAAGTTCTCTTGTCTTCTGTATCAGACTATACTTTTGCAAATTCACCGCATATTCTTCCTGCAGGGTGCGCAGGCGCTGCTCTTCTTCCGCAATCCTGTCAGCCTCCTCCCGCAGCCCGTCCAGCTGTCTGTTATAGTCTGCAATATATCCCTGCACTTCTTCCAGTCTTTCCGCAATTGCCGATAGGCGGGCACCAATATCCTCTAATGCCTCGGGATTCTCAACCGGTTTCACCTGCAGCAGTTCTTCCGTATTTTCCGAACGTTCAAAAGCTTCTTTCTGTTCTTTTGCGCTTTCATATTCCGCCGTGCAATTTGTAAGGGCTTGTAGATGGCTCTGAATTTCTAATAGCTGCGCCTGTATATTTCCTCCCGGTATCATGGAGAGATCTTCAATAAAAGTTATTAAATCTTTTGTGACCCCTCCGTAAACCTTCTGCGCTTCCAAAAATTGCTCTTCCTTTTTCTGAAGCCGTTCATATTCCCCTATCCACATCCGCAGTTCGCCCATATCATCGGAAAAGCATTCTTCCTTTAACAGATTGGGCGGAAAATAAGGTGCCAAAAAATCCCGGAGTTTTGCTTCCAGCTCTCGGATCCTCTCCTCAGGATTCTTTTCTTTTACCTCATTTTCCTTTTTTAACAGGGAAAAATATTCCTGGCGCCCCGCCTTTAGGTCATACAGACTATCTAAGATCCGATTCTCGCTGCACTCTATCCCGTAAGCAGCCAAAAAAGCTTTGGTTGCCGGTTCTACGGTGAGAATGAACTGCTCATCCTCTTCTATTTCCCGGCGCAGCCGCTCCAGCTTACTTCTGTCAGTTTCCACCTCAGTTCCCGTGAATTCTTTATTTCGGCGGCGTAATAAACCCACAATGCCAAACAGTACACCTACAGCTGCCAGTATACCGCCGGGAACCCACATTCCCTCCAATATGGTACAGAGAATACCTGCCATGATCATTACCAGTCCTACGCCTATGAGAAGGACGGATAACAGCGCGCGGTTCCTTTGCCGGCGTTTTTTCTGATGCAGCTCCTCACCGGATAACTCCAACATCTCCAACATCACCTGTTTTTGATTCAGAACTGCCTTTTTGTCCGTACAACGGCTCCAGTCCGTTATTGTCTCCTCAATCACCTGCTGTCCGGGCACATCGTTCCCAAATCTCTTCATATATCGGCGCAGTTTATCTTCCTCTTCCTCGGAGAGTCGGTATTCTGCCGCTTCCAAACGAAACTTGCCCAGTTTTTTAATATTTTCTTCCTGCTCTTTTATCTCTGCTTCCGTCGGATGACCCTGTGCAAACAGTAACTGCAGTTTTTCAATTCTCTCTCTCTCAGCCTGGGTCAGTCTGTGGATATTTTCTGTTTCTTCCGTTGCGGAAAGTCTTGTGCATTCTGCTATGCGATCACGCAGTTCTTCCTCTTTAGGCAGCCTACCGGGAAAATACGCACCGGCTTCCTCCATCCGCTTATTTCTTTCTTCATACGCCTTACATAGATCAGAGTACTTTTCCTGCTTTGCCTGAATATCCTTATAAGCACTGATTTCCTGCTGTCTGTGCATAAGCCGGGTCTGTCCCTCTTTCAGCTCCTTTTGCTCTGCCACTTTCCCCGCCAGAACCGCACGAATGTTGTCCATGGACTCTCCCAGCATACGTCCGGCTCTTATGCGTTCCTCCAATGCCGCTATATCATTTTTCGTCCTGTAAAGGGAGCCGGTTGCCCGCCTGGGACTCATTTTATTCAATAGATCAGCGAGCCTGCCATCCACCTTTTCAAAATTATTAATATCCTCCGTGTCCTCGGCCAAATTACCTATCTTGGCATTGATACCGTCGGTGGTATAGGTTTCACAGTCATTCTGGGAAATAAAAACGGTTCTGCAAAAAGATCCCTCATCCAGCAAAAACAGCTCTTCTCCTACTGCAGAGGAAAATCTGTCGCTTTCTAGATTAGTTGTCTTCTCCCGCAGGCTGAAAGCATCCTCTTTTTCCTTGGTGCCGAAAGTCCTGGATATGATATAAGTTTTGCCCTGCGTTTCAAATTCCAGCTGCCCGCCGTACACGCCGCCCTGCCAGGGTCTGTATCTTCGTCTTTCATTTTTGAATTCGTCCCGGGCCTTTTCCTCCGCAAATCCAAAAAGCATCACGCGGATAAATGCTGCCAGCGTACTTTTTCCCCATCCGTTTTTCTCACATATAATATGACACCCTTGTCGGAACGTTAGTGACACATCACTCAATTGGCCAAAATTCTCAATATGACAGCTTATCAGCTTCATACTTGCTCACCTCCCGACCCTATTCCGGTTCTTCTCCGGCCAATGCCTGTATTCCATAGCGGACAATGGCCGCTTTTTCCTCATCCTCTAACCCTTCTGCCGCCATTACCGTCCGCACAAACTCTCCCTTTAGGGACTCGTCCAGTGCAAACATGGCATAATCCACATCTAAGCGGGATTCGTCATCTATTTTTAAAAAGTAATACCTATCCTGAAACTGCTTTGTTAAAAGCTCTATGTTTTTTTCACACTCTACATCCACGCTGCCCTTTAGCACCAACTTTACCAGACTTGCCGCATCCAACTCGGCTCCTGCCAAAGCCGCCCGGATTCTTCCCGCAATATCCGCAGTCGTCATGCAGTCGGTAATATCCACGTCCAATGCGTAGAGCCGCCTGGCTGCCAGTGGGATAAATTCATGACGGAACTTTCGTGTTTCCTCATCGATATCTAACAATACAAAACCATGCTCTCCACATTCATCAAATCCCCTGCCCTCCAGACAGCCGGGATAGCAGTATCTCCCGCGGGCATCCAATTCTTCATATTTATAGGAATGAATATGGCCTAGAGCCAGGTAATCGATCCCTTTATTTCTTAAGCTTCTTAAACTGATAACCTCCGCTCCGTCCCGGGCGGCATGCTCTGCCTCCTGCCCGTGCAGCACCACAATATTGAATTTTTCCATGTTTAATGTAAGCTCGTTATAGATGGATACTGCGTTTTCTTTACACAGCTCTGCACCCGTTATCACAATGCGTTCTGCCTTATCCGCCGCATAAGCGGTCCAACAGCTGTCAAAAAGCTTTAGATTCTCCGGCATTTCCTCCAGATTGCTTAAAAAGCTCTCCGCATCGTGATTGCCTTTCAAGTAATAGAAATCGATGTCGGGATTTCGCCAAATTGCTTCTCTAACGGTATTTCTTGCCGCTGCAGAAATATTCTTGGTATCGTACAGATCCCCCGCTATGATAATGGCATCCACCCTGTGCAAAACAGCATAATCCATCATTTTTTCAAAAGTATTCAGCAGCTCCGCCTGTCTTTCCCTGGCCTTTTCCTTTGTCAGGTTGGCACTCATTCTGGAGTCCAGATGCAAATCCGCGCAGTGGATGATTCTCATCTTTTCATTCCTTTCCCCTGGTTTCTGACATTATTATACTAAGAAATCACCTTATGCTCCAGCCATTTTTTACGGTAAAAGCGAATGGTAAAGAACAGTCCCCTAATTGCCCAGTCCGAAAACATGCCAATCCATACCGCCATAGGCCCCATCTGATAGTGCCTTACCAGAAATACACAGAGACTTACTCTGCACAACCACATGGTAGCGGTGGAGATCAGCATGGAAAATTTCACATCTCCCGCAGCCCGCATACCGTATGCCGGCACAAAGGAAAGCACCCAGAAAATAGGTTTGATGACCGTAATCCAGCCAATCATATACAGGCACAGTTTTGCGCTCTCCGGTTCCATAGCCCCCAAAATCGTAACGGGCCGGGCCAGTACATAGACTGCCAGGCAGTTTGCGATCATAGCCAGTTCCGCGACAAATGACAGTTTGCGGATATAGTACACCGCATCATCCTTCCGTCCTGCTCCGATGCACTGTCCTACTACCGTCATCAGCCCGATACCGATGCCCTGTGCTGCCATCCCGTTAAACATTTCCAGAATATTGGTCATCGCCTGTGCTGCAATAGCCGCCGTTCCCATGGTGGACACGGTGGACTGGATTGCCAGCTTACCAAACTGAAACATACTGTTTTCCACTCCGGAGGGTATACCGATGGCAAGCACCTTTAAAATGAGATATTTGTCCGGTCGAATCTGCAGATAATGATTGATACAAATCTGCTGCGTGGGCCTGCGCAGGAAGAAAAGTACCACCAGCGCACTGAAAATTCTGGATACCAAAGTGGCAATCGCTACTCCCGCCACGCCCAGCTGAAGCCCCCATATCAAAAAAGCATTTCCCGCGATATTGATGCCATTGGAGATTACCGAAATCAACATAGGACTTCGGGAATTTCCCTGCGCCCGGCAGATGGCCGCGCCGCCGTTATATACAGCAATAAAAGGAAAGGATACGGCAGTGTAAAAAAAGTACGTAACTGATGCATCCATAACATCCGTTTCCACCGCGCCGAAGATCAGCCGCAGAATCCTGCGGTTTCCCAAGAGACAAATAAATGTTATCAGAGCCGAAATACTCAGAATGACCAACAACACCTGCCTGGCTGCGCGGTTAGCCGTCTCTTCATTCTTTTTACCTATGTATTGGGAGCAGATAATACAGCCCCCTGCCGCCAGCGCCGCAAAGGCCTGAATCAAAAGAGTATTGATGGAATCCACCAGGGATACCGCCGACATTGCTGCAGGTCCCACATTACTGACCATAATCGTATCTACGGTTCCCATCAAGGTGTTTAAAAGTTGTTCTATGATCAAAGGAAACAGCAGGCTCCTCAAATCAGCCCCGCTGAATATATGTTTATGTTCCACTTCCCGGCACATCCTTTCCAATGCCCCTATTGTAACACAAACAAACCCCTTTTGTTAGGTTTTTCTAACAAAAGGGGTTTAAATTCATTTAGCTGACCGTTAACTATACTCTCTGATTTTATTCAGCGGTTATAAACTCAAAGGTCACCTCAATGGTCTCTACATTGCCCAAAGTATCCGGATCAAGCAGATTGGGCGTAACACCTGCCATTCCGCCTCCGCCAAATACACGGGCATCGTCAGGAACCGCGCTTACCCAGCCGTTGTAGAGGTTCACACGCGTACATTTTCCGTCATCGGACGACGTATAGGGGCGTCCGCCTAATTTGTAGGGTTCTCCGTTGATAAGTACTTCCTTTATGTTAATGATGCAGTCAGGATACAGGGTCTCCGCATTGGAGATGGCCAGGGCAGAGAATACCACGCTGTTGGCATAACCTCCGGAAGTACCTGTAAAATCGAGGGATACGGTATAAGTACCGGGGCCTGTGACTTCCACATCCACCGCTTCAATTCCTGCGGTCTTATCGTCGGGTTTATACACATCACCTACACTGTAAGAAATGTTCCAGTCACTGCTGTTGTACATGATCCATGCCATTGCGGTATTTTCATCCACACCGGCACCTTCGGGAGCGGCCTCTAACGCCTGATCCATATATGCCTGTGCATTTGCCTGAATGTTCTCTCTGCTCTGCTTTGACTGTACCGCATAGCTGTGCTCCAAGAAGATGGAAGCCACTTCGTCATCCACGATCTTACAGTTCCTGCGGTCATACATATTGCTGCAGTCCCAAAGCATGGGAACATAGCCGTACAGATCGCAGTTGCTTAAGAAATTCCGATAATACTCAGCAGTGTTCTCCTTCATGGTTCCGTTCTCCATGAGCACACCGTACTCGCCGATGATAACGCCGTAACCCTGGTCGGTAAACTGGGTCATCTTTGCCAGCATGGTGTTCTGGTCGATATAGTGATCCTTATTACCCCAACTTGGAACAGAATCAAAAATACAGTAGCCTGAGGGATCATAATAGTGAACGGAAATCAACAGTTTGCTATTTGCAGTGTCCGTAGGCATCACAAACTGACTGTTGCAGGTATTGGTAATGTCGGTGCCGAAGCCTGCAATTAACAGGAAACGGTTTTCATTATTGCCGCCGGTGGCTCTGACGGTGTCCACAAATGCCTGATTAATCTGGTTCGCCACAGTAAAGCACTCCGCATCGGAGAGGGTGCCGGAATCAGCGGCAACATCCGTATCGTTCAAACGGTATCCCAACTCCTCGTTAGCAGATTCAAAGATCAGGTAATCGGAGTATTCTTTATAACGCTCGGCAATCTGTGTCCACATGGAAGTGTAAAGCTCCATTGCCTGGGCCCTGGTCTCCTCATTGGCGGAACCGAACATGCCCCACCAGCCGCCGTCCCAATGGTCGTTGATGATAACATACATGTCCTCATTGAGGGCGTAGTTGATAATCTCCTCCACCCGGTTCAGATAATCCTCCCCAATGGTGTAATCTCCGGACTCATAGTTCATAGCATTGGTCCAAGCAACAGGAACACGCAGAGCAGTAAAACCCGCTTCCTTCATGCCCGTAACAATCTCCTGTGTGGTGACCGGGCAGCCCCAGTATGTCTCATAGGCGGATACATCCGCACCCACGCCGATCGTGGTATGACCGTATGCTTCCATAGTGTTGCCCAAATTGATACCATTGCCCATCAGTTCCGCCAGTTCCAGCGCCGTTAAATCCTTACGCATCACGCCGTCATCCGAGGTTTCGATGCCGTTCTTGGACTGGTGAGGGCCGGATGGTGTACCGCCGCAAGCGGACAAACCCAATGCTATGAGCCCCACAACCGCCATTAAAACGACAAGCTTTTTCAAAATCTTCATCTCCATAATCTCCCTTTTCATTTCCTATCCCTTCAGACCCCTAGCCTGACGGTCCATATCTTCTATCACAATGTCATATTAGAACAGTTTCTTTAAAGCATCCACTGCACCGGAAGCCTTATCCACGGAAATCTTTGCCTTCACTCCGTCCACAACCTTGTTCAGTACATCATCAGGCAGATCCACACCCAGAATCTGCTCTACAGTCTTAACCGGCTCCTTCTTAAACTGTTCCTGCATCTTAGGATCTTTCGTAATCTTCTCTACCGCTGTCGTAATCTGTGCTTTAATATCCATTTTTAATACCTCCTGATTATATAGTATGTGCTTCTATTTTACTCCCATATCTTCCCAAATTCAATCAGGAATTCATCATATGGAAATTTCATTTGTAAGAAATCCGGCGTCTGCCAGTTCCCCGGTAAAATCACGGTAAACATCCCCCTTCTTCAAAGATCCATCGGATTCCTTATCGGTGCCGCAGCCTGTCAGGCAAAGGCATAGCAAAAGAGTTAAGATAACTAAAGTTTGTTTTGGTGTGCTGCATTTATGCATAAGTTTCTTTCCCTTCCGAGTCTTCGGAAGCTTAGCTTATTGCTCACTCTATCCAATGCCGATACACTCCAGACAGATCCGGACCGCTTTCTGCAAAGTATCCTGATAACCACCCTGCCAAATGCCAATTATAAGCGCTAATGCCCCTATCCCTGCCAACAAGACCCAAAGCACATTTTTCTTGATCATCGCTTCCTCACTTTAATTTTGCTTTGCATTACATTATAACATATGCGGACATGCATCACAATCGATAATCCCTGCGATTGTGACGCAAAGGGTTTCATCTATACTCCCAATTACTGTCCATTCCCATATAACTGCGTGGATAGGCCGTTCCGTTCCAGCCTTGATATCCTCTAATATAGCCATATGTGTAGTTGCCTTCGGAATCCCTGATAGCCACATAGGGAACCTGCTCAGGAAGCAGATTCATAACTTCGTTTTCACCCATTCCCACTTCAACAGCTTTTAGGACATACCACGACTGCCATGACGTTGCACTATTTGAGACGTGTAACACCCACGGAAGACACATCTAATCTCATGAATAAGGCTCCCTGCTGATATGTACATACAAGTACATACATTTTCCGCCACAAAATAAAACAGGAGAAACGCTGTAAATTCAACGTTTCTCCCACTTTTAAGATAGTGCTGGTGGCCGGACTTGAACCGGCACG
>JAFLSX010000005.1 GCA_022510705.1 Lachnospiraceae bacterium
ACGGAACAACTTACGCAGCAGAAAGAGCGTTAGCACATATAAAGTGTTTTGAAGAGAGGTGCGGCATATGCAGCATATGTTTTTACAGCAAAGCTATCAGGATTGCTATGAGGCATATCAAAAGAGTCTTGACAGCGCACAATATATCAAATGGGACTATGTGATCTTGACAGCTTCCAATGAGGCGCAGGCGGCAGTTTACAGAGAGCAGATAGCTTATCGTCTCAAAGAGGGGTATTTGTCCGAGCGTACAAAATATGTGGTGTTGTCCGACCCGGAAGGCAAGCGGGTGGGAAGCGGCGGCGCCACTTTAAATGTGATCCGTTATGTGGCGGAGGATACACAGGGTGAGGTATCGGCAAATCCCTTTACGGGAAAGCGCATTCTGGTGATCCATTCCGGCGGGGACAGTAAACGGGTACCTCAGTACAGTGTTTGTGGGAAGCTCTTTTCACCGGTGCCCCGCAAACTGTCTGACGGCAGAAATTCCACGCTGTTTGACGAGTTTATCATCAGTATGGCGGGAGTGGCAGGCAGGCTGAAAGAAGGCATGCTGGTACTCTCGGGGGACGTGCTGCTTTTATTCAATCCTCTTCAAATTGATTTTTCTTTTAACGGCGCTGCGGCGCTTTCCATTAAGGAACCGGTTTCGGTGGGAAAAAATCACGGTGTATTTTTAAATGACGGAAAGGACCATGTGAAAAAATTCCTTCACAAGCAGTCCGAAGCGCAGCTGCAAAGCTGCGGGGCCGTAAATAACAGCGGACTGGTGAATTTGGATACCGGGGCCGTGGCAATGGATGTGGATTTGATGCTGGCCCTTTTTTCGCTCATCAGTAAGAACGGAAAAGTGGTGGAAGAGAAATTTGATCAGTTTGTCAATGAAACGGTGCGGCTTAGTTTTTATGGTGATTTCCTCTATCCTTTGGCAACGGAAGCGGAACGGGAGGATTATTACAGAGAAACCGGTGAAGGTGAGCAGTGTGAGGAACTCATAGCCTGCAGAAGTGCGATCTGGGATGCCATCTCGGCATTTACGTTGCGGCTGTTAAGTCTGACGCCCGCCGAGTTTATTCATTTTGGTACCACCGGCGAATTGGTGAATCTGGTAACAAAAGAAGTGGAGGACTATCATTTTTTAGGCTGGGCAAAGCAAGTGGGCACCAATGTTTATGGAGATGCCTATGCGGCACACAACAGCCTGATCGAGGAAGGGGCCAGAATAGGCGAGAATGCTTATCTGGAGGATTCCGTGGTTCGTGGTAAAGCCAGGGTCGGTTCCGGCAGTGTTTTAAGCGGTGTGGAGCTGCAATCTGAGGATGTGGTACCTTCCCACACCGTGCTGCATGGCTTACGTCTGCAGGACGGCAGATATGTGGTGAGAACATATGGAGTGGAGGACAATCCGAAAGAATATTGCAGGGAGCTGATCAGTGGGACGATTCTGCAGGAAGTTGGGGAAGAGACCCCTTTATGGGAAGCAGCGATCTATCCGGTTGCCGATACCATGGAAGCAGCAGTAGAGGCTGCATTCATAACCAGACGGATGATGCAGGGATGTGCCTCCGTACAGGAAAAGGAATGGTGGCTGTCCCAGGAAAAGATAAGTCTGTGTGAAAGTTTCAACCGTGCGGATGCGGGTGCGGGTTTTGTCAGAAAACTGCAGCTGCAGGAGCAGATAGAAGTGCATAAAGCAGTCAAGGCTGTATGCGGCGGTATCTTTTGGACGGATGCACTGGCTGTTTTCGGAAAAAGGGGCATGACGGAGGACCAGCGTAAGCAGCTGGAGAAATTAGCCGGGGAAGCGGACTTTTCGACCGCTATGCGGATTTACTATCTGCTGGCAGAAGAGGCCCGCAGTCGGGGCCTGGCTTATGAAACATATGAAGAGGCCTGTTTTGGGGTAATCCGCAATGCTGTCCATGCAAGCGTAAGAGAGAATGTTTGTTACCGGGACAATTTTGTTATTCGAAAAGAGGAGGCTCATGTAGAATTACCCGTCAGGGTGAATTGGGGAGGCGGCTGGAGTGATACACCGCCCCACTGTCTGGAAAACGGAGGCACCGTAGTGAATGCGGCCATCAAATTAAACGGCATCTTCCCGGTACAGGTGACGGTACGCAGAATAGAAGAACTTAAAATAGAGGTAGCCAGCGAGGATATAGGTGCTTTCGGCGAAATAAACACACTTTCTGAAATCTGGGATTGCAATAATCCCTATGATGTATTTGCACTGCATAAGGCGGCCCTGTTATCCTGCGGGGTAGTGCCAATGCCCACTGAAGAAGATAATAGGAATGCAGCGATAGGATCGGTAAACACCACTCTTCAGGAGATTTTAAAACGGCTGGGAGGAGGTCTGTTTATTTCCACCCAGGTAATCGGTATTCCCAAAGGTTCAGGATTGGGAACCAGCAGTATTTTGGCGGGAGCCTGTGTGAAGGCCCTGTTTGAATTGATGGGAAAATCCGTATCCGACGATGTCGTTTATGGAATTGTGTTGTGCATGGAGCAGATTATGAGTACAGGAGGCGGCTGGCAGGACCAGGTGGGAGGTATTACACCGGGAATCAAATACATGACTACTAAGCCGGGACGGTCGCAAAACATTAAGGTGGAGCAGATTGAGATGTCCGAATCTGCAAAAGCGCAGCTGCAGGAAAGATTTGCCCTGATCTATACAGGACAGCGGCGGCTGGCCAGAAATCTGCTGCGGGATGTAGTGGGAAATTATATCGGAAACCGAAAAGAGAGTCTGGATGCTCTGTATAAGATGCAGCGTATTGCAGCATTGATGCGGTTTGAGTTGGAAAAAGGAAATATTGATGAGCTGGCCATGCTGCTGAATGTACATTGGGAAATTTCCAAGCAACTGGATGCAGGCTCCAGTAATACCTGCATTGAACAGATATTCCGTGTTTGTGAAGATCTGATTGCCGGCCGGTTTGTTGCCGGAGCAGGAGGTGGCGGATTTTTACAAGTGATCTTGAAAAAAGGTGTGACTAAACAACAACTGCGGGACAGACTGCATCAGGCATTCCAGGACAGCGGAGTGGATGTTTGGGACAGCGAATTCTATTATTAGGATGAAAAATGATGAGGAAGATTTACGAAGAGGGAAATATTTTCCTACGCCCCATGACGGAAGCGGATACGGACTTCATTATCCGTTGGCGTAACAGTGATGCGGTCAGGAAAAACTTTATCTATCGAGAACTTTTTACCAGACAGTCCCATGAGCATTGGATAGAGACTATGGTAAAAACCGGCCGGGTAGTGCAGATGATCATCTGCGAGAAACAGGATACGGACGGAGCAACCAGAGAAGGGAATCCTGTAGGTTCTGTCTATATCCGGGATATTGACCATACTCACCACAAAGGGGAGTACGGGATTTTTATTGGTAAGGATAATGCCAGAGGGCGGGGGATCGGCACCCTGGCAGCAAAGCTCATGATAGAGTATGCCTTTGAGGAATTAAGGCTGCATAAACTTTTTCTACGGGTATTTGCCGATAACGACAGAGCGTTGGGCAGTTATGAAAAAGCAGGATTTAGGAGAGAAGCCTATTTAAAGGATGATGTCTGTATTGAGGGTATCTATCGGGATATTGTACTGATGGCAGTGATCAACGAGAAATGAGGAAGGACGATGAAGAAAGTCAGCTTTGTAATTCCCTGCTACCGTTCGGCAGCTACGCTGTGCGGAGTAGTGGAAGAAATAGAACAAACTTTAGCAGAACTGACGCAGTATGAATACGAAATTATATTGGTGAATGACTGCTCCCCGGACAATACTTTTGAAGTGATTCGGAGGCTTTGCGGAGAGAAGCCCTATATTAAGGGCATTGATTTTGCCAAGAATTTTGGACAGCATGCAGCGTTGATGGCCGGACTTCGCCAGACAACGGGAGATTATGTTGTGTGTCTGGATGATGACGGACAAACGCCGGCTGATGAAGTAAATAAACTTTTGGAAAAACTGGAAGAAGGCTATGATGCCGTCTATGCCAGCTATGCTCATAAGAAGCACTCTCTCTTCCGAAATCTGGGCAGTAAGGTGAATGAACTGATGACCCGGATTATGTTGGGAAAGCCTAAGGAATTATATATCTCCAGTTACTTTGCGGTGAAAAGATATATTGTGGACGATATGATACGGTATGAAAATTCCTATCCCTATGTCATTGGACTGGTACTGCGGGCTACTAAAAATATTGCTAATGTGCCTGTGGATCATCGGGAAAGACTGGCAGGGCGTTCCGGCTATACTTTCAGAAAACTGTTGAATTTGTGGATGAACGGCTTCACCGCTTTTTCCATACTGCCGCTTCGGATTGCGACCACAATAGGTGTTTTCTGTGCCTGCGGCGGTTTTGCATACGGAATCTATACCATTATTAAGAAATTCATTAATCCTGACGTTCCCATGGGATTCAGTTCCCTCATGGCAACGCTGGTATTTATCGGCGGAATGCTGATGATAATGCTTGGGTTGATCGGAGAATACATCGGAAGAATTTATATCAGTCTGAATAATTCTCCCCAGTATGTGATCAAGGAGCGGCTGAATGCGGAATAGCCTGAGGGATACAGAAAGGGTATGGTAATCAATATGGCTGATAAAGCTTCGAAACGACAGGCTAATTTAGAATTGCTTCGGATTGTATTAATCCTGATGATAATAGCTGTTCATTATATGGTGAAAGGAGACCCCGCGTCATACAGCAATAACGGGTGGACTCCGCTCTATGCCGTCGTGCGGATTTTGACCGCTTTCGGTGTTCCTTCACTCAATTGTTATGTGTTCATTAGTGGGTATTTCATGGTGGACGCAGAGTGGAAACCGGGACGTGTTGTGTCTTTGCTTGTCCAAGTTCTCTTTTATTCCATTTTGGTTCCGCTTGTACTGCTTGGTTTGGGGATAATACCGTGGGGCAGTCTGAATCTCTATGATTGGCTTGGATTTTTTCTGCCGATAGAGACGGAGCATTACTGGTTTGCGACCGCTTATCTGTATCTGTATCTTTTCTCTCCGATATTGGTAGCAGGGGTAAAGCATATGGAGAAGAGGACATTGCAGATTGTGATTATTGTATTACTCCTTTTCTTTTCGGTCGGCAAATCCGTGGTTCCGGTTTACCTTGTAACAGATAAGGGCGGATATGATTACGGCTGGCTGTTGTGCCTTTTTTTGGTTGCGGCATATCTAAGGTTGTATGGCTTAGAATGGCTTGAAAAGAAGGGACGCGGTTTGGGATTCTATATAGTGATGAGTTTTGGTGCCTTTTTGCTTTCGACGTTATCGGAATTCCTATCAGCAAAAATAGGAAAATTCTCTTATTATGTGGACATACCCTATACACTGAACCATGTATGTATCCTGCTTGCTTCTTTAGGGCTGTTTATGGTATTTAAAAATCTGCGGATACAGGAAGGAACGGCCGCAAAAGTGATTAGAAAGCTTGCGCCATACACCTTTGGTGTATACTTGTTACATGAGCACATCCTTGTTCGGTATAGATGGATAGATTGGCTGCAAACTGACAAGGTTCGGGGAACATGGCTTTTCTTGCCCCATATGGCAGGGTGCGTGTTGGTGGTGTATCTGGCAGGAGTCTTAATTGATTCTGTGAGGACATATGCATTTTCGAAAATAAGGAGACTGCAGTGGAAACGATAGAAAAAGCTTTGGCAAACTTACGATTCCTGCAGCGGAGGAAAAAACAGAATGAACAGGCAAAAGGCGCTGACTGTCAGTCAGATTATTTGTAACTGTATATTGCCGCTTATTTTGATGATATATCCCTTTCGCCATATAGCCTGGGGAGTGGATCTTTGGGATACGGGCTATAACTATGCTAATTTCAGATATATGGGGATGGAGCATATGGATCCCATGTGGCTGTTTTCTACTTATCTGGCTACCCTGTTGGGACATTTTTTTAGTTTGCTGCCGGGCGGACATACCCTGCTGTTTCAAAATTTCTACACCGGTATCTTAGTCGCACTACTTGCTGTTTTGGCCTACCTGTTTTGTGTTAAAAGGCAGCATTTGCCCGCAGCACCGGTCTTTATTGGGGTATTTGCGGCGATAAGTCTGTGCTTTTGCCCTACCGCACTTTTGTATAATTATTTGACTTATCTGCTTATGTTGCTTAGTATTTTCTGCATCTATGATGGGCTTGTGCAGAATAAGATGTGGCTGCTTGTGACAGCAGGAGCTTTGTTGGGGACCAATGTGTTCGTGCGCTTTTCCAATCTGCCGGAAATGGCGTTTATACTTGCCGTTTGGGGATATGGTCTCATCTGCCATAAGCGTTTTGGACAGGTGGCAAAGGAAACCGGTTTTTGTATACTGGGATACGGACTGGCAGTATTTATTTGGCTTTCTTGGCTATCCCTGCGCTATGGCTTTTCTGATTATATAACAGGTATCCGCAGGCTGTTTGCCATGACGGAGACAGCATCCGATTATCGGGCAGCTGCCATGCTGACAAGCATTCTAAAATATTATACGGATAATTTGTACTGGGTGATCAGACTGGGCGTGTTATTAGGGGGCTGCGTGATCCTTTCCGCCCTTTTACCAGAGGCATGGAAAAAGGTGCGGTGGCTTCTCTGTGCGGGCTTTGCGTTGCTGGCGGGAGCCTGGCTGTATCTGCGTCGTTTTTGCAATTTGAATTTTACGGAGTATGAGTCCATGCTGCGGCCGGGGATTTTGTTTTTGATGCTGACTGTGTTGATCTGTCTGGTGAGGATTTTTCAGTTTGGTGTGGCAAAGAAGGAAAAACTGCTTGCGGGATTAATCTTACTAACGGTACTGCTGACTCCTATTGGCAGTAACAACGGGCTCTATCCTGCGATCAACAATCTGTTTTTAGTGGCGCCCTATGTATGCAGTATTCTGTATCGGCTTTTAAAATCGAGGGCCTCTCTGCCCCTGCCTTTTTACAGGAACCTGAGCATTATTCCGCTAAAAACTTTTGCGGTTATGTTTGTGGGAATCTTTTTGTTCCAGAGTGTGAGCTTCGGACTGGGATTTGTGTTTGCGGAATCTCACGGTATACAAAATCCTAATTTCAAGGTTGAGAATAATGCTGTATTAAAGGGAATCTATATGAGCGAGGAACGGGCCGAATGGCTGTGCGGCATCAGCGCCTATGTGCAGGAGAAAGGCCTGACCGGTAAAGAGGTTATCCTGTTTGGTAATATTCCGTCGTTAAGTTTTTATCTGGAAATGCCCTCGGTATTCAATCCCTGGAGTGACCTTGCTTCTTACGGTACATCGATTATGGAGAAAGAGCTGATATTCCTTTCTAAAGAGGTCGATGCGGGAGGAGAATTGCCGGTAGTGATTCTGGAGCGGAAGTATGCTTTATATCTGGAGGAAGGAAAAGACGGACTGGCTCAGGCAGGTTATACAGAGAAAGAAATTGCGGAAGTAATGGCAAATACCATTAAATTATCTCTGATACAGACATATATGGAACGGTATGATTATACGCAGCAATTTGCAAACGAGAAGTTGGTTTTATATGAAGGAGGCACCCAATGATTAATTTTAACGAACCACCTTATACAGGAAAGGAAATGAAATACATCGCGCAGGCGGTGGAAAAGCACAAAATCTGTGGTGATGGGGAATTTACTCGTAAATGCAGTAAATGGATCGAGGAAAAAACAGGAACCGCAAAATGTCTTTTGACCACATCCTGTACCCATGCTACGGAAATGGCAGCGCTGCTTGCGAATATCAAGCCGGGTGATGAAGTTATCATGCCCGCCTATACTTTTGTATCTACCGCTGATGCCTTTGTGCTGCGGGGCGGGGTGCCCGTATTTGTGGATATTCGTCCCGACACCATGAATCTGGACGAGAAGCTGATCGAGGCGGCCATTACGGAAAAGACCCGGGCCATCGTACCGGTGCATTATGCAGGTGTGGCATGTGAAATGGATACGATTATGGAGATTGCGAACCGCCATGGGCTGATCGTGATCGAGGATGCGGCACAGGGCGTGATGTCTGCTTATAAAGGGAAAGCACTGGGGACCTTCGGGGAGTTTGGCTGTTTTTCCTTCCATGAGACCAAAAACTACAGTATGGGAGAGGGAGGCGCCCTTTTGATCCGGGATGAGCGTTATATTGAGGATGCCGAGATTATCCGGGAAAAGGGAACGAATCGTTCCAAATTTTACAGGGGGCAGATCGATAAATATACCTGGGTCAATTTCGGTTCTTCCTATCTGCCCAGTGATATGAACGCAGCATATCTGTATGCCCAGTTGGAAATGGCCGAAGAGATCAATGGCGCGCGTATGGCTTGTTGGGAACGTTATTATGAACGGCTTATGCCCCTTAAGGAGGCCGGAAAACTGGAACTGCCCACTGTGCCGGAGGGATGTACACACAATGCCCATATGTTCTACTGCAAGGCGGCGGATATTACAGAAAGACAGGCTTTGATCGATCATTTAAAGAAAAATGATATTCTTTCTGTTTTCCATTACATTCCGCTGCATACTGCACCTGCGGGGCAGAAATTTGGCAGATTTCATGGAGAGGATCGTTATACGACAAAAGAGAGTGAACGTCTGCTTAGACTGCCCATGTATTATGGGCTGCGTTTAGAGCAGGTGGATGAGATCTGTGATAAAGTGAAAGCATTTTTTAGGTAGAATGCATTGCTGTTCTTGCAGCGGAAATGGATGACTATGATAGCTGTGATTTTAGGAGGTCTGCTGTTAATTTTATATGGAATTGTCATTCCGCTGTGTATAGGCGCAGGAGTGGCGGCTTTTGTGGAAAAGCAGGAAAGAAATCTCTGCTTTATATGGATAGCGGGATATCTATTGTATTTTTCCTTATTTCAGTTGGTCTCGGTACCGCTTATTTTGAAGGCGAAGCCTTTTTCCATGTTGGTCAGCCTGTTTGCTGTTATTGCCCTAATCGTAGCAGGAATGGGGGCTGGCGTTTGGGTTTTTAAGATGCGCAGGCGCGCTGCCCTGCATGTTGTAAAGCCGGCACGGGAAAGGTCTGCAAAGATCCTTGCCGGAAAGACAGAATTGTGTTTTTGGATATTGGCCGGCATCGGACTTTTGATACAGCTTTTTTTACAGGCAAGGCTTGCTTTTGGGGACGGAGATGACGCCTATTTTGTGGCGGTATCCCATGCCACCATAACTTCAAATAAGATGTATTTAACATTGCCCTATACCGGAGGCAGTACCATATTGGAGATCCGTCATGCACTGGCGCCTTTTCCTATTTTTATTTCCTTTGTGTCCCGGATGTCCGGACTTCATACGGCCACGGTGTCACATATTGTCATACCCTTTCTTTTGTTGCCGTTAACCTACGGCATATATGGGATGATCGGCAGCAGGCTGCTTACAGGCAGACGAAAGTGGCTGCCACTGTTTTTAGTATTTGCCGAGCTTTTAGTCATATGGGGGAATGTATCCCTCTATACTGCGGAAACCTTTCTGATCACCCGGACAGGACAGGGAAAGGCGGCGCTTGCCAACCTGGTCATTCCTGCATTATTTCTTTTGCTGTACATGGTGGGAGAACGGATCGCGTCTGGCAGACGGGTGGAAAAAAGCCTTTGGCTGTTGGCTTTTTGTATAATGATGACTGCATGTTTCTGCAGTACCCTGGGCGGCTTTTTGATCGCGGTGCTTTTGGGTGTCTTTGGACTATGTGTGGTGTTTGTGTATCGGAAATGGAGTATTTTTCTGCCTCTCTGCCTTTGCCTGATGCCGGCAGCGGTGTATATCGGACTGTATTTACTTTGGTGATGAGGAAAAAAGATGTTAGAGAAATGGAATTGGGTAGTGTCAATATATAGGGACTATGTGGGTGCAGGCATGCTGGCTGCGCTGTTTTTGACGGCACTGCTCTATTTGTTTGTTACCGAAAAAAATAAAAACACCCGCATACTGTTTCTGTATATGCCGGTGCTTACACTGCTTATATTTTTCTTTCCGCCTTTTGCGGCAATCGTGTATGCCTTTACTGGCGAAGAAATCTATTACCGGCTGTTGTGGCTGGTGCCGGTTACGCCTGTTCTTGCCTATTCGGCGGTCAAGATCCTGATGGATTGCGGCAAAAAGAAAAGACTGTGGGTCGGTGCGGCAATGATGGGAATTCTCCTGCTCTCGGGTAAACCGGTCTATAAAAGTCCTTATTTTTCCTCTGCCGAAAACTATTACCATGTACCGCAGACGGTGGTGGAGATCTGTGATATGATCTCACAGGAGGAGCATTATGTTAAGGCCGTCTTTCCTGCAGAATTCCTAACGTATGTCAGACAGTATGATACCAGGATCTGGATGCCTTACGGCAGAGAAATTCTGGTGCCGCGCTGGGGATTTCAGTATGATTTGTATGAACTCATGGAAGCGCCGTGTCCGGATGCGGAGCGGATTGCATCTGAAGCAAGGGATCAGGGCTGTCAGTATATTATTATTTCGGAAAGAAAGCCGCTCTCGGGCAGTTTTACAGACTATGGCTATGAACTGCTTGCAAATGTTGGGGGGTATGGTGTTTACTGGGACCCTGATTTAGTATGGTACCCCTGATTTCTACTGTGTCGTAGATTATTTCAATGCGTCCTGCATGCGGTCTGCCACTAGCTGCCGTCCTGCCTGGTTTAAGTGAAGATTGTCGGTCAGATAATCGGAAGCGATGTCCTCGTGGATGCCGCCATAAAAACAGTCTACAAAGGACACATCCATGGTTCCTGCGGTATACGACTGTTCAATTACATATGCGGATAATTTTCTGTCTCCGTAAATTTTGCTGTCACTGCTGATATAGCTGCCATCCTCTGCTACGCCAAAAGCATAGGTGGGGGACATAACCACGATGCGGATCCAGGGATAATGCTCCTGAATGAATGAGATACCTGCGGCCATGGCTCCCGTAAAGGTCTGTATGTCCATGGGATTTTCTGCATTCGTCACATTGCGGCCGTCCAAATAGTCACTGCCGTCGTACATGATATAGATTACATCCACTGTACGGAAATTCAAATTCTTCAAAGTATCAATAGATTTCTGAAGTTCCTCGGGAATCTCCTCCATATTTTCATATGCCAAATCCGCAATCTGGTAGTTATTCCCGGTAAAGATGTTGGTCAGCCAGTAGAAGCAGAAAGCGTCCATAGGATATGCAGTCTCCTGGAAATAAGGATTGAGGGAGGACATATAAGAACCCTCAATGGCACAGTTGTATACGGTAGCGCCGGTGGCTTTGGCAAAGAGGTTACAGGGATTGTTGGGAGAGTCCTTATCTTCTGCAAACAGATTGCCCAGAAAGAGGACTGTTGTTAGGCCGTCATCCTCCGGAAAAGTTCCGTCATCTTCCGTCCTGAGAGCAATAATATTGTCATAATTTTGCATTTCCGCATTTTCGGGAACGGGAATAGCATCGATTTCTGCCTGCGTTATATAACGACCATAGCTGGTGAACTTCCTGACCAGCACGATCAGAAGCACAATAATAACAAAAAAAATGACCAGAGGCATATTTAGTCTGAATTTCTTTTTTTCCATAAAAATCACCTTTTTTAAAGTCTGTTATTTGGACTTATTGTACTATTATCCCCTAAAAATGTCCAGCCGAGCCGGAAGGATTTAATAATTAATAAAGAAAATGATACAAAGAAGATACAAAAACAGGGAAAATGGGGTATATCTGGAAAAGATGCTTTTTGCCTTGTTTAAAGAGCATTGGAATGTTATAATAATACAGGATTATTGCTTATGAAAAAGCGAAAGGTACGTGATGAGAATGAAAAAGTTTTATGGACGCAATAGACAGTATGAAGAAGATTTAGAGTTAGAGGATTTGGATGCCGCTTTCGAAGAAGAATATTATGAGGAGGACGTTTATAACGGAGATGAGTCCTTGGAAGAAGAATCTTATTATGAAGGCGAGGATGAGCCGGAATTTTTAGAGGCAGAAGCCGAGTATGAAGGTGAAGAGTTCTGCGAAGAGGCAGAAACCGAGTACGAGGGTGAAGAGTTCTGCGAAGAGGCAGAAGCCATGGAAGAAACTGCTGAAATATATGAAGAAGGAGAAACCATTGCAGAATTTTTCCAAGAAGAGGGCGCCCCATTTAATGAGGAAGATGTTTTTGGAGAAGAGAACGGAGAAATAGATTATATAGAGTTGGAGGATCTGTCTGAGGAAGACGGGGTTTATTTCGAAGAGGATGAGACCGCTTACGAGGAGGAAGACGGGGAAGAAGATATTTTGGCATGGAGCGACATGCCGGATAAAAATATTTTTCAGAAAATATGGTATTCTATGCTCCACATGAGCACCATGGACCGGATCATTACCACAACGGGTGTACTGGTGCTGATATTGGCGCTGGCTGCTGGGATTGCTTTTGCCGGTACGCGGACAGGGAGCAGAGAGGTGGCCTCTTTGGATACTGTAGGTGCACAGCTGGATGGCATTACCCTGATAGGTGAGCATGGCCTGACGGCAGTTGCAGATGCGGAATTAGCGAAGAGACAGGCTGCCGGTGCAATTGAGATGGAAGAAAACGGAGAGTATGAGGAGAACGAATATACGAGAGAGGTAGAGGTTGTTTTGAATATGACCTCTATCGAAAAGGACTTAAAATTAAAATTTGTCAACAAAAACACCAATAAGTTGATTGCCAATGTGCCATTTTCCGTTACGGTAACAACGCCCGACGGCAAGACCGAAACTTGGACCGACGACGATATGGACGGCATTATTTATAAAAGCGGTATTACGCCGGGAGACTATTCGGTGGCAATGAATGCTTTGACAGACAGCAAGTATGCAGGATATACCATATCCACCAAGGCTGTTAAAGTGAATGTGGTCAAAGAGATTCAATATAAAAAAGTGGATGTGTCGGATGAAATTAAGAACGAATCCGAACTGACACAAAAAGAAGATGCGGAGAATGAACTGGAAATAGAGTCCGAACTGGAGGATACCGTGGCTTGGGTGGAATCTACCGTAACGCCCGGTAAAGTGACCTGGACGGAAGTGGCCAAAAGTAGTGTGGATCTGGGATTTACACTGACGACAGCTTCGGTCGGCGGTACTACGATGAAAATGGCAGCGGAGATTCCGGCGCAGCTGCTTGCAGCAAATGTTTCTGCAGAGCCGGAAATAAATACTATTGCGGGAATGGATATGCCTACCCCTTCCCCGGCTCCTACAACGACCCCTGTAGAAAGCCCGAGTCCTGAGCCTGCAGAAAGTCCGAGTGCTGCGCCTGCAGAAAGCTCGACTCCTACTCCGGCAGACAGTCCCGATCCGACCCCGGAAGAAACACCGAAAACTACTGTGACCGGGGTGACATTGGAGAAGACAACGCTTTCACTGGCAGTGGGAGGCACGGCACAGTTAAAGGCAACGGTTGTTCCGGAGGATGCTGCGGATAAAACGGTAAAATGGGAAAGCAGCAATCCGGAAGTGGCAACGGTGGATAAGGATGGCCTTGTAACAGCTAAAAAGGTCGGAACAGCCACGATTACGGTTAAAGTCCATGCCAATGAAGAGCTAAAAGCCACCTGTACCGTCACGGTGACGGAATTGGGTATTACTCTGACACCCACAGCTTTGAATATTCTGACCGGAGGTTCCGGAACTGCTACTGCGGTAATAACCGCTGACAAGGGAAAGGTGACTGCAGAGCCCGGTGCTGCCAATATTGCGACAGTAACGGTGGGGACTCCCACTACTGCGGATGGCAAGATGACTGTGAAGATAACCGTATCGGGTGTGGCAGCAGGAACCACAACGATTACAGTCACTTATAAGGATGGTGACTTGGAGAAGAGCGAGAAACTCACAGTAACGGTTTTGGCTAAAGATAAAAAACTGACGGATAAGAGCGGGAACCAGCTTTGGAAAAAAGTGGGCGAGGATAAGTATGAAGAGGCCACCTATGCGGATTATATAAATAACGATATTAAGAGCTTTTATCTGCGTACCGAAAGTGAACCCAGGTACACCGGCTGGCAGAGCATCGGCGGTAAGGTATACTATTTTGATGCGAACGGCAACAAAGTGACCGGTGAACAGGTAATACAGGGTGCAAAATATAATTTTGCCAGTGACGGTTCTCTGGTAGTGGGCAGCGGCAGTTTTGGTATCGACGTTTCCAAGTGGAACGGGAAAATTGACTGGAATGCAGTGAAAAATTCGGGTGTAAGTTACGTTATCATTCGCTGCGGCTACAGAGGTTATGGCAGCGGTGCCTTGGTTGTGGATCCTTATTTTGAACAAAATATCAAAGGAGCCACGGCAGCCGGTCTCAAAGTAGGTGTTTATTTCTTCTCCCAAGCAGTTAACAAGGCCGAAGCGGTAGAGGAAGCGTCTATGGTATTGCAATTGGTTAAGGGCTATACCATATCCTATCCCATCTTCTTAGATGTGGAGTATTCGGGTGCGGCAGGCAATACGGGCCGTGCAGACAGTTTGAGCGTTGCTGCAAGAACGGAAATTATTGTAGCGTTTTGCGAGACTATCCGAAATTCCGGTTATACGGCGGGCGTTTATGCCAATAAGAGCTGGCTGACCGGTATGATCGATACCAGCCAGTTATCTAAATATAAGATTTGGCTGGCACAGTATGCGGCGGCTCCTACTTATACGGGAAGATATGATATGTGGCAGTATAAATCTACCGGCAGAGTAACGGGTATCAACGGCGATGTAGACTTGAACTTAAGTTATCTGGGCTACTAGATTTAGGGAAGTATGATTTAAAATGATAGAATAAATGAAGCAGGATGAGAGGAAAGCTATGAGAACTTATTTGGTAACGGGCGGAGCAGGATTTATCGGTTCCAATTATATTCACTATATGTTTAAAAAGTATGGAGAAGAAATTCGTATCATCAATGTGGACGCACTGACCTATGCAGGGAATCCCGAGAATCTGAAAGAGGTGGAAGACAGGAAAAACTACACTTTTGTGAAAGCCAATATCTGTGATAAGGAAGCCATTCGTAAAATATTTTCTGAAAATGATATTGACAGAGTGGTGCATTTTGCAGCGGAAAGCCATGTGGATAGAAGCATCCGCAATCCTGAGGTCTTTGTACAGACCAATGTCTTGGGCACCGCAGTGATGTTAAACTGTGCCAAGGAAGCATGGGAGAAGCCGGAGGGCGGTTTTAAGGAAGGGAAAAAATTCTTGCATGTATCTACGGATGAGGTCTATGGCTCATTGCCGGATGACGATAGTGCTTTCTTTTATGAAACTACGCCCTATGACCCGCACAGTCCCTATTCGGCCAGCAAGGCTTCTTCGGACATGCTGGTAAAGGCGTATATGGATACCTATCGTTTCCCGGCCAATATCACGAACTGTTCCAACAACTATGGACCTTATCAATTTCCGGAAAAACTGATTCCACTCATCATTAATAATGCACTACAGGGAAAGAAACTGCCGGTCTATGGTGACGGAAAAAATGTGCGGGACTGGTTATATGTAGAGGATCATGCCAAGGCTATCGATATGGTGCAGGAGCAGGGAGAGTTGTTCGAAACTTACAATATCGGCGGACACAATGAAAAGCAGAATATCGAAATTATCCATATTATCATAGAAACCCTTCAGGAGATGCTGCCCGAAGGGGATCCCAGAAAATCCTTAGTCACCAAAGATCTGATCACATATGTCGAAGATCGCAAGGGACATGACCGCAGATATGCCATTGCACCGGATAAGATTAAGAGTGCGGTGGGCTGGTATCCGGAAACCATGTTCAAGGAGGGCATCAAAAAAACGATTGCCTGGTATTTTGAACATGAGGACTGGATGAAGCATGTAACCAGCGGAGATTATCAAAAGTATTATGAAGAGATGTACGAAGGCAGATAGGAAAGGAGCGCTTTTATGAAAGGAATTATATTGGCCGGAGGTTCCGGAACCAGGTTGTATCCTTTGACCAAGGCCATTTCCAAGCAGATTATGCCGGTCTATGATAAACCCATGATCTACTATCCCCTTTCCATCTTGATGCTGGCGGGAATCCGGGAGGTTCTCATTATCTCTACTCCCAGAGATTTGCCGGTGTTTGAAGAACTTCTAGGGGATGGAAAGCAATTGGGGATGGAAATTTCCTATGCGATACAGGAGGTGCCCAGAGGACTGGCGGACGCCTTCATCATAGGCGCCGATTTTATCGGGACGGACAGAGTGGCACTGGTATTAGGAGACAATATCTTCTATGGACAGAGTTTCTCTAAAGTTTTGCGGGAAGTAGCAGCCAGGGAGAAGGGGGCCACCATCTTTGGCTATTATGTACGTGATCCCAGGGAATACGGTGTGGTGGAGTTTGATGAGAATGGTAAAGCTCTTTCCATTGAGGAAAAACCTGAACACCCTAAGAGCAACTATGCGGTTCCGGGACTCTATTTTTATGACAATGATGTAGTGGAGATTGCAAAGAACGTAAAACCCTCAGCCAGAGGGGAAATTGAAATTACCAGTGTCAACAATGCTTATCTTAAGCGGGGGGATCTGCGGGTGGAAACACTGGGAAGAGGTTTTGCGTGGCTGGATACAGGCAATCATGATGCGCTGATAGATGCTGCGGATTTTGTAGCGGCATTTCAGAAAAGGCAAGGGCTGTATATTTCCTGTATTGAAGAGATTGCATATAAACGGGGCTTTATTACCAGAGAACAGTTATTAAAGCTGGCGGAGCCTCTTATGAAGACCAATTACGGTCAATATTTAGTTGAGGTTGCAAATGGACTCTAAGCTGAAACGGCTCACAATTATAGCGTCGGTTTCCGTAATCGTATTTACATTTCTGCTGGTGCTTCTTTTTAACTCGTCGAAACGTCCTGTAAGTACGATGCAAACGGAAGAAACCCTGACAGAAACTGAACCGGAATCGGGCCTGATCTATCAAAACGGCATGATAGGAAACGACCTGTCTGCTTTCATGCGGGATGATACTTTTTTTGATCCGGAGACCAATCCTTTTTTGGATCGGCTTTTAGAGGACAGGAATCGTCTGTCGTTAATCGTTACCAGTATAGAAAAGGATCTGCGCATACAGATTGTGGACAGTGATAATGTACTTGTTACCGGGGAAAGTTTTTTTGTGGAACTGGCAGGGTTAGGCGAATATAAGGATTTGGATAAGGACGGCGTTATCTATGTGGCAAATTTGCCGGCAGGGGATTATGAGGTTAGCTTAAAGCCTCTTGAAGGGTACAGAGTACCTACCGGCAGTACCCGAGTACGGGTAAAAGATAGAGTGGAGTATCTGGTGATCGACGATATTTCTCTGCTCATCAAGACTGAAGAGGATATTGATGCGGCAGCAGAGGATAGCGAACAGGCTATAGATGATGTGGACAATACCGAGATTACCGAACAGCGAACTTTGCCCGGACAGGCAGTGTTAGGTATCGATGTATCCAAGTGGCAAGGAGAGATTGACTGGAATATGGTGAAGGATGCCGGTATAGAATATGCTATTATCCGTTGTGGGTATAGAGGCTCTGTAACGGGCAGTTTGGTTGAGGATCCATATTTTGAGCAGAATATCAGAGGAGCAACAGCTGCGGGAGTAAAGGTAGGGGTGTATTTCTTTACACAGGCAGTCAATGAAGTCGAAGCCGTGGAAGAAGCCAGTATGGTGGTGAGTCTGATAAGGGACTACGATATCACGTATCCGGTGTTTATCGATACAGAAGGCGCAGGCGGGAACGGACGGGCGGACGGCCTGGATGTGGAAACGCGTACCACAGTGTGCGACGCTTTTTGCAGAACAGTGGAAAATGCCGGTTATCAGGCGGGTGTATATGCCAGCCGGAACTGGTATAATAACAGAGTGGACGCCTCATCTTTGGAAAAATATGTGATCTGGCTGGCAGAATATCGCAGCGCACCAATCTATCAAGGGTATTATCAGATGTGGCAGTATACTTCCCGAGGCAGTGTAAGCGGCATTGCGGGAAATGTGGATTTGAATATCAGCTATCTGGGATATTGAGGAGGCTTATCGATGGGTAAAATAGTAGTGGAAACCTGTAAAATAGAAGGTGTGAAGATCATTACTCCCCAGGTGTTCGGGGATGCGAGGGGATATTTTACGGAAACCTATAACTATAATGATTATAAAGCAGCGGGTATTGAGCAGATTTTTGTACAGGATAACCAGTCCGCTTCCAAAAAAGGCGTGTTGCGGGGCCTTCATTTTCAGAAAGAGTTTCCGCAGGACAAGCTGGTGAGAGTCATAAGGGGCGAGGTCTTTGATGTTGTAGTGGATTTGCGGCCCGGCTCTGAAACTTTTGGAAAGTGGTACGGAGAGCTTTTGAGTGAAGAGAATAAAAAGCAGCTTTTTGTTCCCAAGAATTTTGCACATGGTTTTTTGGTCCTCTCGGACTATGCGGAATTCTGCTATAAATGTTCCGATTTTTATCATCCGGGTGATGAGGGCGGTATTTTATGGAATGATCCGGATATCGGTATTGAATGGCCCCTGAAGGAAGGAATGGAACTGACGCTCTCCGAAAAGGATACCAAATGGGGCAGTTTGAGGGAATATCAGAAGCAGATGCGATAGGAGCGGCTATGAAGGAAAGAATATCAAAAAGAGTGAGCATTATACTGTTCTGTGCGGTTGCTCTGTTGATGGCTGCCATCATTATCATACATCATAATCCTGCCGCTAATCAGCAGGAAGAGATTTTAAAAAAGGTGATTTCCTGTGCGGTGATTGCCTTTTCCTGTGTTGTTTTTATTGTTCTGTATGAGAAAGTGATCACTTTGCCCGTTGAACTATATCAGAACCGCCATTTGATCTGGAAACTGGCTAAGAATGATTTTAAGAAACGGTATGCCGGTTCTTATCTGGGAATGGTATGGGCAATGGTACAGCCCGTGATCACAGTGGTAATGTATTGGCTGGTCTTTGACATTATCATGCATGGCGCAGGGCGGGCCATGCGTGGGGATGTGGAGATTTCTTTTGTATTGTTTTTAACCTCGGGACTGGTGCCCTGGTTCTATTTTACGGAGGCTTGGACAAACGGGACTCATGCCTTGTTAGAATATAATTATCTGGTTAAAAAAGTAGTTTTTAAAATAAGCATTCTTCCCATTATCAAGGTCATCGGCGCAACTTTTATCCACGCTTTCTTCGCCTGCATCCTGGTGGTGATCGCTGCTTTCTACGGTTATTTTCCCACGATTTACATGCTTCAGATATTTTACTATAGTTTTTGTACCTTTGTGCTGGTGCTGGCTCTGAGCTATACGACCTGCGCGCTGATGGTGTTTGTGCGGGATGTAGCCCAGATTTTGGCTATTGTTTTGCAGATTGGTATGTGGGCGACTCCTATTATGTGGGACTTCGGGGCCATTGGCGCCGGCTGGGCTAAATTCCTGAAGCTAAATCCGATGGTATATATTGTAAACGGTTACCGGGACGCAATTTATGGGCATTCCTGGTTTTTTGAAGATTTCTTTTCCACTATGTATTTCTGGATTATTACGGTGGTATTGTTCGGCATCGGCGCAATGACCTTTAAAAAGCTGAAGGTACATTTTGCAGATGTGCTGTAAAGACACGAGACAAGAGGCGGAGTGAAACATGAGCAAGGAAGAAAGAAAGCCGGCCATACAGGTAAGCGGGTTAAAAAAAGTATATAAACTGTATGACAAACCTTCGGACAGGATGAAGGAAGCCTTTGGTCTGAAAAAGGGCAGATTTAAGGAGCACTATGCCCTAAATGACATTAACATGGAGATTTTTCAGGGAGAGACCGTAGGTATTATCGGAACCAACGGTTCGGGGAAGTCCACCATACTTAAAATAATAACAGGTGTTCTGAATCAGACAGAAGGAAAAGTCGATGTTCACGGCAGGATTTCCGCTTTATTGGAGTTGGGTGCCGGATTTAATATGGAATATAACGGGATTGAGAATGTATACTTAAACGGTACCATGATGGGATTTTCGGAGAAAGAAATTGAGGCCAGATTGCCGGAAATACTAAAATTTGCAGATATCGGGGACTATGTGTACCAGCCGGTCAAAACCTATTCCAGCGGTATGTTTGTGCGATTGGCGTTTGCTGTTGCCATCAATATTGAGCCGGAGATTCTGATCGTGGATGAGGCGCTGTCGGTGGGAGACGTATTTTTCCAAGCTAAATGCTATCAGAAATTTGAAGAATTTAAGAAGCAGGGAAAAACCATTGTTTTTGTCAGTCATGACCTAAGCAGCATCAGCAAATACTGCGACAGAGTCTATCTGCTGAATCAAGGAAAACTCTTGGGAGAAGGGAGTCCCAGGGAAATGATCGATGCTTTTAAGCAGGTATTGGTCGGACAGTATGAAGTAGGAGGAGAAGCGGGAGGAAGTGTCGAGGATGCCATGAATCCCGAAGTACTGGAATATGGTACAAAACAGGCAGAGATTACCGATTTTTATATAACAGACGAGAAAAATATTAAAACAACGGCTGTTATTAAAGGCTCTGCATTTACGATACACATGCAGGTGAAGTTTCACGATAGGATTGCGGCGCCTATTTTTGCTTTCTCTTTTAAGAATATTAAGGGAACGGAGATCACGGGCACGAACAGTATGATTGAGAAAGCTTTTTTGGAGCCTGTAAATGCGGGAGAGGAAAAAAGCATTACCTTTCGACAGAATATGAGTCTGCAGGGCGGAGAATATTTGCTTTCTCTGGGAGTGACCGGTTATAGCGGAAGTGATTTTCAGGTCTATCATAGACTATATGATGTCTTGAATGTAACGGTGATATCGGATAAGGATACAGTGGGCTTTTACGATATGGGATCTCAGGTGACGGTGAATACTGTGCAAAAAGAGGCCTCCAGGGTTATTCCATATCGCCAAGAGGTTTAGGAAGGACATGGTAATATATGACGGAGCAGATTGGTAAAATTAAACTGGATCTCACTCTTTATCCCGGGGAAGATTTCTACTGTGATGGGCAGGTGGAAGACGAACTCTTGGAAATCACCAAAAACTATGCAGAGGTAGAATATCCGCGAATCATAGAGGAAAGGGCCAGCTGGCCTGTGCTCTATCATCTTTCCCGCCAACGTGAAAATACGGTGGATTGGATTCCTATGCGGGGAGATGAGAAAGTACTGGAGATAGGCAGCGGGTGCGGTGCCATTACAGGGGTACTGGCAAGAAAAGCAGGTCAGGTGACCTGTGTGGATCTATCCAAAAAGCGCAGTATGATAAATGCCTACAGACATGGTGAATGTGATAATGTGACCATTCATGTGGGCAATTTTAAAGATATAGAGCCCACATTACCAAAGGACTTTGACTATATTTTTCTAATCGGTGTGTTTGAATACGGTCAGAGTTATATGGGGAGTGAAAATCCTTTTGAAGAATTTCTGCGGATCATTATGAAGCATTTGAAACGCGGTGGACGTGTGGTAATTGCTATTGAGAATAAATATGGCTTGAAATATTTTGCCGGTTGTAAGGAGGACCATCTGGGCACCTATTTCTCGAGTATCGAGAACTATGCCCGGGGAGGCGGCGTCAGGACATTTTCTGCAAAGGGATTAGAAAAGCTCTTTGCTGCATGTGGTATTAAAAAGTATCATTTTTACTATCCCTATCCTGACTATAAATTTATGACACATCTGTATTCTGACGATTATCTGCCCAAAAAGGGAGAACTTTTAAATAATATTCGGAATTTTGACAGGGAGAGGATGCTCTTATTTGATGAGAGTTGGGCATTTGACGGTATTGCAGAAGACAATCTCTTTTCCGTATTTGCCAATTCGTATCTGGTGGTGATCGGTAACGGTTTTGATATAAAATATGCCAAATATTCCAATGACCGTGCACCGGAGTATTGTATACGCACCGAAATATGGAAGGATAAGGCAGGAGTAACGACAGTTAAAAAACATCCGTTATGCAAAGAGGCAAAAGAGCATATTCGAGGAATGGCACTGGCCTATGACAATTTGAAAAAGCGTTATGAAGGAGGCAGCCTGGAAATTAATAAATGCGATCTGCATGAAGAGGAGAATGCTCTGTGGTGTTCCTTTGAATTTTTGGAAGGCAGGCCGCTGTCTCAGATATTGGACGAATGCTTGGAAAAAGATGAGCAGGAGAGGTTTCACGCACTGTTTCGCGAATATGTAGAGAGGACCGGCTATCATGCGGACTACCCTGTGGCGGATTTTGACCTGATCTTCGGAAATATTATAGTGCAGGGTGATATCTGGACAGCAATAGACTATGAATGGACTTTCGGCAAGCAAGTAGATACAAAAGAGCTGGCGTTTCGATCTATTTACTGTTATTTGTTAGAGAATGAAAAACGAAATAAATTAAATTTGGATTTAATTTTAGAAGAGCTGAAGATTACACCTGAGGAGGCTGAGTATTACAGAGAACAGGAGAGAGAATTTCAGAAGTTTGTGACAGGCAAAAGCCGTTCCATGATTGAAATTCGTGACCTGATCGGGAACAGACTGCTGCAGCCTATGAAGTGGCTGGAAAAGCTGGAGGCAGGTGCATTGGCTGGCAGAGTGCAGATTTATGAAGACAGGGGTAGCGGTTTTTCCGAAGATGCGTCCTACTTCGTATCGGATGCTTATCAGGGAGAACAGGAAATTGAATTGGAACTGAAGGTGGACGGCAATGTGAAGAGCCTGCGGATAGATCCCGCCATGGATGCCTGCACAGTACGGATAGTTGAACTTACCTGGAACGGGACGAAGATTCCCCTGCAGAATAAAAAAATATTTACGACCAACGGGAAGTCCTTAAAGCCGGCGGATGCTATGGTATTTGCTACCAAGGATCCCAATCTCTGCATTAAATTGAGCGAATTGGCCACGCAGCCGGAAAATATTCTCTGCGCAAAGTTAGAAATCGCGCGATTGCCTGTACCAATAGCTGAGGCTATGACTGCATCGGTGAAAAAGCTGATCTGAGAAAAGTATTTTTTCTTCCAAAGTATGTAAAAATTTGGTATACTACATTACATTAGGAATTATTTATAGCAAAATATAAAAGACAAATAGGAGGAAGAACAATGAGTTATATGAGTACGTTTCAGTTTTGGCTGGAAAACGACTACTTTGACGAGGACACCAAGAAGGAACTTCTGGCTATCCGCAATGATGAAAAAGAGATAGAAGACCGTTTTTACAAGGATCTGGAATTTGGAACAGGCGGTCTTCGGGGTGTTATCGGTGCGGGTACGAACCGTATGAATGTATATACAGTCAGAAAAGCGACACAGGGACTTGCCAACTACATAATGAAACAGGGAGGAAGCGAAAAGGGCGTAGCCATTGCCTATGATTCCAGAAGGATGTCTCCGGAGTTTGCGGATACTGCCGCACTTTGTCTTGCAGCCAACGGGATTAAGGCATATGTGTTTGAAGAACTTCGTCCTACGCCGGAGCTTTCTTTTGCACTCCGAAAATTAGGTTGTATTTCAGGTATCGTGGTAACCGCCAGCCATAACCCGCCGGAGTATAATGGCTATAAGGTATATTGGGAAGACGGTGCGCAGATTACCGCGCCCAAAGACAAGGAGATCATAGCGGAAGTAAATGCCATTACGGATTACAATACCGTAAAGACTATGGGCAAGAGAGAAGCTATGGAAGCTGGACTCTATCAGGTCATCGGCAAAGAAATCGATGATGCTTATATGACAGAGTTAAAGAAGCAGATCATTCACCCGGAAGTTATTGAAAAAGTTGCAAATGACATCAAGATTGTATACACGCCGCTCTGCGGTACCGGAAACAAGCCTGTCAGAAGAGTGCTTGCTGAATTGGGCTTTAAGAACGTCTATGTAGTGCCGGAACAGGAAAATCCGGATCCCAATTTTACCACCCTGGAATATCCCAATCCTGAGGATCCGAAAGCATTTACCTATGCTTTGCGTCTTGCCAAAGAGAAAGATGCGGATATCGTACTGGCAACCGATCCGGATGCCGACCGTCTGGGTGTATATGCAAAAGATACCAAGACCGGGGAATATGTACCGTTTACGGGGAATATGTCCGGTATGCTGATTGCAGAATATATCTTAAGAGAGAGAACACGTAAGGGCATCATGCCCAAGAATCCTGCCCTGGTCACTACCATTGTAACGACCAACATGGCGGATGTGATCACCAAAGCCTATAATGTGAAAATGATCGAAGTGCTGACCGGCTTTAAGTATATCGGTGAGCAGATCAAGTTTTTTGAGCAGACCGGTACCAATAACTATGTATTTGGTCTGGAGGAGAGCTATGGTTGTCTGGCAGGTACGCATGCAAGAGATAAGGATGCCTGCGTTGCGGTGATGTGTCTTTGCGAAGTGGCTGCTTACTGTAAGAATGAAGGTAAAACCCTGTGGGATATGATGTTAGAGATGTATGATAAATACGGTTTCTTCAAAGAAACCCAGTACACCATAACCTTGAAGGGCGTGGACGGTGCAAAGCAGATTGCTGAGATCATGAATAAGCTGCGCAGCAATCCTCCCAAAGCATTTGGAGATTTAAAAGTGCTGCGTGTCAGAGACTATCAGGAAGACAAGATCACGGATATGGAGACCGGCGAGATGATTCCGACCGGACTGCCCAAATCCAATGTACTGTATTTTGAACTTCCGGACAATTTCTGGTGCTGCGCACGTCCTTCCGGTACGGAGCCCAAGATCAAATTTTACATGGGCGTGAAGGGCAGCAGCCTGGAGGATGCGGAAGCCAAGGTTGTAAAGCTTACAGAGGATTTAAAGTCGTTGTTATAAGCTTTTGTGAAATAGGAAATACTATGGGCTGCGGGATTTTGTTCCGCAGCCCAATTTGCTTTTTTACAGCTATGATAAGATAATGATACAAAAATGATACAAAAACTGCTTATCCTATACAGCAGAACAAAAAGAGGTCCTGATGACAATCGGGGTAAGGACAAGGAGATAAAATATGGATAACAATAACAGACGTACCGGTGCAAAAGAGTCGTCTAAAACGAATGTGTCTAAGAAGGCGCAGAACCGAAAAAAAAGCAAAATGGTCATCTTCGGTGTGGAAATTCTGGTTCTGGTATTATTGATAGGTGCCCTCTGGATTTTACGGGATTTCGGGATCAACAAGGCGAATACGCAGCCGGATGGTTCAAGCGGCAATGGATTTTTGATGCAGCTGGACTTTAATGAAGCGGATATTGCTATTAATAAAGAAGTTGAAGATAACGAAGTTATGCAAGGCTACCGCAATATTGCATTATTTGGTGTGGATTCCAGATCGGGAGCCCTTACCAAGGGGACTTTGAGTGACGCGATCATCATTGCTTCTATCAATCTGGATACCGGAGACATCAAACTGGTCAGCGTATACCGTGATACTTATTTGAATTTGTGCCGTGATACCGACAACGATCCGTCAAATGACAAGTATTGGAAGTGCAATAGCGCCTACAGTAACGGTGGTGCGGAACAGGCTGTCAGGATGTTAAATATGAATCTGGATATGGATATTCAGGATTTTGTGACTGTGGGATTTGAAGGGTTGACAGCTACGATTGATGCGCTGGGCGGCGTTTATGTGGATGTGGATGAGGAAGAGTTACGGCATATCAACAGTTATCAGGAGACCATGGCCGAGGACATGCATATCTCTTATACGCCGGTGACCACCACTGGCTATCAGCTGTTAAACGGTCTGCAGGCAACGGCCTACTGCCGGATTCGTTATAAGACCGGCAATGACTTTGCAAGAGCCGCATCCCAGAGAGAAGTGATTCAGGCCATTGCAGATAAAGCAAAAAAGGCGGATTTAAAGACGCTGGTAGATGTGGTTGACGCTGTGGCTCCGTATGTGTATACATCGTTCAGTAAGGAAGAGATCATCGGGCTGCTGGGGGATATTGCCAAATATAGTATTGTGGATCAAGCCGGTTTCCCGAAAGATGATATGAGGGGTGCCAGCACGTTGGGTTCTGCAGGCAGCTGTGTCTATCCCATCAATTTGGATGATAATGTAAAATGGCTGCATGAATATCTCTTTGAAGAAGAGGATTATCAACCCTCTGCACGGGTACTGGAATATTCCCGCGTGGTGCATGATTTTGTATCCAAGTATGTAAATATTGATTAGAATCGGATATTGATAAATGGCCGATAATAGATTAAAATAAATAATTGTAAGGCAAAAGGAGCCGTTATGCGGCTCCTTTTTAAGAATACCCGCATATAATGCATTGAGAAAGGTGTCGGGGTAAAAGTCGGCAGACAGGTGAAAACATGTGTGGAATTGTAGGATATATCGGAAGTAGGGAGGCAGCTCCCATTGTACTGGACGGCCTCTCCAAACTGGAATACAGAGGTTATGATTCGGCCGGGCTGGCAATATTAAATAACGGAGAAATTCAAATCACAAAGGCTGTAGGAAGGTTAAAAGTACTGGAGAACCTTACCCACGGAGGAGAAACCATGCCGGGCAGTGCGGGCATCGGACATACCCGCTGGGCAACCCACGGAGCTCCCAGTGATATGAATTCCCATCCTCATTTTAACAAAGAGGGAACGATTGCCGTAGTACATAACGGCATTATAGAGAACTATATTGCGCTTAAGAAGAAAATGCAGGATAAGGGCTATGAGTTTGTATCAGAAACGGATACAGAGGTGCTGGCTCATCTACTGGATTATTACTATAAGGGAAATCCGCTGGAGGCCATTACCAAGGTTCTGCACCGTGTGGAAGGTTCCTATGCCTTGGGGATTCTTTTTGCAGAGCATCCGGGGGATATTTATGCGGTACGCAAGGACAGTCCGCTGATTGCGGGACAAAATGATGATGGCTGCTTTATTGCATCCGATGTTCCTGCTATTTTAAAATACACCAGAACGGTATACTATGTGGATAATCAGGAAGTAGTAAGATTATCCGGGGATAAGTTGTATTTTTATTCCGTGGACGGTGAAGAACTGAACAAAGAAGCTGTAACGATCGATTGGGATGCCAATGCGGCGGAAAAAGAGGGCTATGAGCATTTTATGCTGAAGGAAATATACGAACAGCCTAAAACCGTGACGGATACTGTTTCTCCCAGAGTCAAAAACGGGGAAATCGTGATTGAAGAATTGAATATGACGGATGAGGAACTGCAAAATATAAAACGGATTCATATTGTGGCTTGCGGTTCGGCTTATCATACGGGAGTTGCTGCCAAATATATTTTTGAAGGTCTGGTAAGGATTCCGGTGGAGGTGGACGTGGCTTCCGAATTTCGTTATCGAAGTCCTATTCTGCAGGAAGGTTCCATGGTAATTGTTATCAGCCAGTCGGGAGAGACGGCGGATACACTGGCTGCCCTGCGGGAGGCAAAAAAGCAGGGTTACAAGGTACTGGGCATTGTGAATGTGGTGGGCAGCTCTATCGCAAGAGAGGCGGACAATGTAATGTATACATGGGCGGGGCCGGAAATAGCCGTAGCCACTACCAAAGCCTACAGCGCCCAGCTCTCGGCACTCTATCTGTTGGCTATGAAATTAGGCAGGGCCAGAGGCACTATCGGGGATGAGTTGTTTGGAGAACTGCTGGAAGATTTGCGGAAACTGCCAAACCAGATAGAATTGCTGTTGGGACAAAAACAGAAGATCCAGCGGTTTGCGAACCGCTATGTAGGAGCCAAAGACATTTTCTTTGTCGGAAGAGGGATTGATTATGCGATCTCTCTGGAAGGCTCGCTGAAACTAAAAGAAACATCCTATGTACATTCGGAAGCATATCCTGCCGGAGAACTGAAACATGGTCCTATTTCTCTGATCGAGGACGGGACTTTGGTTGTGGCGGTATCCACGCAGCCCATGCTATATCAAAAGACGATCAGCAATATGGTGGAAGTAAAGGCAAGAGGTGCCTTTGTTATGGCGGTTACCTGTGAGGGCAATAAGGCCATAGAAAAAGCGGCGGACTATGTATTATACATACCGGAGAGTAATCCGTATTTTGCAAATTCTCTGGCCATTATTCCGCTGCAGTTGTTCAGCTATTATGTAGCCGTGGGTAAGGGCTGCGATGTGGATAAACCCAGAAATCTGGCAAAATCCGTGACCGTGGAGTAAAAACGGATTTCTGAGATTGGGGATAAAAGCAAGAAGGGTAGAGTATGTGGGAATGTCATTTTGCCAATGAGCCGGTAGATTTTAAGTTGTTCTGGCTGCGGTTTTATCAAAAATTGGGCATCCTTTGCATGGGTATCCTGATTGGGGGGCTGCTTGTAGGCGGCGGGTATTTTGTAAAGCATACCCTGTTTGCCCCCCAGCCGGAATATGCGGTGGAGGCGGAAACTTATCTGGAATATATTCTCAGGGAGGACGAGCCCATAGGCTGGGTCGCTTTCACGGCCCCGGCATGGAATGCAATCCTCCACTCCCAGGAGTTTATGGAGGATATCATGTCCCAACTGGACGGGACAGTCACAGTTGAAGAACTGCAGGAAGCAATAAAAGATGTATTGATTCCGGATTCCCGGATCATTAAGACTACGGTGGTAACCTCGGACCCGGAGCGCGCTCTGGCGATAAGCCGAGCGCTTCAGACGGCAATTGCTAATTTTGCGGACAAGCAGCGGGAGATTGAATCCACCCGCAGGATCTCAGATCCCGATCAGGCAAAGCGGGTGCTTGTGGATGACCGCACACTGCGCGCCGGTCTGTTCGGGATGATCCTGGGCGGCTGCACCGCTCTGTTTGGTATTTGCTTCTTTCTTGCGTTGGATGATACGGTACGGGTACCGGAAACTTTTGAAAAAAGATATCAGATTCCCATGCTGGGAACTTTGGGCATGAAAGAGATAGGGGCAAACCTGCAGTATCTTTTCAAGGATAAAAAGCGGATTGCAGTCACAGGAATGGAAGGCGTTTCTGTGGAAGAAGCTGCTTTTTCCCTGCAACAGTTATTACCCACCGGGGCAGATCTGTCTCTTTTGCCTGTAGATATGGATGAGACAGAGAATCTGCGTGATTCGGAGGGCTTGATCTTGGTAGTGGGAGCAGGCGTTCATTCCGGTAAAGCGATTGAACATCAGATCGGCTTTCTTAAAAAGCAGGGAGTGGCGGTTACGGCGGCTCTTTTGTGGGGGCCGGAGGAAAAGCTGTTGAAGCGTTATTATGGACTAAAAAAAGCAAAACGGAGATAGCTATGAAGGTAGAGCTGTTGGTCTCGGCGTTAAATCAGGATCCTAAGGAACTGGCGGAGAAAATGCATATCACCTCCGATGCCGTTATCATTAACCAGTGCGATAAGGACGGACAGGAAGAATTTCTCAGGCAGGGAAGGAGGATCCGCTGCTTTAGCTTTGCGGAACGAGGCGTGGGCAGAAGCCGTAACCATGCACTTGAAAAGGCAGAGGGAGACATCTGCCTTTTTGCGGATGAAGATATCTGCTACTGTGAGGGCTATGAGCAATCGGTTTTAGAGGCTTTTAGCGCGTATCCGCAGGCGGATATGCTGCTGTTCAATGTGCAGGCAGCACCTGGGCGGGAAACCTATCATACGGAGAGTCCCGGGAGGGTGCATTGGTACAACTGCGGAAGGTATCCTACCTATAGCTTTGGACTGCGCAGGAAAGTACTGGAAAAAAGCGGTGTTCGCTTCTCCCTGTTATTTGGCGGCGGCGCCAAATACAGTAATGGGGAGGACAGCCTGTTTATCAGGGATATCCTAAAAAAAGGCTATAAGATTTATCGGGTACCTGTGGACATTGGCAGGGAAATGGAGAGACCCTCCACTTGGTTTCAGGGCTACAATGATAAGTTCTTTTTTGATAGGGGTGTGCTCTATGCCTTTTTATACGGTCCCTTAGCGGGACTGATGGCATGGCGTTTTTTGCTTGCTCATAGAAGCGTGTTGTGTCAGGAAAAGTCGGTGAGAGAAGCTCACGTGTTGATGAAAAGAGGAATCGAGGAAGGCAGGAAGGAAAAGAGGGCATGATTCTTTACCTGAGCTTGACGGCGACAGTGCTCGTCTTGTCTGTTTTTGTGAACAATCAAATCAAGTCGGGTCCCGGCATTGTATTAAGGCAGCAGCTATGCAGCTATGTGTTGCTTACGGGCATGTTTCTTTTGCTTGCCGGCGTATCTGCCTGTCGCTTAGGCGTGGGAAATGACTATGGAGAATATCTCCAGATTTTTACAGATATCTCGCAGGGCCGGCATGTTTCCACGGAAATCGGCTTTAATGCAGTGGTTTTGCTGGTACAGTATTTCTTTGGTACGGGTGAGGTATCTGCAAGGATCCTCTTTGCAGTTTTCGCATGCGGAACGGTCTTCTTTTTCCTGCGTGCCATCTACGACCAGAGCAAATGGTTTTGGTATTCCCTGTTCTTGTTTATGATGCAGGGATATTTCTTTAACAGTATGACCCAGGTACGATACTACTTCGTACTGTCCATTGCCCTGTATTCCATGAAATTTGTGCTGCAAAAACGTTGGGGTAGTTTTTTGTTCTGGATATTGTTTGCATCATTGTTCCATAAGACAGTGCTTTTGGTGCTGCCGGTGTATTTTGCCGCTACCTGGGCATGGAAGAAATGGCATGCACTGCCGATAGCGGGATTTTGTGCAACTCTTTTGATATTTCCCGAATTTTACCGCAGACTGATATTTTTAATCTATCCTTTTTATGAAAATTCTATTTTTGATACCGGGACGACATCCTTGACAAATATTGTAAAATGTTTAGGTGTGTTGGTTTTATGCCTTTTGTATTATAAACAGGCGATCAAGGGGGATGCGGCGAATCGGTTTTATTTTTTTCTTAATATCGGCGCCCTGCTTTTGTATGTATGCTGCTCCTTTATACCGGTGGTCTCCAGGGTAGGCTATTATATGAATATTTCCAATCTGTTTCTGATTCCGCGAGTTCTTAAAAAGATACCGGATAGGAAACAGAGATTGTTTTTTTCGGCAGCTACAGCAGCGGCGTTCGTGTTGTACTTTGCCGCATTTCTTTATAAGGCATATGGGACGGACATCCGCCTGTTACCCTATACGGATTGGATCTTCCACTGATTAAAAGGCAGGAGAGGAAGCATATGGAAGACTGCAGCTTTTCGATTATTGTGGTCTGCTTGAATGCGGGAGATAAGCTGAAGCAGACGGTCAACAGCATATGGAAACAGAACTATGAAAACTACGAGATCCTGGTAAAGGACGGAGGCAGCACCGACGGTTCTATAGAGGCTATCTTAGGTCAGGCGGAAGGCCGGGATGGATTGAAGTTGGTCAAGGAGGCGGACGGTGGCATCTATGAAGCCATGAATCAGGCAATCTTGCATGCAACCGGGGACTATGTACTGTTTCTAAACTGCGGGGACAGCTTTGCAGCGGATGATGTGCTGCAAAAAACCGCGGCGTATATACAGGGTGATCCGGGCAAAGGTATCTATTACGGAGATACCTTTTGGGAGCAGACCGGTGTGACTGCCATGTCACCGAAAAGCATCACGCCCTTTATCTGCTATCGAAATATTCCCTGCCATCAGTCTTGCTTTTACGATAGAGCATTATTTGCCGAAAAGTCTTATGATACTGTCTATCGGATCCGGGCAGATTATGATCATTTCCTTTGGTGTGTATTAAAGCGGGGAATCTCACCGGCGTACATGGGCTTTACGGTGGCAAGCTATGAAGGCGGCGGTTTTTCGGAAAGTAAGGAAAATAAGAAAAAAAGTAAGGTGGAGCATAAAAAGATCACGGGCGGTTATCTGTCTAAAGGACAGCTGTTTTGTTATAGAGCATATATGGTATGCAGCCTGGCACCGCTGCGAAGGTGGATGGCGGAGAGCAAGACCTTTTCCGGTCTGTATCAAAAATTGAAGGCGAGGTGGTACGGATGAAGGTTTTGTGGCTCTGCAATCTGATGCCGCCTGTGATAGCGGAGGCATTGAAGCTGCCTGCAAGCAATAAGGAAGGCTGGATAAGCGGCCTTTTGGCGGAATGGAAACGGCATCGGGAGGAATCGGGTATCGAGCTGGGTATCTGCTTTCCCCTGACACCGGGGAGTTTGCCGAATAAGATGCCGCCTAAAGGGGATATACCCATTACCGGAGAGGTGGAGGGAATCTCTTTTTATGGCTTTTTTGAGGATACTGTAAGACCGGAACGTTATGATGCAGATTTGGAGAAGCAGCTTACCAACATCCTGAAGAGCTTTGTGCCCGATCTGGTGCATGTTTTCGGTACGGAATATCCGCATGCCCTGGCCATGGCAAAATGTATTGATAGCAGAAGACTTTTAGTAGGAATCCAGGGACTGTGCAGCCGGATTGCAGACTGTTACGGTGCGGGACTGCCTGGGTGGGTGCAGAAACGCTTCCTGCTGAGGGATCTGTTAAAAAGAGATAATATTGCCGGGCAACAGAAAAAATTCCTGCGGCGGGGTAAAATGGAGATACAGTGTCTGCAGCTTGCATCTTACATTACCGGCAGAACTGCATGGGACAGAGCTGCGGTAAAGGAGATCAACCCCGGTGCCGAGTACTATGAAATGAATGAAACTCTGCGTCCGGATTTTTATGAGGCACGCTGGGATAGGGAAAAATGTGAAGCCTACAGTATTTTCCTAAGTCAGGGCAACTACCCTCTAAAAGGACTGCATCTTCTCATAAAAGCACTGCCAAGAATCAAAGAGCAATATCCGCAAGTGAAGGTTTATGTGGCAGGAGATGTGATTACCCGATATGAGACCTTAAAGAATAAATTAAAGATTGGTTCCTATGGACAGTATTGCAGGAAATTGATTCATAAATACAAATTAGAGAATACAGTATGTTTTGTGGGACCGCTAAGCAGCCTTAAAATGCGGGACCGCTACTTACAGAGCCATGTATTTTTATCTGCTTCCGTATTGGAAAACTCTTCTAATTCGGTGGGGGAGGCCATGTTGCTTGGGATGCCGGTGGTAAGCTCTGATGTGGGGGGAATCGCCAGTCTGCTTACAGACAAAAGGGAAGGACTTTTATATCCCTGTATGGATGAGAAGGCATTGGCAGAGGCAGTATGTCGGATGTTTGGTGAGGATGATTTTGCCATGGAATGTGCAAAAAGGGCCAGAGAGCGTGCTTTAAAAACCCATGATTCCGAAAGCAATTATAACAGACTGTTAGAAATCTACAATACGCTTTTATAAAGAGGAGAGGTAATGAAAGTAACCTTTGTGTCTAACTATATCAATCATCATCAGGCGCCCTTTTGCAAAGCTATGTATGAGAGACTGGGAGAGGACTATTGCTTTATCCAGACAGAGCCCATGGAGGAAGAAAGAGTCAGGATGGGATGGGATGCTTCCCTTACAGAACTTCCTTATGTGAGGAAGTACTATGAAGAGGAAACCGCATGCAGGGAGTTGATAGAACAGAGTGATATTGTATTGTTTGGCGGTGTGGAGGATGAAAGTTATATTGAAGAACGACTGAAAAGCGGTAAAATTGTGGTGCGGTTAAGCGAAAGAATTTACAAGGAAGGACAGTGGAAAGCAGTCTCTCCCAGGGGGCTTGTAAAAAAATACAAGGATCATACCCGTTATCGGAACAGTGAGGTGTATCTGCTCTGCTGCGGCGGTTATGTGGCAAGCGATTTTCACATTGTCCGTGCATATCCGGGAAAAATGTTTCGGTGGGGATATTTCCCTGCTTTTCGACGTCAGGATGTGGAGGCGTTACTGGACAAAAAACGACAAGAACGTCATAAAACTAAACAACTCTCCCTCCTTTGGGCGGGGCGTTTCATAGACTGGAAGCACCCTGAGTATGCAATTCTTGCAGCAAAAAAACTGAAGGAAGCAGGGATTGCCTTCCGGCTGAATATGGTGGGCGGCGGTGAAATGGAAGTCCGGCTTAAGCAAATGACAGCTGAGTATGGGCTTGCGGAAGAAATCTGCTTTTGCGGATATCAAAAGCCGGAGGAAGTAAGAGCCCATATGGAGCAGGCGGATATTTTTCTCTTTACCAGCGATTACAAGGAGGGGTGGGGCGCCGTACTCAACGAAGCGATGAACAGTGCCTGTGCTGTTGTGGCAGGGCATGGTATTGGGGCGGTTCCCTATCTTTTGGAAGACGGCAGGAACGGACTGGTTTATAGAAACGGAAAGCTGTCAGGGTATCTGCAGGCGGTTCTGCGGCTGGCAAAGGATGAGACGCTTAGGGAGAGCTTAGGGCGCAATGCCTATAATACCGTTGCTGGGGATTGGAATGCAGAAGCGGCGGCGGAACGTCTTTTAAGGTTCTGTGACGGTCTGCTTGCGGGGAAGCTGCCTGTCTTTCGGTCCGGGCCCATGAGTCCGGCCCCTTTGATCGCACCAAAGAAAGGCTATGCCTATACGCATCAAAAAAAGAGCAGGATCTATGTATGCCATACCTTTTATCATGTGTATGTATCCCTGTTAAAGGAATTTGCATGTAAAAGGGAAGCAGAGGCGGCAAACAGAAGTTACAGCCCGGCGGATATTGCCTTAAGCACCATGTCTACGGATTTTGGAAGACTGGGAGAGAGGCTGATCCGGACGGGGGTATTTAATGCGGTCATCACCCTGGAAGAGAAGCGGGAAGACTTTTTTCCCGAGCTTGCCAAATACCGTCAAAATTATCATAATATACTAAAGCATTTGATCAATCGCATGATCTTTACTAAGAAGCTGGCTAAATGCCAAATACCCTATATGACGGTGGATTTTAAAAGATATGAGGATATTTATGTGTTTTGTGACAGCGATCCCATAGGGTATTATTTAAACTATAAAAAGATTCCATATCATGCAGTGGAGGACGGGTTAGACTGTTTAAAAAATCTGGACGATGCCTATGTGGCTAACAGCGGGCATTTTAAACTGAAAACCTGGTTCTCCAGACACAATCTGATCTTTATCATGAACGGCTGGGGCAAATACTGCCTGGATATGGAGATTAACGACCGTTCCAAGGTTCCAACGGACTGTCCCCGCTTTGTGGAAGTTCCCAGAAAGCCTTTAGAGCAGGCCCTGACATCTTCCCAAAAGGAGATGATGGTACGGGCATTTATCGAGGATGCAAAGGAGTTGTTGCTGCAGCTTGCGAGAAAGCGCGAGGACGAGGAATTTGCTATGGTGCTGACGGAAGCTTTCCCAGAGGATGAGGATATTCGCAAAAAGGTCTGTCTGGATATGATAGAGCAGTATTGTCAAGGATATCGTGTCCTGATCAAGCCCCATCCCAGGGATGGAATCGACTATGCGGCACTGTGTCCGGATGCTGTTATTCTGCGGGGGCGATTCCCCATTGAGGTGCTGAATTTCTTAGAGGGCGTGCGGATCAAGCGGGCGGTATCGATAATCACCAGCGCTATGGATGCTGTGGATTTTGTGGAAGAAAAGATCAATTTAGGAGCCGGCTTCTGGGATGCCTATGAAGATCCCGAGAAGCATGCCTTTAATAAAAAAGCGGGCCTTAGTATTGCCAATGAAAAAGTAGTAAAATCGTAACCGGAGGACATATGCGGAAAATATTAAAGAAGCTGAATATTCTGATGGACAAAAAACAGAAGCGTGCCATGGGCGGTCTTTTGTTTATGATGGTGATCTCTGCTTTTCTGGAAACGGGCGCGGTGATGATGGTCATGGCGGTGGTACAGCTGTTGGTAGATCCCGAAACCCTTGCACAGGGGGAGATTTATCAAAAAATATGTAATTTACTCGGCTTAAGCGGAACGGTGCAATTTTCCGTGCTTGCCATGCTGTTTTTGATCCTTCTTTATGTGGCAAAAAATCTATTCCAGTTTTTTCTGCAAAGGAGCTTGTACCGTTTTGTCTTTGGTAACCAGTTTAAGACCGCGGCAAGTCTGATGAAAAATTTTGTAAAGCGGGATTATGAGTATTATCTGCATGCGGAGACAGCTGTGATCCAGCGCAGCATTACTGCGGATGTCAGCAATATGTATGCTCTCATCCTTGCACTTTTGCAGATCGCCTCGGAAACTATCGTAGCCATATTTCTGGTGATTGCGCTGGCACTACAGGATCCCGTGATGACGGTAGTAGTGGCAGTGCTTTTGGTGGTAACGCTGTTTGTGATCAAAAGAATCATTAAGCCGATCATGAACAGAACCGGTAAGGAAAATCAGGATTACGGTGCGGATATGTTTTCCAAGATTGCCCAGACCATACAGGGCATTAAAGAGATCAAGGTGGCCGGCAGGGAGCAGTATTTTATCGAAGAGTATGAAAAAGTGGGACGTGGTTATGTAAGGGCAATGGAACGATATAACCTATTTAACAACACCCCCAAGCTGCTAATTGAAACAGTTTGTATCGCAGGGCTTTTAGGCTATATTCTGGTACTGATCGTAACAGGAGCTGATGTGTCCGGTATGATTTCCCTGTTTGCTGCTTTCGGCATCGCGGCAATGCGGTTGTTGCCGGCAGCAAGCAGGATTAATAACCAGATGACCAGCATGGCGTTCAATGAGCCTTTCTTTTTCAATGTGAATGATAATCTGGTAGAGGAAACGGATGCCGAGCATACGGATATTTCCTACGCAGTATCCGCTAAGGAGAAGCTGCCGGTGGAAAAAGAGGTCAGACTCTGCGACATTACTTATCACTATCCTCAGTCCGACAGGTTGATCTTCGACCATGCGGACATGAATATTCCCATTGGAAAATCCATCGGTGTAGTGGGAACCAGCGGTGCCGGTAAGACTACGATCATTGATATTTTATTGGGACTTTTACAGCTGCAGGAGGGAAAAGTTTTAGCGGACGGTGTGGATATCCGGACACGGTATCGGGAATGGCTTGCCAACGTAGGTTATATTCCTCAGATGATCTTTCTTTTGGATGCGGATATTCGTAAAAATGTAGCCTTTGGTGTGCCGGAGGAGGAAATAGACGAGGAAAGATTGTGGTATGCCTTAAAGGAGGCACAGTTGGACGACTTTGTGAAGCTTTTGCCGGAAGATGTGTATACAGGCATCGGAGAGAGGGGCATCCGGCTGTCCGGCGGACAGAGGCAGAGGATTGGTATTGCCCGTGCACTGTATAACGATCCGGAGGTTTTGATTCTGGACGAGGCAACTTCAGCATTAGACAATGAAACCGAGACCGCCATTATGGATTCTATCAACCATCTGCACGGCAAAAAGACATTGATCATCATAGCACACCGATTGCAGACGATTCAAAAGTGTGACATGGTATTTAGGGTGGAGAACGGTAAAATTATCCGGGAGCAATAACAGAGATGTTCTTGGAGGAAACGCATGGGAAAAGGTATTGTTAAAAAATTAAATAAAACGATTCTTTGGCTGGATACGGCGCCGCTTTGGTGGATTTTTTTCTTATTGTTTGCTGTAGTGTTTTCTTTGTTTCTCATTTTGGGTGAGGGCAGTGTATTTGAGTACCATGACCAGTTGGATGAATCTATGATGAACATGGTCTTGACAGCAAGGCATTTGGGCGACGGACTATCGGTCTTACCGGAGATGATGGGTGGGATCAATGCGGACGGCTTACAGCCGGCCGGAGTGCTATTTGTTCCTTTATTCTGTATACTTCCCACATTTTGGGCATTTGTTCTGCAGTATGCGATCGTCTTTGCGGCGGGCTTTTTTGGAATGTATCTGTGCGTAAAGGAGATGACGGAAAGCAGCATCTTGGCTTTAATTGCGGCAGGATGTTTTTGTATACTCCCCTTATATCCTATTTACGGATTGTCGGAAATGGGTATACCTCTGGTACTGTATTGCTTTATAAAACTGTGGAAAGGTACAAAACCATGGCCCTTCCTTTTGCTTCTTCTTTTGTTTGGACTTACCAGTCATTTAGTGTGTACAGGATATGTAGTGTTGGGATTATGGGCCCTGGGGCTGATGATATCCCTTCTGTGTAAGCGAAAAAGCGAGTGGCTTGCAGTTGCCTTTTTTTTATTGATAGGCGTGTATATAGCGGTGAACTATCATTTATTTGTTGAGCTTTTTCTGGGTAGCAGTGATTATATAAGCCACAGAGAGGAGATGGTGACTTATGCCATGCCTTTTTGGGAAACGGTATGGGATGTGTTTGTATCCAGTGCCCAGCATGCACCGTCATTGCACAAATATTTGATCATACCCATAGCAGGTATTTTAATAGCAGGTAGATTTGGCCTTAAGAATATGAGTGACGAAGTGCGTATTTCGTATTATAAGGCATTGGGAGGCGGCCTGTTTCTCATAGCCATTGCTCTGTTCTACGGTATTTGTAAATGGCAGCCTTTCGTGAATATCAAAAACGATCTGAGCGGGTTCCTGCATTATTTTCAAATAGAGAGGTTCTATTGGCTGTATCCTGCGGGGTGGTATCTGGAGATGGCGCTGTGCTTTTCGCTTTTATGGAAACTGCGGGTAAGCGGTAGGCGGGCAGCTTTGATAAATGCTCCCATAGTGAAGCTGTTGGTAATCGTGGTGTTGGTTTGTCCTACTTTATTGCTGATCGCGAAACGTTCTGTCTTTTATATGAATGTAAGCCAGTATCTCAACGGTTCCGGCATTACGGGGTATATCTCATGGGAAAGTTATTATTCGGAAGATCTGATGCAGGAGCTGGAAAACGCTATCGGCAGGGATATCACGACTTACAGGATAGCACATGTGGGAATCAGTCCGTCACCTTCACTGATGCATGGGTTTTATACGGTTGACGGATATTCCAATAACTATCCGCTGGAATATAAGCATCATTTCAGGCAGGTTATTGAGAGGGAATTAGAAAAAGACGAGCCGGCCCGATTATATTTTGACAACTGGGGGAATCGCTGTTATTTGTTTACCGGAACTACGGGAAGTGCATGGATGCTGGGAAAGAACTCTCAAATTGTCTATGAAAAACTGGAGTTTGACATGGAGACGCTGAAAGAATTGGGCTGTGAATATCTCTTTTCCTGTGGCGTGATTGAAAATGCGGAAGAACTGAATCTTGTCAGTATGGGCTATTACGAGACAGAAAGCAGTTATTGGGGAATATGGCTTTATAGACTGCAATAGCTTTTCTCGGGGATTTGTGATAGAATGACGCAGGAACAAAGATATACCCTACAAAATTGTAGTGAGGAAACCTTACGTGAAACTGAGTATAGTAGTGCCTGTTTATAATATGGCGGCGGACGGGAAACTGAATTATTGTATGGATTCTCTGTTGGCACAGACCCTGACAGATTATGAAATCATTGCGGTGGACGATGCCTCCACGGATCATTCATTGGAGATCCTGCGGGAGTATGAAAGCAAGTATCCAAAGCAGGTGCGGGTAATTGCGTCTTCTGAAAATCACCGTCAGGGCGGAGCCAGAAATTTGGGGATCCGGGCGGCGCAGGGCGAGTATCTGGGAATGATGGACAGTGATGACTGGGCCTCGCCGGATATGTTTTTGAAGCTCTTAAAAAAGGCTGAAGAAACCGGTGCGGATGTAGTGGGCTGTGATTACAGTCTGGTAGGGAAACATACCATAGAGCCCGGGAAAACGGTCCGGATGAATATTCCGGAGCAGACAGGAGAACTGACAAAAGAGAAAAAGAAACTGCTCCTGTTACAGCCCGGCAGCATGGTGGTAAAAATATACCGCAGGGATATCATCGTAAAAAATGAGCTTTGGTTTCCCGAGGACATTTTTTACGAGGATAACTGCATGTCACCGCTTTGGCTTTTGTTTTGTACCCATTTTGAACGGGTGGATGAGCCGCTTTACTATTATTACCAGCATGAAGTTTCTACGGTGCATGTCGTTTCTCTAAGCAGATTGAGGGACCGTATGACGGCTATGGAACTTTTGGTGGAGAAATGCAAAAAATACGGATTCTATGAGGAATATCTTCCGGAACTGGAATTTAAATTTACACAGCTTTATTTTGTAAATACCCTCTTTAGTTGTATGGGGGGAGTTATGAAAAGAAAATACCGCTTTGTAGGTGAACTTTGCCGGGGGCAGAAACAATATTTTCCGGACTTTGGGAAAAATACCTATTATTGTGAGCGGATAGATGCGGAAGAGCAGAAACTGATCAGACTGTTGATGAAATCCCGTATGATGTTTTTTGCATACTATTATGCACTGCGTACTTACAGAAAACTTCGAAAGCAATTTTTCAAGAAATAGAAAGGTGTACCAATATGGATAACAACAAAACTGCGGTTGCGATCATTACCGCAAGAGGTGGAAGTAAGCGGATTCCGAAAAAAAATGTGAAACCTTTTTTAGGAAAACCGATCATTCTGTATTCGATACAGGCAGCATTGTCGTCCGGTATTTTTGATGAAGTGATGGTATCCACGGACGATGAAGAAATTGCCGAGCTTGCTAAAGCGGCGGGAGCGTCAGTGCCTTTTCTGCGCAGCGAAGAGGCAGCGAACGACCATGCCACAACAGCAGATGTACTGTGGGAAGTTTTTAGTACATACCGCGAGCAGGGCAGAAACTTTGATTATGCCTGCTGCATATATCCTACCGCACCGTTTGTATCCGGTGAAAAGTTGAGAAAAGCAATGACGATGCTGCAAGAAGCGGAGGCGGACAGTCTGCTTCCTGTGGTGCGTTTCAGCTTTCCGCCTCAAAGGAGTGTAGTGCTGCGGGACGGATTTCTGTCCTTTCGCTGGCCGGAGCATATGAATTCCCGTTCTCAGGATTTAGAACCTTTTTATCATGATGCGGGGCAGTTTTACTGTATGAAGGTGAGCAGCTTTTTGGAGCAGAAGCGTTTGGTGATGGATAAGACCATTCCATTTGAACTGCCCGAGCTGGAGGTACAGGATATTGATACTCTTCAGGACTGGGAGATCGCGGAAGTAAAGTATCAGATCTTGCACAGGGAGTAGAAGCTATGGAACAAGAGAGAGCGGCTTATTTGGATTTTCTCCGAGTGGCGGCATGTATTTTGGTAATCATGACGCATGTGTCAGCTTCCTTTATACAGAAAATCCCGGTGGAAAGCGTTAACTTTAAAGTAATGAATGCCTTTGACTGTTTTTCCATATTGGGCGTACCGCTGTTTGTCATGATCAGTGGAGCGTTGATGCTTTCGAACAGACAGGAAGAAGATATCAGAAAGTTATATGGTAAAAAGCTGCTTAGACTTGCCATACTGTATTTTTTCTGGCTGCTGTTTTATAATACAGTTACTTTTATTGAGGATGGTACGCCGGTCAGTTTTGAGAATATAAAGCAGGAAATCGTGTTGGATGCACTGCTGGGAAAGGGTATGTACCATTTGTGGTTTTTACCCATGCTCATCTCCCTGTATCTCATTACACCCTTTATTCGAGAATTTGCAGCAGATTTGAAAAAATGTATATTGTTTCTTTCCCTGTATTTTTTCTTTGGAATGCTGATTCCCACAGCGCTCCTGTTCGATTTTCCCTATCGGACAATCGTGACAAGTCTTTATGAACGGCTGGATAACTATTTATTTATGGGGTATCTGGGGTACTATGTGCTGGGACATGTTCTGCATGAATTTCTACCCAGGCTCAAAGGGCGGTATCAGCTTGGCATAGCAGGCGTCGGATTGTTATCATTTGGAATAGAGGTGTATGTCTGCAATCTGTATTCCGAAAGGGAAGGTGAACTCTCCATAATCTTAAATAATCCGCTGTTGCTTACGGCGTTTCTTTCCACTGCGGCGCTTTTTATTTTGGCAAAGCATCTTACCTACCGGAGGGAGAAACTTTGGAGATGGCTTCAGCGTTATACTTTGGGAATTTATCTGCTGCATCCTTTTTTGCTGCAGATGAGCAGAAAGCTGGGTTGGACCACGCTGTTTGCACCTGCCGCTATAGCCATTCCGCTTTCGGTGGTGCTGATGGCAATACTCACTTTTATTCCGGTGTATCTGCTTTCTAAGATTCCCGGCATACGAAAATGGATTTAGAATGGGGGTATGAGCATGAATGTAATCGAAATAGGCGGACGAAAAATCGGAGCGGGGCATCCCGCCTACATCATTGCGGAAATGTCGGCAAACCATGCCGGAAGCTTGGAACGCGCCAAGGAAATCATCCGAAAAGCAAAAGAATGCGGTGCAGACTGCATCAAGATTCAGACCTATACGGCGGATACCATTACCATAGACTGTCATAATTCTTATTTTCAGATTGAGGGCGGCACTTGGGAAGGGGAAAACCTGTACAGTCTGTATAATAAGGCTTATACGCCGTGGGAGTGGCAGGCGGAGTTAAAAGCGGAAGCGGAACGGGTAGGTATTGATTTTTTTTCCACACCATTTGATTTTTCCGCGGTGGATTTTCTGGAAGGAATCGGTGTGGGATTTTATAAGATTGCTTCCTATGAATTGAGGGATATTCCCCTTTTACGTTATGTGGCGCGGACGAAAAAGCCCATGATCATTTCCACGGGTATTGCTGCATGCGAGGAGATTGCGGAGGCAGTGGAAACAATACGGGGAGAGGGTAACGAGCAGATCGCACTGCTGCGTTGTGCCCTTGCCTATCCCGCAATTGAAGACAGTATGAATCTTGCCACCATGCAGGATATGGGAGCACGTTTTGGAGTACCGGTAGGACTGTCGGACCATTCTTTGGGAAGTTTGGCTGCGGTCACAGCCGTGGCAATGGGTGGCAGTATTATTGAAAAGCATTTCTGCCTTGGACGGGATATAGAAAATCCGGATTCTTCTTTTTCCATGGAACCGGCGGAATTTGCGGAAATGGTACGGGATATCAGGCAGGCGGAAAAAGCAAAGGGCATTGTCTATTACGGTGCGACGGAGCAGGAAAAGGAAAATACCGTATTCCGCAAATCTTTGTTTGTAGTGAAAGATATGAAGCGGGGCGAGATTTTTACCAAGGAAAATGTCCGTGTGATCCGTCCGGGCTATGGCTTGCATCCCAGAGAGTACGAACATATACTGGGGAAACGCAGCGAGGAGGATTTGGAACGGGGAACGCCTCTTTCCGCCTCTATGGTAGAGAACTATGTGACACTTGTGTCGGCGAAAGAAGAACAGGAAGAGCTGGTGTTTATCTGGGCAAACGAGGAAGAGACCAGAAAACAGTCCTTTTCCACTGAACCGATATCCAACGAAACCCATCACGCATGGTATGGTGAGACACTTGCTTCTGATACGCGCAGTCTCTATATCTGCTATTACGGGGAAACGCCGGTGGGACTGCTTCGATTCGATCTGCTTTCCGATGAGGAAGCGGAGATCAGCTACCAGATTGATGTAAGATTCCGGGGCAGGGGCTATGCGGGCGCTATGCTTTCAGCAGGCGAAGCGCTTTTGCAAGAGACGGGACCACAGATTAAAAAACTTTCAGCCAGAGTAAAGCCGGGGAATGCGGCATCCTGCAAGCTATTGCAGAAATTGGGCTATGAAGAGAAAAAACGGGATGCAAACTGCGTCCTGTATGAAAAAATACTGTAAATACGATAGAAGAAACGACGAATAGGAGGGAACGTATGATTTGGATACGGGCGGATGCCAACAGAGAAATAGGAGCAGGGCATGTTATGCGCTGTCTTTCCATAGCGGATGCACTGCGGGATAAGGGAGAGGAGGTGCTCTTTCTTGTAGCGGATGAAACGGCAGAAAAACTGCTGGCGGAACGTGGGCAGGCATATCGGGTACTGCATTCTGATTATCGTAAATTGGAGCAGGAACTGCCGGGGCTGCTTTCTTTGCTGCGGGAAGAAAAACCCGGACTACTCTTAATTGACAGCTATTTTGTAACGAAGGAGTATCTCAGACAGGTAGGAGAATTAGTGAAAACGGCCTATTTGGATGACTATGGTACGCTTCCTTATCCGGTGGATATACTGATCAATTATAATATTTACGGGGATCAGATTGATTATAAGGGAATGTTTTCGGATAGCACATCTACCGCCGGTATGAGACTGCTTCTCGGTTCCTCCTACGCGCCGCTCAGACCGGAATTTTCTCAAGCGACGTATGTGATAAAGGATCAGGTGGAAAAGGTGTTGGTCACCATGGGCGGAAGTGACCGGTATAATTTGACGGGACAGTTTTTACGTCAGGTTTTTCAGGATAAAGAAGCCTGCGGACTGCATTACCATGTGGTCAGCGGCGCTTTTAATCCTTACCTTTCCTATCTGACAGAGATGTCAGATAGGTACAAAAACATTCATTTACATCAGAATGTGCGAAATATGGCGGAATTAATGTGTGATTGCGACTTGGCCGTAACGGCCGCCGGTTCAACAGTATATGAACTCTGTGCTGTAGGGATCCCCATCCTATGCTTTTCCTTTGCGGAAAATCAAAGACGGATTGCAGAAGCTTTTCAGAAAAAATCAATTGCAGGTTTTAGCTGTGATTACAAGAAGGAGGGACAGGCAATGTTTTCCAAATTGCTGCCCAGACTGAAAGAACTTGCAGAAAATCCGGCGCTTCGACAGGACCTCAGCAGAAGAGGCAGAGAGTTGGTGGACGGACATGGTGCAGAGCGGCTGGCGGAGCAGCTTTTACGTGGAGAGCATTTGGAACAATAGTGGATGATTTTTAGGCCCTGTGATATAATGAGCGTTAGTGAGGAAATTAACATGGAAAAACTGGCAATTCACGGCGGAAAGCCGGTGAGAAGTACTAAATTATATTACGGACATCAGTATATTGACGATGCGGATGTGGCGGCGGTAACTGAGGTATTAAAAAGTGATTACCTCACCTGCGGTCCGAAGATCACGGAACTGGAAAGCAGACTTTGTAAACTGACCGGAGCCAAATATGCGGTAGTGGTCAGCAACGGGACTGCGGCGCTGCATATCGCCTGTCAGGCAGCAGGGGTACAGGAAGGGGACGAGGTCATTACCACGCCAATCACTTTTGCCGCATCGGCAAACTGTGCTCTCTATTGCGGCGCAAAGCCGGTATTTGCGGATATTAATGACCGCACCTACAATATCGACCCCAAAAGCGTGGAAGAACATTTCACAGAGCGGACGAAGGCCGTAGTTGCCGTGGATTTTACGGGACAGGCAGTAGAGCTTGCACCGCTGCTTAAGCTTTGTAAGGAAAAAGGCGCTGTACTCATCGAGGATGCGGCCCACTCCATCGGAACTGCTTATAACGGACAGATGGTGGGTTCTGTTGCGGACATGACTACCTTCAGCTTTCATCCGGTGAAGACCGTTACCGGCGGTGAAGGCGGCGCGGTCCTCACAAACAATGAGTATTATTATAAAAAGCTGGTGCTCTATCGGGCACATGGCATTACCAGAGAGCCTTCCCTGCTTGAGAAGCCCTGCGAAGGCGGCTGGTATTATGAACAGATCGCACTCGGCATGAACTATCGGATGACGGATATTCAGGCGGCGCTGATACTTAGTCAGCTGGACAAGCTGACTCTGTTCCGTGAACGCAGAAAAGCAATCGTTGCCCGGTATGATGAGGCTTTCAGGACCATGCCGGAACTTATGGTACAGGAAGAAATTCCGGAATCGGATACTACTAGGCATCTGTATATTCTCCGTATCCGGCCGGAAAAGCTTAACATTAACAGAAAGCAGTTTTTTGATGCCATGGCGGCGGAAAATATCTGCTGCAATGTGCATTATATCCCGGTGTATTATCATCCCTACTATGAAAAGCTGGGCTATCAAAAGGGACTTTGCCCCAAGGCGGAAAAGCTGTATGAGGAAATCCTGAGTCTGCCTTTATACTATGGTTTGACGGATCAGGATGTGGAAGATGTCATCACGGCAGTAAAAAAAATAGTGAAAAACTATAGAAAATAACAGAACCGGAAGAATAAAACATGAGCGTAACAGAGAAACTGAAACAAAACGAAAATAAAATATGGGCATTGGGCTTTTCCCTTTTATTCTGTCTCTTGTTAAGCATTCGCTTTGATTTTTATTACGACTTAAATGACGACGTGCTGATGAAAGATATTTTGGCGGGTGTATATACCGGTCAGCCGGAAAGTCGGAATATTCAGATGCTCTTTCCCATCAGCTGGTTTATCAGCTGTCTTTATCGTCTGGTCGGTACACTGCCCTGGTATGGCTTTTTTTTATGCGGCTGTCAGTTGTTGTGCATCTATCTGCTGACGGAGAGACTGCTTGGGTTTTTTGCCAAAAGACGGAACAAGGCGGTTGTACTCTGTCTGGAGGCATTACTGCTGTTGACGCTGCTTTTGCGGGAGCTGATTTTTGTGCAGTATACGGTCACTTGTGCCATGCTTGCGGTGGCGGCGGCCTTTTTGTTTCTAACCTCGGATTCTTCGGGAACGGTGGTAGTATTTCTGCGCCGCAATCTTCCGAGCGTGTTGCTGGTCGCATTGGCCTATTTGATTCGCTCGGAAATGCTGCTCTTGCTGCTGCCCCTAATCTGCGTGACCGGACTTTGCAGATGGATGGCGGAACAAACTTTTTGGACCAAGGAGAATGCAAAAAAATATTTTTTGCTGTTCGGTATACTGCTGTTGGGAATTGTGCTGGGACAGGCGGTGCATATGCTGGGCTATAGGAGCGCACAGTGGCAGGAGTTTACAGCCCTTTTTGACAATCGGACGGAGTTGTATGACTTCCAGACCATACCGCCCTATGAAGGAAACGAGGCCTTCTACGAAAGCGTCGGACTGACGCAAAACCGGCAGACACTTTTAAGAAATTATAATTTTGGTATGGATGAGGAAATAGATGCACAATTGTTAGGTGCAGTTGCGGACTATGCCGGAGAGTTAAAAAAGGAGCAGACCGGCTTCCGGGATACCTTTAAACAAGCCTTTCTCAATTACCGTTACAGGACTTTCCATGAAATGGACTATCCTTGGAATCTGCTCGTGCTTGGAATGTACTTGCTGGTGCTTGTTGCCGCTCTGTGGAACCGGCATTTTCGTTATGTTTTGGAACTTTTTCTTTTAGGCATGGTACGGACGGGACTTTGGATGTTTATTTTATACCGCGGACGGGATCCGGAACGTATCACCCATTCTCTGTATTTGATGGAATTTGTGATTTTAATGGGCATGCTCCTATGGGAGAGCAGAAAGGAAAACAGACTGCCCCTTCCTGCAAAGATGGGAGTAATGGTGCTCCTTACGATTTTTGGGCTTTTTGGAATAGGGAGCAGTGTGGAAAAGACGCGGACGGAATATCTTAGGCGAGAAGATGTAAACAGAGAACTGCAGGTGCTAAAAGCCTATGTAAAACAGTATCCGGAGAACTTTTATTTCCTGGATGTATATTCTACCGTGGCTTATTCGGAAAAAATGTTTGTCGATGTAGATAACAGCCTTGTCAATTGTGATATCATGGGCGGATGGGCATCCAAGAGTCCGCTGATGTATAAAAAATATGCACAATTTTCTATAGAGACGATGGAAGAGGCCCTGCTCATGAAGGATACGGTTTATGTGATCGTACGCAATCCCCAGTCGAGCTGGGTGCCCGTGATTGAAGACTGGATGCCGGCGTATTATGGAGAAAAAGGAATTTTAGTTACCTTGCAAAGGGTGGACAGCATTTGTGTGGAAGAGAAAGAAGTATTTTATGTATATGCTGTGGAGGAAAACGATAAATAAAAATATTGGATTCTTTAACACATATATTATGATAATTTGGAGGGTTATATAAAAGATGAAAGACAAGACCGTTAAAATCTTAGATTATTTTTTTGGAATTTTGTTAATTGGACAAATTGGCGCAATAATTTTTTTCAATTTATCGGATATACGGTATTCTTTGGATCATGATGCAGCAAATGCGATCTATTATTTCAGAGAAATGCTAAAAAATAGAACCATAATGCTATCTGATTGGAATCCTACTACTACTTTGGTAATTGATACTTGCTTTATGTTTGCTGCTCCTATATTTTGGGTGGTAAGAGACATTTTCTTGGCAATTGGAATTGCAAACATCCTTATGGTAGGCTTATATATTTTTGTGATTTCAAGGATTTTAATTCATGCGAATGTAAAAAGGGTTTATATTTGGTTTACTTTATGTTTAGTTATCACCCCATATTCTTTTGGGATGCTGGATTACTTTAATATGTTGTTTTTTGGCATTACTACTTATTCAGTAAAGACGATAGTACCATTGTTGTTTCTGCTGTTGATGCAACTTTTGGGTAAGAAAACATTTATAAAAAGGACGGAAAAACTAGAGTTTTGGACTGTATTGATCATTTATACAGTATTATTATTTATTACCACATTTTCTTCAGGATTTTACGCTTCGCTCTGTGGAATTCTTCCTATCATTGCTTGTATGATTTTAGATATATGGGCAGATGGTGAAAAAACAAAAAAATATAATAAAGGACATCTTGGATTGATTGCCGGAAGTTTTATTATTTTCTTGTTTGGATACATACTTCACAGAAATATTTTTCCCATGGGAACCAGGACAAATTTACTACTTACAAAAATTGAAGATTATGCGACTGGTTTCCGGGCATGTATAGCAGGACTTTTTCAGTTATTTGGGGCAGTTACCTCTGAGGATATAAAAGCAATGTCTCCAAGGGGGATTGTATATGGTCTAAAACTGGGTTTGGTTATCTTACTTTTAAGTACGTTTATATATAATATAAAATCAATATTTTCAAAAACTGATAGTTTGAATTTAAAAAAGTTTTTATCTATACTGTTTTTATTTAATTTTATACTCTTGTTAGCGGCAGATAGTAGATATTCGTCGAGCAATACATGGATGGAATACCGTTATTATATTGTTGGTATAGTGCCATTGATATTACTTTTAGGTATTCAATTTTCGGAGTGGGAAGCGAAGTGGAATTTTTTCCAGCAAATAACACTAAAGATTTGTGCCTTTTTGGTATTGACCATTCTTTTGATTGGAAATAACAAAAATGTTGTAGATAGATGGGATAGGACAACATATGCAGTAGAGTTATGTGATTATTTTAATACCTTAGATATAGAATCCGTATTTTTTATAGATGATCGAGATACATCCTATATATGTAAAGGAATTGATGAAAATCATAAATATGGGGCTTTTATGTCAGAGACCCAATCATTAGATCTGAGTATGTGTAGCTATAATCAATCTGCAAGTGGTTCTTTTTATGGAAACAGGAATGTGTTGGCGGTTATAGTTGGGAATGAACTGGCGGATTTGATTCCGGCAGAGATAGCTGTTAATTATGAATATATCGGAACCGTACGCTGGTTCAATATTTATTTTAGTGATGAGGTGTATTTTCCTTAAACTTTGTATAATGAATAGAAATGCGTGATTTAAAAGAGAAGATATAACTTAGTTTTCTGCTCAAACACGTTTTTTCAAGGAGAAGGTGCATCGGTTGAAAGCAATAGCGGATTATGCTATAATAAAAAACGTATATGGAATATAATTCCAGGAAATATATGCCATAGGAGCGGATCATGCGGGAGTTGGAATATCCCTTCGACGGGGAAATGATATTAAAAAAGGCAAAAAGCATAAAGAAAGCACTCCTTTCCGACGGCAGTAAGCGGATGGTCAAGAAAATTGCTGTACTGGGAGGCAGCACCACTCACGATATCATAAAGATGTTGGAGCTTTTTTTGCTCCACTATGGGATCGAACCTGTATTTTATGAATCAGAGTACGGACAGTATTTTCAGGATGCCATGTTCCCGGGAGAAGAGTTAGCAGGATTCAATCCAGATGTTATCTATATTCATACCTGTAATCGGAACATACAGGCATATCCGGCAATCGATGCCTCCGAAGAAGAGGTGGAAGATCTGTTAAGCAGTACGCTGGCACGTTTTCGTTCCATGTGGGAGGCACTGCGGGAGCGTTATGGCTGTGTGATCATCCAGAATAATTTTGAATTCCCCTATTATCGTCTGATGGGCAATAAAGAGGCAGTGGATATCCATGGCAGACAGTACTTCTTAAATCGCTTAAATGAAGGTTTTTATCGTTATGCCAGAGAAAACCGGAATTTCTATATCAACGATATCCAGTATCTTTCCTCCTGCTATGGCCTGGATAAATGGTCGGATCCTTTTTACTGGCATATGTACAAATACGCACTCTGCCTGCCGGCAATTCCATACTTAAGCTTTAATGTGGCAAACATGATAAAAGCGCTTTACGGGAAAAATAAAAAGGCCCTTGTGCTGGATTTGGACAATACCCTATGGGGCGGCGTGGTAGGGGATGACGGCCCCGAAAATCTGGAGATTGGGCAGGAAACTTCCATGGGACAGGTCTATACGGAGTTTCAGTCCTACTTAAAACAGCAGAAGGATATCGGCGTCCTGTTAAATGTCAGTTCCAAGAACGAACCGGAAAATGCACTGGCGGGGTTATCTCATCCGGACGGTGTCTTGAGACCGGAAGATTTTATTCTGATCAAAGCCAATTGGGAGCCTAAGAGCGAGAATGTGGCAAAGATCGCTTCCGAATTGGATATTCTGCCGGAGAGTTTAGTCTTTGTGGATGACAATCCGGCGGAGCGGGAAATCGTGCGCACGCAGCTGCCCGGTACTGCGGTACCGGAAATGGAAAGCCCCGAGCAGTTTATCCGTATTTTGGACAGGTCCGGCTTTTTTGAAGTGACGGCACTTTCTGAGGACGATAAGCAGCGCGGCGAAATGTATAAAGCCAATCTGGAGCGCAAGAAGCAGCAGGAGAGCTTTGGTAATTATGAGGAGTATCTGGAATCTTTGCAGATGGTAGGACATATCAAAGCCTTTGAGCCGCTGTACATGGCGCGAATTGCCCAGCTGACCAACAAGAGCAATCAGTTCAATCTGACCACCAAACGCTATACACAGGCACAGATTGAACAGACTGCCGCGGACCCTGCCTATATCACCCTTTATGGCAAACTGGAGGACAAGTTTGGGGACAACGGTGTGGTATCCGTTGTGATCGGCAGAAGAGAAGACGATACGCTGCATATCGAGCTTTGGCTGATGAGCTGTCGGGTACTGAAGCGGGATATGGAATTTGCCATGATGGATGTGCTGGTGCACAAATGCCTGCAGGAGGGAATTAAGAAGATCAAAGGTTATTACTATCCCACGGCAAAGAATAAAATGGTGGAAAACTTTTACGATTTGCAGGGTTTTACTTTAGAGAGTCGGGATGCGGAGGGCAATACGGTGTGGAACTTTGAACCGGATGCCTCCTATCAGGATAAAAATAAAGTGATCACATTACAGTAAATTTGACCAGGCCTTTAGTGGCGGAAAGAGAGAATTATGACAAGAGAAGCAATTTATGAAAGACTGAATGCGGTATTTCAGGATGTGTTCGATGATGAGGAGATCACGGTAAACGATGCAACCACTGCCGCCGATATCGAGGACTGGGATTCTTTGGAGCATATCAATCTGGTGGCGGCTGTGGAAAAGGAATTCGGCATTAAATTTACCATGGGACAAGTGGTTACCATGAAGAACGTGGGAGAAATGGTGGATATCATTCTAAAGAGTATCGGCTAGGAGACGGACATGAGCATTACTTCGTTTGCGTTTTTGTGCTCTTTTGCCGCCGTTCTGACACTGTATTACCTGATTCCCAAGCGGGTACAATGGATGTTTTTACTCTTTGTAAGCATCCTGTACTTTCTGACGGCAGGAGAGCCATGGCTACTGTTTTATCCGGCAGCTGCCATCACAATTGTATATGCGGGAGCGTTATATATTGATGGAGTGAAAGAGCAGAAAAAGAAAAAAGCGGCTCTTTCACTTGTTGTCGTTTTTTGCCTTCTTATGCTCATTATATTAAAATACTGCAATTTTGGGATTTATACTTATAATGCTCTTGCCATGCGGGGGTTTTGGGGCAGCGGTCTGCTCTCTACCGTGCAGCTGACCATACCCTTAGGCATTTCCTTCTATACGCTGGCGCTTTTGGGCTATTTGTTTGACGTATATTATGAAATTGCCAAACCCCAACGCAATTTCTTTAAATTTGCACTGTTCGGTTTTTATTTTCCGGTCATCGTTTCCGGTCCCATTCTGCGTTACCGGAATATGGAGGAGCAGTTGTATGCCCCTCATAAAATGGATTTTAAGCAGGTTACCTACGGTTTACAGAGAATGGTGTGGGGATTTTTTAAGAAGCTGGTGATTGCAGAGAGACTTGCATTGGTGGTGGCAAGTGTCTATGGAGATTATCGAACCTATTCCGGGTTTTATATTCCCGTTGCCGTAATCTGTTTTGCCTTTCAGCTCTATGCCGATTTTTCGGGCGGCATGGATATTGTACTGGGGCTTTCCGAAGCCTTAGGTATTCGGGTTGCGGAAAATTTCCGTACACCGTATTTCTCCCGTTCCATACAGGAATTCTGGAGAAGATGGCATATTACACTGGGAGAGTGGCTGAAGGATTATCTGTTTTATCCGCTTTTGCGGACTGATACTTTCGGAAGGCTGCAGGAGATATGTAAAAAGCGTTTTGGAAAGAAAACGGGAAAGAAACTTGCCACTTTTGTACCCATGTTTTTCCTGTGGTTTGCAGTGGGAATGTGGCATGGCGGCGCTTGGAAATTCATTGTAGGATCGGGTCTGTTACACTGGTGCTATATCGTAGGAGGCGAACTGCTTACGCCACTTTGGAAGAGGATAAAGGTATTTTTTCATTTGGGGGCGGACAGCCTGTTTTTAAAGGCTTGGCAGCAGCTTCGTACCTTTTTGCTGGTTTGTGCAGGATTTCTTTTCTTCAGAGCGGAGAGCTTCAGCGAAGGCTGTCGTATGTACGCTGCCATGTTTTTCACATGGAATCCCCACATTCTTTGGGATGGTTCACTCTTGACTTTGGGTTTAGATGCGATTGAGGCGGCGCTGGCTGTAGTGGCGCTTATAGTGCTGCTAATCGTATCCGTCCTGCAGCAGAAGGAAGGGATTAGGGACCGGATTGCCCGCAGGAATATTGTTATACGCTGGGTGATCTGGTACGCATTGCTTTTTGGAGTGATCCTGTTTGGATATTACGGACCGGAATACAGTGCGGCGGAGTTTATCTATCAAGGGTTTTAGGAGGCGCGTAGAATGAAAAATGCAATAAAAGCAATGGTGTTTATATTGCTGTTTTTGGTCATGCTGAGATCCCTTACTTATATGCTGCGTACCAACGGCCCTATCAAAGACATTTTTGTGGGGTTTTACGCAGAACCGGAGGACACGATCGATGTGGTGATGATCGGTTCCAGCCCGGTATATCCTTGTTATGCGGCACCTCAGTTGTGGGGAGAGCACGGCATTGCAGCCTATCCACTATCCAGTAATGTGCAGCGTCCTAAGGCTGCGGTCTATCTGGTAAAAGAGGCACTAAAGACCCAGAGCCCGTCTTTGTTTATCTTTGAACTGCGCCAATTTACAGCAGCGGATTCTTATATGATGACCTATTATATGGAATTTTCCAGAGGTGTGACGGATAATCTGAAATATTCCGTAAACAGGATAGATATGATTCGTGCGTTGGTGCCCGAAGAAGACAGGTACTCCTACTATTTTGACATTTTTAAGTATCATTCCAACTGGAGATCTTTAATACTGTCAGATCAGCGTACAGCATTTATTTACGAAAGACTGCACCCCTTAAAAGGACTTCTCATACACGAAGAAGTAGTGCCCGGAGAAAAAAAGGACTACAGCGATATTACGGAAGAACTTGCCATCCCGCCGGAGCAGGAGGAAGTTCTCTGTGAGCTGATGACATATCTGAAGGAAAACGAGCTGCAGGCATTGTTTATCGTATCTCCCATGGTATTAACGAAGGAACTTACCATGCAATTTAATTATATGGAGCGCATCATAACCGAAAATGGCGGTACTTTTCTGGATTTGAACGATTATTACGAAGAGATCGGACTGGATTTTGCAAGGGATTTTTATGACGGAGGTTCCCACACCAATGCTTCCGGTTCGGAAAAATGTACGGCATTTTTAGGAGCCTATCTGGAAGAGAATTATCATTTTACGGACAAGCGGGGAGATGAAGCTTATGCGGAGTGGGACGTGGCCTATGCCTATTGGTTGGAATGCCAGGCAGCGGCTTTAGAAACAATAGAAGAAAAAGTGGCAAACGGTAACTATGATGTAGGAGAAGCGGAATGAATCATTACAGCTTTGCGGAAATTGAAATAGGAATGGAAGAGTCCTTTCGGGCAGAGATAACGCAGGAAAAAATGGATGCCTTTCGATTGATCACACAGGATAGTAATCCCCTGCACACGAATGAAGCGTTTGCCCGGGAAAAAGGGTATTCTTCCTGTGTTGCCTATGGAATGCTGACAGCCTCCTTTTTGTCCACATTGGCAGGAGTTTATCTGCCCGGAGAAAAAAGTCTGATCCACAGTGTGGAGACTAAATTTGTAAAACCGGTCTTTCCCGGGGATACGCTGCTTGTATCGGGCAAAGTAAAGGAAAAAAATGAATTGTTTTCTGTTATTTTATTACAGGTCACTATAACCAACCAAAAGGGAGAGAAAGTACTGCGGGGCAGTATGCAGATAGGAGTTTTGGAAGATGAGAAATGAGACGTATTTGATCATAGGAGCTTCTTCGGATGTTGGAATTGCTTTTTTGCGGGATCTGAATGAACGTCTGCAAAAAGAAGATGAGCAGGCTCTTGTACTGGCGCATTATGCAAGCAGTGAGGAAAGGCTGCTTGCCCTTAAGAAGGAAGTATCGGCCTTGCAGCTTATCACTTTAAAAGCAGACCTTTCCGTAGAACAGGATATGGAAAAACTGCTAACCGATGTGGCGGCATACTGTGAAGCACCGGAACATATTCTGCATCTGCCGGCAGCAAAATTCCGCTATGTGAAACTAAAACAATTCTCATGGGAGGATGTGTTAAAGGATATGGAGATTCAGGTACATTCCTTAGCAAGAATTGCCCAGTTTTTCTTTCCCAAAATGGCAAAAAGAGGAAACGGAAAGATGGTAGTAATGTTAAGTGCGGTAACATTGGGGATGCCGCCAAAATTCTTATCCCAATACACGGTGGTAAAGTATGCACTGTTAGGACTGATGCAGAGTCTGGCCGCTGAATATGCGGAGAAGGGACTAAATATAAACGGTGTTTCTCCCAATATGATCGAGACACGGTTTTTAAGCGAGATTGATGAGCGGCTGATCGAGCTGAATAGAGAAAGCAGTACGCTGGGCAGAAATGTCAGAGTAGAAGAGGTGGTGGCAGCGATCCGTTTTTTGTTGTCGGAAGGCTCCGATTATATGAACGGTGTCAATCTGAATCTGACCGGCGGGGACAGATGAAAATTAGAGAATTCATTGTAAGAAAAGCGTAATTGTGGTATACTATCCAAAGATATTTTGTAGAAAGGAGTAAAACGATGCCGGTGCATATACCGTTTAAAAGAGTTATACAGACCATGATCCTCTCACTGGCAACGTTTGCAATCCTGTTGGTTTGGCCCCTCAATATCTGGAGCAGCTACTCCTATGAGGGTGAGATCAATCCTGATTCTATGCAAATCGTGCAGCCGGAGGGTGCCATTTCCCAGACCTTTGTACCGGAAAAGGAAAATCTGTCCTATATCAGCTTTTATATTTACAACGAAGACGCCTATTTTCCGGGAGGCCAAATGATCTTTCGACTGTTTGATGTTACGGGGGAACTGGAGAAAAAGGTATACAACATCGAAGAACTGACGATACCGGGACTTTGCAAAATTCCCATATACACCAAGATGGATACGGAGACCGGTTATTATTTTGTCATTGAAAACCCTGATGCGGAATTATTGTATGCCATGGAGGATGGCGTCAGTGTGGATATGCAGTATGCTTATAAACAGGATCATCTGACATGGCAGGGAGTGGGACGGATGGTCCTGATCCTTGTTATGGCGGCTGGACTTTGTCTGCTTGTGGAGTTTTTGCTACGCGATGTGCAGGGAAGCTTTCGGTTTGACTTGGGATTTCGCATTGCAGTAGGGCTGGTGGTATCCGGTATCTGCCTTTGGTTTTTGTGGAATGTTTTTCCGGCAAAGAAATTTACGACGGATCCCCTCAACATTGCGGTGCTGGTGGCAGGCATCCTGCTGCTGGCCGCTTATTGCCTATATGGACTGTTTCATAAAAGGGAAGAGGCACCGGAAAATGTAATTTCCTGGAAGCAAATAGCCGGGAAACTGCCCGGATTGCTGCAGACACTTGCTTTTGCAGGGGTGATGACGGGCGGTGTCAACTATTTGAATGCTCTAAGTGTGGCGGAACAGAAACAGGCGACGAATCTTGTTTATTGCAGTTTTGCCCTTGTTGTAATCTGCAGTTTTACAAGGAAGGAACTGCTTAACTGGTATAACCTTGTCTACATGGTGATTGCTATAGCAGCAGGAATCTTCTATTGCCTCCCCTACAAGGAGGATTTAGAGCAGTGGGATATTGCCAAAGGGAATGCATGGTGTGTTGCCTTATGGGGTATTGTGCTGTGTAACATCATCCGACTGCTGATTCTGGAAAGACGGCCTCGCTATCGGATTTCCGGTATCTACACGGCGGCGGTTGTGTTATTACTTGCAAGTTGGATCTCTCATCGAAATGGACGGACATGGCCTATTGAGGCGGCGGTATTTTTCGGGCTCTTTGCCGTGAGAGTGCTGTTTAAGGGGAAAAGAACTGTCTATTTGCATCATTTTTGTGATGGTGTATTCCTGCATTTTCTGGGAATCAGTGGTTATGCTTTCTTATATCGCCCTTTTCACTTTTACACGCATGTGCGATATGGGGGTATTTTTCATACTGTAACAGCAGCTGCGGTATATGATTGTCTAGTGTTAGTGCTTGCGGCAGGAAGCTTTTTAGTAAAATATGCGAAAGGAAAATCCTTATCTGCGCTGTGGAAAGAAATTGGTATGATGGGACTTAGTGGCGGATTTTTGTTTTTGACTGCTTCTAAAACCGGTATTTATACTGCGGGCGGTTTAATCTTGTTGGTGTCAGCGGTAACTGCGGTTACAGAATATAAAGAGCAGATAATCCGCTTGGTAAAATGTGTGGGTGTTTTGAACCTGACAGTTGTAGCATTTAGTATAATCGTTTTCTCTGCATGCCGATTAGGACCTGCTGTGATAAGCAAGCCTTTTACCTATGAAATAGAGTGGTTTCCGGACTCTATTAAAGAAGGCGAAGCATGGGACTCCTTCCGCTTCATTACGGTACAGAAATATCTTTCCGTTTTGAATTCCAGATTTACCGTTTACAGCCATGCAGAGGATGCACAGAATCAGAGCAGCGATAATGGAGCAGAAGATGATCTGGCGAATGAACCGCAAAGTATGGTAAACAGCGGTAATGTTTTGACTTTTGACGTGGAATCATTGGGAGGAAATTTAGATTATAGCAACGGTAGATTGGAAATTTTCAGGCACTATTTGAATGCATTGGATTGGAAAGGACATGTGGGTGTGACGTTGCCGGATGGATCCGATATAAACCCTGCCCATGCCCATAATGTATATTTACAAGTGGCATATGATTTTGGGATTGCTGCCGGGATAGGATTTATTGTATTTTGTGTTTTTGCGGGAATTAGGAGCATTTTATATTATGTAAGACACATAACAGAAGTGACGTCCGTTCTGCCGGTTTTGGTTTTGGGTGTTTACGGTGTCTGCGGACTTGCGGAGTGGGTGTACACACCCTTTATCCCCACCGGTTTTGCCTTCTTTTTTGTGATAGTAATGATGATTCCGAAAGAGGAAAAGGAACAGGAAGATTGATATGAAGAAGTCGATAAATACGGCATTGCTGTACAGAAGAATAGTTTTGTTGATCTATGACGTACTGTCAGTAACGGTATCTGTGGTACTGGCATTGATGATTCGTCATGATTTTAGTTATACAAGTATAGATGAAACTTTTTTGGAATCGGTCTATTCCTTTTTACCGGTTACGACGGTAATCACACTCCTTGTCTTTATGCTGTTTAGACTTTATAACAGTTTATGGGCATTTGCCAGTGTGAGTGAACTGCAAAACATTGTAATGGCATGCGGAGTGACCACGGTCTTAAATGGTATTGGACTTGCTTTATTTCAAAAACCGGTGCCTCGCAGCTTTCCCTTTCTGTTTTTCTTTCTGTTAGTGGGGCTGACCTTTGCCAGCCGTTTCAGTTACCGCTTTTTCAGAAATTTAAAACAGATGGAAAAACTGAAGGAGATCGGTGCCAATATCATGATCATCGGGGCAGGAGAAGCCGCAAATATGATCATCAAAGAGATCAAGGCAAGCCGCTATACTCATATGCGTATCCGCTGTATCATAGATGATGATCCCAACAAGCAGGGAAGATATATTCAGGGTATTAAGGTGGTTGGCGGCAGAGAGAAGATCAAGGAAGCTGTGGATAGTTATGATATCGACGAGATCTTTATTGCAATGCCCTCCGTGTCCCGGTCCGTCATCAGTGAGTTCATTGATATCTGCAAAGATACGGAATGTAAGATTCGAACTCTGCCCGGCATGTATCAGTTGGTCAACGGGGAGGTCAATGTCAGCCAGCTAAAGGAAGTGGATGTGGAGGATCTTCTGGGACGGGATCCTATCGTGGTGGATCTGGAGTCTATTTTGGGATATGTAAAAGGTCGATGCGTGTTGGTAACAGGTGGCGGCGGCTCCATTGGCAGTGAACTTTGCAGACAGATTGCGGCACATAAGCCTTCTCGACTCATTGTTGTGGATATTTATGAAAATAATGCTTATGATATTCAACAGGAGCTTAAGCAGAAATACCCTGAACTAGAGCTTGTGGTACTGATCGCATCCGTAAGAAATACGTACCGTATGAACCGGATTTTTGAAATCTATCAGCCGGAGCTTGTATACCATGCGGCGGCCCATAAACATGTACCCCTGATGGAGGACAGCCCCAACGAGGCAATTAAAAATAACGTGATGGGCACCTGGAAGACGGCAATGGCGGCCGCCAATAACGGAGTGAAAAAATTTGTGCTGATCTCCACGGATAAGGCCGTCAATCCCACTAACATTATGGGGGCCTCAAAACGCATCTGCGAGATGATTATTCAAACCTTTAACAAGCATTATGATACCGAATTTGTAGCAGTGCGTTTTGGCAATGTACTTGGCAGTAACGGCAGCGTGATTCCGCTGTTTAAGAGGCAGATTGCGGCGGGCGGACCGGTAACGGTGACGCACCCCGATATTATTCGTTACTTCATGACAATACCGGAAGCGGTTTCATTAGTATTACAGGCGGGCGCTTATGCCAAAGGCGGAGAAATCTTTATACTGGATATGGGAAAGCCGGTACGGATTCTGGATCTTGCGAAAAATCTGATTCGTTTATCAGGTTTTAAGGTGGACGAGGATATCAAAATTGAATTTACGGGACTGCGTCCGGGCGAAAAGCTTTATGAGGAACTTTTAATGGATGAGGAAGGTTTACAAGATACGGCGAATAGCTTGATTTATATTGGACGGCCGATTGAAATTGACGAAGAACAATTTTTTATGCAGTTGAAAAAAATAGAGGATGCGTCCCGAAATGAAGAAGAGGATATCCGTAGGTTGATTAAAGATATTGTGCCGACTTATTGTATTAAGCAAGATGACGAGAGAAAGGTTGATTATGGAAACTAACAAATATCTGTCTGATCCGAGATTTGCCGGGATTAAGCCCTTTGATCCAAAGCTATGGTTATCATCTCCTACGATGCATGGTGATGAATTGAAGTGGATAACAGAAGCAATACAAGCCAATTGGGTTTCCACTGTGGGCGAAAATATTAACCAAGTAGAAAAGCTGACAGCGGAAAAAGTAGGAAGAAAATATTGTGTGGCGTTGGCCTCGGGAACAGCAGCATTACATCTATCAATGAAGCTTGCCGCGGAAAGGTTGTATGGACAGCCAAAGATCGGACATGGCGCATTGGAAGGACACAAAGTATTTTGCTCCGATATGACCTTTGGTGCAACCGTGAATCCTATAGCATATGAAGGTGGAGAGG
>JAFLSX010000050.1 GCA_022510705.1 Lachnospiraceae bacterium
AGCGTCGCATTGGTAGTGCGGAGGTCACGGGTCCGATTCCCGTCAGCAGCTCTCTTAAAAGTAGCGGAAACCTGGATGTTTACTGGGTTTCCGTTTTTTTACGTTCTGACCCTGAATTCTTCCATAATGCATTTACTGATATAGGCTTTGAAAGCCTCACCGGAAAGTCGCTGCTCATCGGTTATCCCTTCTTTCTCTACACTTAGGCAGCATCCACTTTCTTCATTTTGTCCTAACAAAAAAGCCACATAGGAAACAAATCTTGTTACCAGAGAATACACCAAGCAGTTTAAAGGAACATCCGACCTGATTTCTCCTCCCGCAATTCCTCTCTCTAATATATCCCGCAGCAACAGCAACGGTCTGCATCTGTTCAACACCTTGGCCTCCTGCAGGGCACTGCGAAGTGTCTGTCCTGCCTGGGAAGGTTCATACAAAAGATTGATAAAGCGCAGCATACAAGCTCCTTTACCCATCTCCGTACTCATAATATCCAGAGTAAGATCGACCTTCTCCTCAAAACGGTTCTTTTCCCATATCTGTTCTTCCAGACGGGCCATAGAATTTTCCATGAAAAACAGCAGTGCATAGGCAATGATTTCTTCCTTGGTATCGAAGTAGTCGTAAGCCGTTCCTTTGCCGATACCTGCTTTTTCCGTAATATCAGAAACCTTTAGTTCCGCAATATCCGCCCCTTCTTCTATCAGGGCTATCACCGCCCGGTACAGTGCTATGACCTTTGCAGGCAGTTCAGTCAGTGCTTCCCTTCCCGTTATTTTTCCCATAAATAATTCTCAACCTCGTTATTATTCATGTTTGATTTCGTCTTGCACCCGCTTTTTATCCCTCATAAAGATATCATAAATACAAGGAATCACGACCAAAGTCAACAGCGTACCGTATACAAGACCTCCGATGGTGACAACGGCCATGGATTTCATCATCTCTGCTCCCATAGCCTGGCTAAATACCATGGTAGACAGTGCCAAAATTGTGGTGAGGGCCGTCATAAATACAGGACGAAGCCTGGTCCGGCCTGCAGTCAGTATGGCTTCTTTTTTCTCCATACCGCTCTCCCTAAGCTGATTCATATAATCTATCAACACGATACCGTTGTTTACAATGATACCGGAGAGCATGACAAAACCGATCATGGCAATGACGCTGACCTCGCTTCCTGTAAAGAAGAGTCCGAAGAGACCGCCTGTAAATGCCAATGGAATCGTAAACATAATGATGAAGGGGGACAGCAGGGACTGAAACTGGGCCACCATGATCAAATACATGAATACCAGTGCCAATAACAGCATCAATCCAACCTGCTCCATAGCGTCATTGATAGTTTCATTCTCTCCCGCATACACCAGTCTGTAGCCGCCCGGCAGCTGGTATCCGGAAAGGGCCCTCTCCACCTGAGTGGAAACCTGACCTATATTGTAACCTTCTGCAATTCCTGCGGACACCGTAATATAACGGGTTTGCTCGGAGCGGTTAATAGAGCTTAAGCTCTGTACCATTTCAAAATCCGCAATTTCGGATAAAGCAACCTCTGCTGTCGCATTTCCTTCTCCGGTACCGTCTATCATCATGCTCTTTAAAAGCTCTCTTGTCAGAGCTTTATCCGCTTCACTGATAACATAGACACCATAATCCTTATCCGACTCCTCTAATGTAGTGGCAGAAGCCGACTCCGCCAGTCTTGCGGACACTTGTGCAAAGACCTGAGCAACGGTCAGACCGTACTCCATGGCAGCATCCTTATTCACCGTAATGCGCAGTTCCTCGTCCGCATCCTCCATACCGTCGGAAACCTCCGTAGTTCCCTCCACGCCTTCCACAATTTCCGCCACTTCCGCTGCGATCTGCTGCAAAGTATCCAGATCTCGTCCTTCTACACGAATTGCAATACCGCTGCCTCCCAAAGCGCTCATATCCATGCTGGAAGTATCTACAGATATCTCGGCTTCCAAATCTGCCGTTTTTTCCAAAATGACCTGCGCAATTTCCTCATTGGTCATACTCTTATCTTCCACTGTTACCACATAGATGGTGGTGGAATTTGTACTGCCGCCGGACCCCGTGAGCATGGACATAGTAGAACCGCCTGCCATGGCGCCCACGTCCGAAATATCGGGCAGTTCTCTGATTCTGCTCACCACTTCATCCGTCACGGCACCCGTTTCCGCCAAAGTAGCCTCCTCGCCCAGCCATACATTGACAGTGAGCTGCGTACTGTCCATATCCGCCATAAAAGCCGTACCGTTAGATATGGCGGCAGCTGCACTGAGAAATAACAGCGCTACCACCAAGATCAGCACAATGGGTTTAAAACGCAAGGAAAGGCGCAGTACTTTTTCATATCCCTTAACAAACAGTGTAAAGAACTTTCCTTCCTTTTTCTCCTTGGTTCGCTTCAGCATACCGGAGGCCATAGCCGGTACTACGGTCAACGCGATCAAGAGGCTGGCCAATAAAGAGTAAGCAATCGTCAGACCCATGTCCACAAAGAGCTGTCTGGTAATACCCTCCGTAAAGACAATAGGTGCAAAAACACAGATAGTTGTCAGGGTAGAGGCCATAATAGCACCTCCCACTTCTCTGGCACCTTCGGTAGCTGCCTCCGTTACACTTTTGCCTTCGTTGCGCAGACGATAAATGTTTTCGATAACCACGATGGAGTTATCCACCAGCATACCGATACCCAGCGCAAGACCTGATAAAGAAATAACATTTAACGTCACACCGCTGAAATACATACACACAATGGCTGTCACCAAACTGATGGGGATGGAAAATGCAACCACCAGCGTAGGCCTTAAGTCCTTCAAAAACAGGAGCAGAACCAAAATGGCCAATAATGCGCCGAATACAATATTATTAATGATGGAATCCATAACCAGATCGATGTAAATACCCTGATCCATCAGGGTGATCATGGTAAGGCCCGGATGGTTTTCCTCCAGTTCCGCAAAACGCTCCGCCAGCAGATCGGATACCGCCCCTGTGGAATAGCCGGTTTGTTTCTGCACGGTAAGCATCACGCCCACACTGCCGTTTACATTGGAATAGACCTCATCAGAGTTGTCCGCATAGAACACATCCGCCACATCCGCCAGGGTAATAATATCCACACCGTCCATGTGGAGATTCAAAAGAGGCAGTTGCCCCAGTTCCTCCGCATTCTCGGGTTTATCCCCGATGCGCACCATATAGGAAATGCCTTCCTCCGTCACATAACCGGCCGGCATGGAAAAGTTCTGAGCCATTAAGAGGGCAGAAACCGTATCCACGGTCAACACTTCCATCATGTCGGCCTGCTCATAGGCCTGTATTCTGGCCTCCTCTAACTGTTCCTCTCCTTCTTCTAACTGTAACAGCGCATCCTGTAACTGCTCCTGCGTGCTCTCTAACTGCGCCTTGGCCGCATCCAGCTCCGCCTGTGCGGAAGCCAGTTCACTCTCACTTAAAGTTATCTGGGTCATACCGTTGGCAAAGCCGAGAATGGCAGCAGACTCTCCCGATGCCAGCTCCGTCAGCGCAGTATCAATCTGTGCGATCTGGCTGTTGTAGGTGTTGAGCTGGCTATACAAAGTTTTAATATATTCATCGGGCGGAAGCGTTAATGTTCTGGCGTTAATACTGTTTTGTAACTCATCTATTTTAACGTCGAACTGTGCGTTCACAGAATCCGCATATTCGTATAATATACCGCAAACCGTATCGGAACCCGCAGTTGTTACATCTTCACCAAAATCATTGTCCCAATCTAAATCTGGATCACTTAATTTGTCTATATATGGCTGAGCAATTCCGTACTGAGGAAGAGTCTCCAACATTTTATCTCTAAATATGCCAATAAGCATCTCCCTGGACATAGGAGGTTCAACTGATCCGGGTATTTGCATATACTGCGCCTGCAGTCCTTGAATCATGGATACAAATTGTGCCCGGGTCTGACTCTTCGTATCCTGCAGCTTCTTTAACCCCGATGTGAGCTGTTCCAGCACTGCAATATCTGCCATAGTGGTGGTCTTTAAAGTTTCCAGATCCGCCTTGGCGGTGAGCAGCTGGGTCTGTGCCTCCGCTAACTGGTTCATCGTGTCATTCTGCTGGTTTTCCAGCTCTATTTTACCGTTTTCCAGTTCGGTTTTGCCATTATTCAGCTCCGTCTGGCCGTTTGCCAACTCATGCTTGCCGTCCGCTATCTGGGCTAAACCGTCCTGAATTTCCTCTCTTCCGTCTATAAGCTCCTGCTTTGCCTCGTCCATCTGTACGTCTATGGAGGCCCTGATATCGGCATTTACCAAATCTATCTTGTCCTGCCTGATAACTACATTGACACTTTCCTCAATCATACCGGTAGTGCTGACCGAAGCCACACCTTCAATACTCTCTAACTCCGGTACAATATTTTCCTCTATATAGGCACTGACATCCACGATATCCATACCCTCGACACCGGCCGCCGCAATCATGATGGGCAGCATGTCAGGGTTTAACTTCATAATGATAGGATTCCCAATCAGATCATCATCCCAATAGGCCGTCAACTGGTCCAAATTTTCTCTTATTTCCAAAGAAATAGAGTCCATATTGGCAGTCTGCGCGAATTCCAAAATAACCATGGAATAGTTTTCACTGGACACGGAGCTGACACTCTCAATATTGCTCACTGTTGCCATGGAGGCCTCTATAGGCCTTGTGACCACCGTTTCTACCGTTTCCGGGCTGGCGCCTATATAAGTAGTCATAACGATGACATAAGGCAGGCTGATACTGGGCAGCAAGTCCGCCGTCATATGGGTAAAGGATACCACACCCAATACAATAGCCAGCACAACGCCCACCAACACCGTATATGGTTTTTTAACACTGAACTTTGAAATCATGATCTGTACTCCTTTTGTTTTCGTCCGACTGGTCAGTCGGATTTACATTGTTGACTATATATCTCCTGCTCTTTTTAGTCAAGGTCTTTTAGAATGATTTACGGAAATTTAAGATTCTACCGGTTCCTTCGCATATAAAATCTTTAAGATAATGGGTGTGGATATACTGGATACTACAATGAGCAGGATCACGGCCGTAAAATAAACCGGTGACAGCAGTCCCACCGATAGCCCTTTCTGAGATACGATCAAGGCTACCTCTCCTCTGGTCATCATACCCACTCCGATTTTTAAACAGTCTTTTCCCTTAAATCCGCATAGTCTGGATATCAGTCCACAGCCTATTATCTTGGTAACCAGTCCCACTATCACAAAGCATACCGAAAAAATAAGCAGGGACACCGTCATGCTCTCTACACTGGTTTTCAGGCCGATACTGGCAAAGAATACCGGCCCAAAAAGCATATAGGAATTGATGTCTACCTTTTCTTCGATATAGGCGGAATCCCTGATAGAACAGAGGATAATACCGGCCACATACGCACCGGTAATATCCGCAATGCCAAAGAACTCCTCAGCTACGTATGCTAAAGCCAGACAAAGTGCAAGTCCCATAATGGGAATCCTTCTGGTATGAGGATAGCGCCCGTCTATCAGCTTGAAGATCTTGTAAATAATAAAGCCCAGTACAACGGCGAATACAAAGAACAGCATCGTACTTAAGATTACCCTGCCCGGGTTGGCCTCCGGACTTTTAAATCCGATCACAAAGGTCAATACGATAATACCGATCACATCGTCAATAATGGCTGCACTTAATATGGTGGTACCTACCGTACCCTTTAATCTGCCCATCTCCCGCAAAGATTCTACTGTAATGCTGACGGAGGTAGCGGTCAGGATAACGCCTACAAAAACAGCCTGATAAAAACCTTCCGTTCCCCAAGGAGATACACCGTAAAAAGCCATATACAGCAGAGAGCCACCTACAAGGGGCACAAACACACCGGCACAGGCAATCAAAAAAGCTTTGGGCCCCGTTCGCAGCAGTTCCTTCAGATTTGTTTCCAATCCTGCGGAAAACATGAGCAGCACTACGCCGATTTCCGCCATCTGCGCCAGAAATTCTGTCTGCATCACCAATCCCAGAATGCTTGGCCCGATGATCAGACCTGCTATAATCTCTCCCACTACCTGCGGCGCTTTTAACTTTCTTGCCACGATTCCAAAAAATTTAGCAAAAATAATAATAATCGCCAAATCCATAAACACATCATACGCTTTCATAATATTCTCCTCCGTAATTCTTTTCCCCTGCATTCTGTTGCAAAAGGAAAAGCCTACCTCATCTCTCAGCAATGAAATAGGCCGCTTCACCTAATATAATAATAAAATATACTTTATAAAACTTAAAAATAACTCTCAGTGGATTTACGCATTAAAAATTTCACTCTGCGTTCCACATCCTCACCAAGGGAGCGGATCAGTTCCTCTGCCTCGTCCCGGGAATGATCATTAATACAGATGATACACAAATTTTTGCCATGTTTGAATATTCCCTGCTTATGCCATTTGATATAGTAGGAAATCCTGTTCTGTAAAAGCACACGCTCTATCTGCTGCTTCACTTCCAGATCGACAGTTTCACAGAGTTCAATTTCGTTATTTACTTTTACCTTGGTATATTCTGTCTGCATAGCTGTCATCTCCCAACTCCGGTTTTCATATACGCACCTATTATAGCATAGCTCATTTTATTTTTCATTAATAATTTTAAGAAATTTTCATTTCTAAAAATATTATTGCTTGATCATACGTCTGATCTTCGTCTTTAACCGCTGCAGCGCATTGTCGGTGGATTTGTCATCTCTTCCCAAAACCTTGGCAATCTGGCTGTAACTCATACCGGTCATATACAGTTCAAAAACCTGCTTTTCAAAACTACTTAATTCTTTGTTGATCTGCTTTTCCAGGTTTTCCACATTTTCTTTATCGATCACCAGATCTTCGGGATTCAAACCGTTGTCCGCCAAAATATCCAGGATACGCTTTTCTTCCTCCCCATGCTCTTCCGTTTGATACAGGGAAATATAAGAATTTAAGGGAATGTGTTTCATCCGGCCTGCTGCCTGCACCGCAGAATACATCTGCCTGCTGATACAGAGCTCCGCAAAAGTAAAGAAACTGGCATCCCTGCCGCTGTCATAGTCACGGATCGCCTTAAATAAACCTATCATACCCTCCTGGATCAAATCGTCCCTATCCCCGCCCAAAATATACATGGAGCCGGCTTTACTGCGCACCAGGTTTTTGTATTTATCCATAATGTAATCCGTGATCCGCTCTTCTCCGTCCCGCAGCCTGACAATCAATTCTTCATCCGAAGTCTGTGCAAAATCCTGCATACAACCGCCTTTCTATAACCTTCTCTGGCGCACGATCTCATAGGCCAGCACACCTGCCGCAACGGAAGCATTGAGTGAATCAATATTTCCCTGCATGGGTATGGATGCCACCATATCGCATCTTTCTTTTACCAGCCTGCCCACGCCCTCTCCTTCACTGCCAATGACCAGACCTATGGGGCCCTTTAAATCCAGTTCATACATCACCGTGCCTCCCATATCCGCACAGACAAACCAGAGTCCTTCTTTCTTGAGTTCCTCAATGGTCTGTGCCAGATTCGTCACCCTGGCCACAGGCGTATAATTGAGTGCGCCGGCAGATGTCTTGGCCACCACCGCTGTCAGTCCCACAGCCCGGTTCTTAGGGATGATCACGCCATGGGCGCCGGCCAGGTTGGCTGTCCGGATAATCGCGCCCAGATTGTGGGGATCCTCAATATTGTCCAACAGAAATATAAAGGGAGCCTCCCCCCTGTCTCCGGCTGCTTTTAAGATATCTTCCACTTCCGCATAGGTATAGGCTGCCGCATAGGCGATCACCCCCTGATGCTTTCCTGTTTCCGACATCTGGTCCAGTCTTTCCTTGGTCACATACTTCACGAAAGTATCTGCCTTTTTTGCTTCCCGTTTGATGCTCATGATGGGGCCGTCCTGACAGCCGTCCAATAGAAACAGCTTATCAATCGGTTTCCCTGCACGGTAGGCCTCCATGACCGCATTTCTGCCTTCTATGGTGAATTCTTCAACTCCCATTTAAGCGCCCTCCCATTATTTCTTCCCAAAGTGCTTGTTGGGGTTTAGTTTGAGTATGCGCAATTACTCAAACCGGGCTCAGATGCAGTGGCATTCGCCCTTATTTGAGTAATTGCGCATACTATAGTTCCCTACCTATTCTGGTAAGGCCCTGCCTTACGAGCTCTATGGCGCGGGCTGTCTCATCCTGTAAATACAGCCAGCCCACCAGCGCTTCTAGGCCTGTTGCCTTGCGGTAATCTCCTACGCTGGCATTTTTAGCGGTGGTATAGGACTTGGCATTCCGCCCCCTTTTATAAACCGCAAGTTCTTCCTCGGTGAGTAATTCCTGCAGCGCTTCTATTAATTCTGCCTGCGTCTGTGCCTTTACAAACGTGCTGGTCTGTTTGTGCAGTTCATGGGCCGGTTTATTGGAACGCTCCACCACCACGGTACGGATTATGATATCATAAACCGCATCTCCTATATACGCTAAAGTGAGAGGTGAATATGCCCTCACATCCACCTCTCTTAATGAAAAGCTTTCCTTAATCTGGGTCAGTAAGCTTAAGCCTTCTTCCATTTTACACCCTCTCTGGTATCTTCCAGCACAATGCCCCTCTCTAACAGTTCACTGCGGATGGCATCCGCGGTTGCAAAGTCTTTGGCTTTTTTAGCTGCTGCTCTTTCCTCGATCTTAGCCAGCACATAGCTCTCCAATTCTGCATCCACCTCGTTATTGTCAGCCTCCTGTGCGGTCTGTGCTGTCAATAAATCCAGGGAAAGTACCTCGTCAAAACTCTTTACCAGCTCTCTCTTGGTTCTGTCGCTTATATCCGCTTTCAGCATTTCATAGAGTACGGTAAGCGCCATGGAAGAATTCAGATCATTGCAGAGCGCGTCTTCAAACTGCTTTTTGTAAGCCTCAAATTTCTCCTGCTCTATCTCTCCTTCCTCGGATAAATCCCCGATTCTCTTTATGAGCTTGTTGTATGCGCTTGTGACATTGTCCAAAATCTCATAGGAAAATTCCAGAGGTTTCCGATAGTGGGACTGCAAACAGAAGAGTCTGTACGCAAGCGGATTGTAACCTTTGCTCTCCAAAAGGGAAACGGTCAAAAAATCTCCCTTGGACTTGCTCATCTTACCGGTTTTATCGTTTAAGTGATGCACATGGAACCAGTAATTACACCACTTATGCCCTAAATAGGATTCGCTCTGGGCAATTTCATTGGTGTGGTGGGGGAAAATATTGTCCACGCCGCCACAGTGGATATCCATATACTCCCCTAAATGCTTCATGCTGATGCAGGAACACTCAATATGCCAGCCGGGATATCCCAGTCCCCAAGGGCTTTCCCATTTCAGTTCCTGATCCTCAAACTTGGACTTGGTAAACCAAAGTACAAAATCACTTTTATTTCTCTTGTTGACATCCTCTTCCACATCATCTCTTACGCCTACTAAAAGCTCCATATCCGACTGACCGGAGAAAACATAATAATTCTGCAGCTTAGAAGTATCAAAGTAAATATTGCCGCCCATCTCATAGGCATATCCCTTATCAAGCAGCACCGTGATCATGTGAATGAATTCTTCGATACAACCAGTAGCAGGCTCCACCACATCAGGGCGCTTGATATTTAACTTCCGACAGTCCTCAAAAAAAGCGTCTGTGTAGAACTTTGCGATCTCCATGACGGTCTTATGTTCCCGTTTGGCCCCCTTTAACATCTTATCCTCGCCGGTATCCGCATCACTGGACAGATGCCCTACATCGGTAATATTCATGACGCGCTTTACATCATAGTGCAGATAGCGAAGGGTTTTCTCCAGCAGATCCTCCATGATGTAGCTTCTTAAGTTTCCTATATGGGCATAATGGTACACTGTGGGTCCGCAGGTATACATACCAACCTTGCCGTCCTCGTTGGGTACAAATAATTCTTCTTTCTTGGTCAAAGAATTATACATTGTCAGTCTGTTTTCCATATTTCCTCTCATTCTGCCGTCATGCGGCATATGCCTCTTCACTCCCATGTATCAGGAGATTTTCTCTAAAAAAAGGATACGCAAATTTGCTATTTTTGTCAACCTGGATTTACATGCACCATAATGTGTTTTACTTCCTGAAAACGGGCTTCTATTTCATCGTGGACGCGCTCTGCAATGGCATGACTTTCATAGAGAGGAAGCCTTCCGTCCGCCAATATTTCCACATCCACATAAATCCTGTTGCCAAAGGTACGGGTCCGCAGAGTATCCACGCCCATCACTCCCTGCTGCGCCTCCACAAGCTCCCTTAACTGCTCTTCCATCTCTTTATCACAGGCTTTGTCCACCATCTTATTGATGGCATCCTTAAAAATATCATAGGCTGCTTTCAAAATGAGCACGCAGATTACCAGACTCGCCAAGGTATCCATAATGGGAAAGCCCATTCTGGCTCCCAAGATACCGATGAAAGCACCCACGGAAGAAAGGGAATCGGAACGGTGATGCCAGGCATCCGCCATGAGCGCGGAGGAGTTTACCTTTTTTGCATGATAACGGGTATACCAGTACATCCCTTCCTTGACAAGAATGGATACCACTGCCGCAATGAGCGCCAATATCCCCGGTACGGCCAGTTCCCCGTATTCGCCGCTTACTATTTTCCGTATGCCGTCGGCTCCGATTTCCAATCCTGTAATGGCCAGTACCACCGCCAGCACAATTGCCGCCACACACTCCATCCTCTCATGTCCGTAGGGATGCTCCGCATCCGCCTTCTTTCCCGATAGGCGTATCCCGATAATGACAACAAAGGTACTGAAAACATCGGAAGCGGAATGCACCGCATCGGAAACCATGGCCCCCGAAGAAGCCAGTATACCGGCTGCAAATTTACCCAATGCCAGCGCTACATTCACCAGTATGCTCACCATGGATACCCGCATAGCTGTCTTTTCGGTATTTTGTTCTTCTCTGATTTTGTCCTGTTCCATTTAAGATACCTCCAAGATATAAAAACATCTGCGGAACATTGGTTATCAATAAACTCCTGTCCCGCAGATGTATATCTGCTGTCTAAAAGACCCGGCCCCATGATAAGATCATGGCCTGCTCAGTTTCAGTCCATTCTATTCAGCTTTTACATAGCCCTTGATTTCTGCTATCAGCGTCTCTGCATCCGCATTTGCTACTTTAACATTATTATATACATTTGCTTGTGCAATTCGCGTATCCATGGCATTTAAGGAATTTAATTTGCCGTCCTCATATACCAAACGTCCCTGAGAACCGCTTAAAATCTGGTAGGTACCGTCAGGATTTTCTTTGCAAAATACTAAAATTTCATCCCCGACCTGCAGCAATGGATCGTCCGCTATCTCCACTACCTTATCTTCCGTTTCCCCTCCGGTCATATAAATGGTAAACCTGTCACCTTCCACTGTATTATAAACGGGTGTAACTACTTCCACGGCAAAGGTCGTATAGGGTATTCCCACCTCTATCACAGTATCCTCTATCCCACTCACTTTTACCAATGCAATCAGATCACTGGATACAGAAAGTTCCTCTATACCGCTGTAGTTATAACTCCAACTTGCACTCAAATACTGGATTTCCTTTTCATTGCCACTCCAGCTAACAAAAATGCCAACACCGACTACTGCTGCCAAAGCAAATGCGGCTGCAGATATGATAATTCTTTTTTTCATTGCTGTATTCCTCCTATTAATAAAGTGCATTAGCACCATTTTTATCATCGGCCTGTATGGTTGTAATTCTATAATAGCCATATCTACTACCATCACCCCAAGTATAGCCATTCATAATTACAGCATCACCAGAATCTCCCAATCCCAAACAATGTCCAAACTCGTGAATAATTACAGATCGCAATGCTCCATCATCATTATATGTCTGTGTTAATGCAGTATTTATCTGTATTGTATTAGATGTATAATACTTCCCATTTACAGTAATTGCTGTAATAGCATCCCAACCAACCTTCGGTTGATTAGTTTCCGTACATAAAATATTATGATTTCCAGCAGTACCGCTTACAAAATTTACATCTGTACCGGTCCAACCATTTGCTCCTATTTGAAAATACGTTTTTCCACGGAGAGAATTATAACTCTCATAATAATAGCTAATGGTACTACTGGGCCAAATATACCCTGAGGTATAATATGCATATGTCGTTATACTGATACCCAAAAACAACACACATAGCACTACTAAAGCAATCAGCGGTTTCATTTTTAGTCTTTTTCTTCTCTTCGTAATTAATCCCCTATCATTAATATTATATTTCAAATTATGTCCTATATTTATGCTTTATTAGCTAGCACAAAATATATTCTTATAATTTGATACCCTTATATTATAAATCCTATGCGGTTTTGTCAAGCAAAAACCCTGCATTTGATATGCAGGGCCTGTCTTTCTATATTCAGGCTTTCGGACATCCCGAACAGCCCGCACACCCCCTTGCGGCCGGTGCGCTCACATCCTCCGTATACAGCTCTCTGGGCGAGGTCAGCATACAGATGGCCTGAGCGGAAATCCCTTCTCCGTTTCCCGTAAAACCCAAGCCTTCCTCGGTAGTGGCTTTCACATTTACCTGAGAAAGATCCAAAGAAAGCTCCCTTGCAATATTCTCCCGCATAGTATCAATATAGGGACGCATCTTGGGAGCCTGCGCTATAATGGTGGCATCAATATTTTCAATCAAAAAGAAATTTTCCGAAAGCAATTCCCCCACCTTCTTTAACAGCTTCAGGGAGGAAATGCCCCTGTAGGCCTCGTCCGTGTCGGGAAAATGCTTGCCGATATCACCTAAGGCTGCCGCTCCCAACAGGGCATCCATAATGGCATGCAAAAGTACATCCGCATCCGAATGTCCCAGGAGTCCTTTTTCATAAGGGATATCCACTCCCCCCATGATCAGCTTTCGCCCCTCCGTCAGGCGGTGTACATCATATCCCATTCCAATCCGCATCTCTAATCACTTTCTTCCTCGTCATCGTAAATATGTTGTTCCAGAATCTCTCTTGCTTCCGCCACAGTCATATCGGCTTCCTCCAGCATTTCACTGAGGGCCTCCAACTCTTTCAGCTGCTTTTCCTTCTGCATTTGGGACAGCTCTTTCTCCTCCGCCTGCAGTCTGGTTTTGAGGGAAGCGATCAACTCCTCTTTTTCCCTGATCTTTTCTTCGATGGGTTTTCTTTGTCCTCTTGCCATATCCTTCCTCCTGAAAATAATTTGCTACTAAAGTATATGGACAAGACTTCGGATTTATGTCATTTTTTCATCCAATATAGCTGACAAATATTCTGCCGCCACGCAGACACTTTAGATTTTAACCCTGCCACAAAATAATTTTCCCGGCTGCTAAGGACTCCGGCACATCGATGATACGCTGATTGGACGATCCTCTGAAGCGCAGGGAAATGTCCTTTAATTCCTCCACGAACCTGCCGTCCACCAAAACATCGAGACAGCTTAGCAGCTCTTTTGTGACTTCCCATTTCCGGCACATATCCGCTATCTCCGTATCAAATACATAACCGCTGAAGCACCAGATATCTTTTGTGGGCAATTCCTGCTTCACCCGTTTTACAAAAGGAAGAAGTCCCTGCTGGTTCTCATATTCCAAGGGTTCTCCCCCAAGTAAGGTCAAGCCCCGGATATAATCGGGACTTAAAGCTGCTATGAGCTTATCCTCCACCTCTTTTGTAAAGGACTCCCCATACTGAAAATCCCAGGCAATCTCATTAAAGCAGTTCTTACAGTGGTGGGTACATCCGCTGACAAACAGGGATATCCGCACACCGGGTCCGTTGGCAATATCGCAGTTTTTTATCTCTGCATAGTTCATGAAAAGCTCCTTACAGATGAAGAACGCGCTCCTTGATCTCCTGTGTTCTGCCCTGATTCCAGAACTGGGTACCGATATAACCGCAGGTCCTTCTGGCTACATTCATCGTATCCTGATCTCTATTGCCGCAGTTGGGACACTCCCAGATCAGCTTACCGTCCTTATCATTGACAATATGGATTTCTCCGTTATAACCGCAGACCTGACAATAGTCGCTCTTGGTATTTAACTCCGCATACATGATATTCTCATAGATGTACTGCATCACGGAAAGCACTGCGTCCAGATTGTTCTGCATATCGGGCACTTCCACATAGCTGATGGCTCCACCCGGAGAAAGCTGCTGAAACTGTGCCTCAAATTTCAGTTTCTCAAAAGCATCGATGGGCTCTGTCACATGCACATGATAGCTGTTTGTAATATAGTTTCTGTCCGTTACGCCCTCTATCTTGCCAAAACGCTTCTGCAGGCATTTTGCAAATTTGTAGGTGGTGGACTCCAATGGCGTGCCGTACAGACTGAAGTCGATATGGGTTTCCTCCCTCCACTTCTTACATGCATCATTTAAATACTGCATTAATTTCAGAGCAAAAGGCGTTGCTTCCGGATCCGTATGGGATTTGCCGGTCATATAGCGGGTACATTCGCAGAGTCCCGCATAGCCTAAGGAAATCGTGGAATAGCCGTTGTAGAGCAGCTTATCTATGGTCTCCCCCTTCTTTAACCGAGCCAGAGCACCGTCCTGCCACAGAATGGGCGCCACATCGGAGGGCGTTCCTTTCAAACGGTTGTGGCGGCACATGAGGGCTCTGTAGCACATTTCCAGGCGCTCGTCCAGTATCTGCCAGAACTTCTCCATATCCCCTTCCGAACTGCAGGCTACATCCACCAGGTTCAAGGTGACCACGCCCTGATTAAAACGTCCGTAAAACTGAGGTTTTTTATTTTCATCCTTATATACGGTCAGGAAAGAGCGGCAGCCCATGCAGGGATAGCAATTGCCGTCCTTTAACTGCCGCATGATCTTCTCGGAAATATAGTCCGGCACCATTCTCTTGGCAGTACATTCTGCTGCCAGTTTCGTCAGATACCAGTATTTGGTGCCCTCTTTAATATTATCCTCTTCCAATACATAGATCAGCTTAGGGAAAGCCGGCGTAATATACACACCTCTTTCATTTTTCACACCCTTGATCCTCTGGTGGAGCACTTCCTCGATCACTGCGGCCAGATCGTCCCTTGTCTGCCCCTCCGGCACTTCGTTCAAATACATGAATACCGTCACAAAAGGAGCCTGCCCATTGGTCGTCATCAGCGTGATGACCTGATACTGGATCATCTGTACGCCCCGGTTAATTTCTTCCTTTACCCGGCTCTCTGCAATCTTATTGACGGTTTCCTCATCCGCAGGAAGCCCTGCCATCTCCAGTTCTTTACGTACTTCCCTGCGGAATTTCTCTCTGCTGACCTGTACGAAGGGCGCCAGATGGGACAGGGAAATACTCTGTCCGCCGTACTGGGAGGAAGCTATCTGGGCAATACTCTGGGTAGCAATATTGCAGGCAGTGGAAAAGCTCTTTGGCGTATCGATCATGGTTTCACTGATGACGGTACCGTTCTGCAGCATATCCTCTAAATTTACCAGACAGCAGTTGTGCATATGCTGCGCAAAATAGTCTGCGTCATGGAAATGAATGATACCCTGTTCATGCGCCTCCACGATATCCGAAGGCAATAAAAAACGCTTGGTAATGTCCTTGCTGACCTCACCGGCCATATAGTCCCTCTGTACACTGTTTACAGTGGGATTCTTATTGGAATTCTCCTGTTTCACCTCTTCATTATTACATTCCAACAGACTCAAGATCTGCTCGTCCGTGGAATTGGCCTTTCTGACAAGGGCCCTTTTATAGCGGTAGGTAATATAATTTCGAGCAACGGAAAAGGCTCTCTGGTTCATAATCTCGTTCTCTACCATATCCTGAATTTCTTCCACACTGGGAGAACGCTGCATGGATTCACATGCATTTTCCACACTGAGGGTAATGCCCTTAATCTGCTTCTCCGACATCTTTTCACTGTCCATTACGCTGGCATTGGCCTTACGGATGGCTGCTTCAATCTTACTCATATCAAAGGTAACTTCTGAACCGCTTCTTTTGATTATCTTCATATTCCCTACATCCTTTCCCGTACATACTATATATTGTATCATGCATTTTATTTGTGTCAATATAATGTGGAAAAAAAGATGACAGAAAAAGTTTCTCCGAATATGGACAATTTTACCAAAAGGGGTGTGGATACATAAGAAACCCGTTATGAGGATCTCTCCACAAGAAAACCGCAGTCCTGCATATGCAAAACTGCGGTCTAATAGCGAGAGGGGGATTTGAACCCTCGACACTACGGGTATGAACCGTATGCTCTAG
>JAFLSX010000051.1 GCA_022510705.1 Lachnospiraceae bacterium
CTACCGGGCACATTTCTTCAACTTCCTTTGAATAAATCATGTGAAATCTCCTTTCAAAATTAAAGTTCCTTTTCGTATCATTTTCTCATATTTACAGCAAAAAATCCAGCCCTTTTTCCAAAAAACAGATATTATGACAAAATCATTCTGTCATTGGCAAATTCGTCTCCGCTGACCTCTTCAAATTTATGCAGTAAATCTGCAACCGTCAGCTGTTTCTTTTCCTCTCCCGACACATCATAGATGATCCTGCCTTCATGCATCATAACCAAACGGTTTCCGTGTGCGATTGCATCCTTCATATTGTGGGTAATCATGATGGTGGTCAGATTATCCTTTTTTACAATACGGTCGGTAGCATCCAACACCTTGGCTGCAGTCTTGGGATCCAGTGCTGCCGTATGTTCATCTAAAAGCAAGAGTCTGGGTTTTTTAAGAGTCGCCATGAGCAGTGTCAGCGCCTGACGTTGTCCGCCGGATAAAAGCCCTACACCGGTAGTCAAACGATTCTCCAGCCCCAGATCCAAAATCTGCAGCCGCTCCTTATAGAAGGCCCTTTCTTTATTGTTAATACCAATCTTCAAGGTACGCCTTGCTCCTCTTCTTGCAGCCAATGCCAGATTCTCCTCAATCTGCATACTGGCCGCAGTTCCCATCATAGGATCCTGGAATACTCGACCCAGATATTTGGCCCTCTTGTGCTCGGAGAGTTTGGTAACGTCAATATCGTCAATTCGGATACTCCCCTCATCCACAAACCAGGTCCCCGCAATGGCATTTAACATAGTGGATTTACCGGCACCGTTTCCGCCTATGACAGTTACAAAATCACCTTCCTTAAGATGCAGTTCCAATCCGTTTAAAGCCGTTTTTTCATTGACGGTCCCCGCATTAAAGGTTTTCTTTAATCCGATCAGATCAAGCACGCGACTCACCGCCCTTCTTTATCTTTTTGCCAAAATACTTCTCCTTCAAATGAGGAATAGCCAAAAATATCGCAACTACCAGCGCCGAAATCAGCTTTAAGTCGTTGGAATTGAGTCCAAACCACATGACCACCTGCAGTACCAGATAGTAAATGATGGCACCAAAGGATACAAATAAAAGTTTACACGCAAAATTAGCATGTATCCTGCCAAAAACCACCTGTCCGATAATGACTGCCGCAAGTCCGATCACGATAGCGCCACGGCCTGCATTGACATCGGCAAATCCCTGATACTGGGCATAGAGGCCGCTGGCAAAGGCTACAATACCGTTGGATATCATCAATCCCAGAACCTTATTAAAATCGGTATTAATGCCCTGCGCTTTGGACATACCGGCATTAGAGCCCGTAGCCCTGATGGCGCATCCTAACTCCGTACCGAAAAACCAGTACAGCACAGCAATCAGAATAACGGTAATCACTGCTACGATCAGAATGGTATTTTTATAAAAGACCACACCTTTGATATAACGCAGGGAGATTAACAGGTTATACTTGTCTACATTGATGGCCTGATTGGATTTGTTGTCCAAAATACGCAGATTGACAGAGTAAAGTCCCAGCTGGCTCAAAATACCGGCCAAGATTGCAGGAATTCCAAAAAAAGTATGTAAAAGACCGGTCACCATACCGGCTAACATACCTGCCAGGAACGCTACAAACAAAGCCACCCAGACGGAATACCCCTTTAACATCATCATGATACAGACCGCACCGCCGGTACACATAGTGCCGTCCACCGTCAGATCCGCCAGATCCAGAATCCGGTAGGTCAGATAGACGCCGATTGCCATGATGCCCCAAATAAGCCCCTGCGCACAGGCACCCGGTAAGGCATTTAACAGAGTCACGATATTCACAATTACTTCCTCCTCTGAATATGTACTAACATTCTTGCAATATTATAACAACAAGCGGCAAAAAAGAGAAGTCTTTTCTGCCGCTTAAGCATACTAATGAAATTGTCATCCAAAATGCCAATTCATAAAAGCTGATTAGTCGATAGCTACATAACCATCCGGAACGGTAATACCCAGCGCTTCGCAGAGTTCTGCATTGTACTTCTTGGTAACCTGAGGTGCAAACTCAATGGGCATGGTGGAAACATCTGCACCGTTTACTAAAATCTCATATGCCATCAAACCGGTTGCATAGCCAATATCATAGTAGCTAATGGACAAAGTTGCTACGCCGCAGCCTGCACAGATGCCTTCCTCACCTGCAATGATAGGTACACCCGCAGGACGGCAGATATTGTTAATAACCTCAGTAGAAGAAGCGGCGGTATTGTCAGTCGGAACATAGAGAACATCACTTGCTGCTGCTGCATTGGTTACTACTGTAGCAATATCATTGGAATCCGCAAAGCTGTAATAGGTGCAGGTATAACCGTAAGCCTCAAGAGCTGTCTTTACCACATTTACCTGATACTGGGAGTTAGGCTCTGCAGAACAATAAATCAAACCTACATTTACCGCATCCGGGAAAAGCTCGTGTAACATAGCTGCCTGATCCTCTAACGGAGCCAAGTCGGAAGTACCGGAAATATTCGTACCGGTGACACCGGTCCAGTTGTCGATTTCCAGTGCGGTCGCATAGTCTGTAATGGAAGTTCCCAGAATGGGAATCTTGTTGGTTGCCGCTGCAGATGCCTGAAGAGGCGCCGTTGCATTGGCAAGAATCAAATCAACATCTGATGCTACAAACTGATTTGCAATGGTTGCACAGGTTGCGGAATCACCGGATGCATTTTGATAGTCAAATGTTACCTGATCACCCAGCTTTTCCGTCAAGGCATCTTGAAAGCCCTGAGTAGCCGCATCCAGTGCGTCATGCTGTACCAGCTGACAAATACCTACAGTATAATTCTGTTCTTTACTGCCGCAGCCGGCAAGAGTCATTGCCGTCATGACAAAAGCCATAACAAGTGCTGCAAATTTTTTCATAATTGTATCCTCCTTATCTTTTGACACTAGTTCGCTTTAACGTGTAAAAGTTTCACTACGTCAAACTGTACTATACACCGAAGCAATATGATTAGTCAAGCTGTTTTTGGATAACTTCTCCCTGATTTTTATAAATGGAGCCGGCCGGCACAAAGCCCCGCACACAGGAAATCGGATAGATATTGCTGTTTCTGCCGATCACGGTGCCGGGATTTAAAACGGAATTGCAGCCTACTTCCACGTGGTCTCCCAGCATTGCGCCCATCTTCTTTAATCCTGTGACAAAGTCCTCCTCCCCGGTCTTTACTACCACCAAAGTTTTATCACTCTTGACATTGGATGTGATGGAACCGGCTCCCATATGGGATTTATAACCTAAGATACTGTCTCCCACATAGTTATAATGGGGCACCTGCACTTTATTGAATAACACTACGTTCTTAAGCTCCGTAGAATTTCCTACTACCGCCCCTTTGCCTACAATAGCACTGCCTCTCACAAAAGCACAGTGCCTGATCTCCGCATCTTCATCCACAATGAGCGGACCGTTCAGACAGGCGGTGGGCGCTACCTTTGCGGATTTTGCGATCCAGATATGCTCTCCTCTCTCTTCATATAAATCCTTGGGCAGCTGCTCTCCCAATGTAATGATAAAATCATGTATTTTTCCCAATACTTCCCAAGGATAAGCTTCCTCCTCAAAAAGCGCCGCTGCAATGGTTTCCTGCAGATTAAAAAGATTCTTGATTTTCAGTTCTTCCATTTTGATCCCCCTGTTTTATTTCTTCCTGATTGTCAAAATCAAAACGTATCTCATCCTCTTCAAACTTCAGACAGGCATCGAAAACATTCCCTGCCTTAGAGGTAAAACCTGTCAGCTTCTCGCGGGTCCTACCGGTCGTAAACAGTTCCCGGAGCACCTCGTCAGAAAGTACAATCCCCGCTACCGTATGGAACACTTTAAAACCACAGTCACAGAGTAACTGCCACTGGGTACGGAACAGTTTTTTCCCGCATTTGGGACAGAGTATTTCCGTTTCCACAGGTGCCTGTTTTTCCGGAAAGTCAAAGGCTACTCTGCCTTCTTCCGTCAATTTTAAGGGAGCCTCAAACATCATACCGGTTTTGGCAATAAAGCCCTCGATCACGCCGGTTTTTCCCTTTGTCAACAGTTCCTTTACCGTGGCTTCCTTCAACTTCACTCCAGAGATTTTCCCGATTAAAAAGTTGCAGCTATCCGGATTGTCCCTCTCATGGTTGATGCAGGCATAGCCAAAAGGTGTTACCTCGATTTCTCCGCCACATACAGGACATACTACATCCTTTAATTTTTTAGTTTCCACATTTTCAAAATCAAATCGGATATTTACCTGCCCATTTTCATCTTTTTGTAACACCAGACAAGCATCAAAACGCTTGCCCTTCTTGGATTTAAAGCCCCGGATGGTTCCGGTTTTTCCCGTATTCAGTAATTCCTTTACCTGTGCCTCGCTTAACTCCTTTTCCGCAATCCTGCCAATGGCAAAAGAACAACCCTCTTCCACATTTTGATCGCGGTTTCTCTTCTCGCAGGCATAGCCAAATCCCGTTTTTAAAATTGCACCGCCGCACTGGGGACAAACTATGCCTTCTAACTTTCTGGCCTCCACCTGTTCAAAATCAAACCGAATATGTATCTGTCCTTCTTCGTTTTTATTCAGTACCAGGCAGGCATCAAATTTCTTACCTTTTTTGGACTTAAAATCTCTGAGGGTTCCGGTTTTTCCTTCCGTCAACAGCTGTTGTACTTCCTCTTCCGAAAGTGCCCGGCCTGCTATAGCTCCTATGGAAAATTTACAACCCTCTCCGTTTTTATAATTAGAACATCCATAGCCAAAAGGAGTTGTCTCGATATCACCCCCACAGACAGGACAGGGAATGCCCAAAGCTTTTCTGGCAGCAATACCTCTAGCTCCTTTTCCCGTAAAAGGCCGGATTCGGGTCAAGAGCTCTCCCCTCAAATCCTTCTCCATCATGGAGAGCGTTTCTTTTCTAATGAAATCCTCCATTTTTTTTCGATATTCTTCCATGACTACCGTGCCTTTTGTAATCCCGTCCAGCCCCTTTTCCCAAGAAGCCGTCATACGTGGATTTAAGAGTTCCGGCACAGTCAATGAAACAATTTCAAAAACCATTTCTCCCAAATTTTCCGGGGTCAGCACCTGTGTCTTTTTATTTAGATTCAAATATCCTATCCGAATCAATTTCTTGATAATTTCCGCTCTGGTAGCCGATGTACCGATACCGGAGCCCTTTATCTGGGCTCTCAGTTCCTCATCCTCGATCAGCTGTCCCGCATTCTCCATAGCAAGTACCATGGAGCCGGAAGTATATCGCTTAGGAGGAGAAGTTTTTCCCTCTTTTATTTCAAACTCTTCTGTTTCCAGCAGATCACCCGGGTTGAGACTGTCCGCCGCTTTTAGCAGACCCTCATTTTTCTCCCCTTCATCTTTCTCGTCTTTCTCATCCTCCTGGACTTTTCCTGCAATTTCCAGCCATCCGGTCTGCTTTAAGGCTTTACCGCTCGCAAAAAACTGCTCTCCGTCCACCTCTACGGTCAGCTTTACTGTTTCATATGCGGCCGGCGGATAGAAAATACTTAAGAATCTGCGGACGATCAAATCAAATATCTTTTTTTGAAGTTCACTTAAAGACTTTAATTCTGTTAGCTGCCCGGTGGGAATAATGGCATAATGGTCAGTTATCTTAGAATCATCCGTATAGGCGCTGCGATTAATACTCCGATATAAACCCTCCTGCATGATTCGCTCTACATAGGACGCCGTATCGGCATAATTTTTAAGTCTGCTTAAATTCTTGCCAATTTCTTTTGCCACCGCGGTGGACAGCACCCTGGCATCGGTTCTGGGGTAGGTAGTCAGTTTCTTTTCATACAGATCCTGTGCTGCCTGCAGGGTCTCGTCAGGACTGATCTTAAACCGCTTTGCGCATTCTGCCTGCAATTCGGCCAGATTAAAAAGCAAGGGCGCTCTCTTCTGGGTAGTTCCTTTTTCCAAACTTTTTACTGTTGCCGTCATACCCGTTAGCACCGAAATCAAGGCGTTTGCATCTTCCTGCTTCTTAAAACCGTTTTCTTTATAGAGCAGGGGGGACTCAAAATACCGCGAGCCTTCTACCGCTTTCCATTCTGCTGTGATATTACTTTCCAGACCGATTTCCTGTGTGGGAGAAAAACCGGCATTTATCCTGTAAAAAGGCGTTTCCTTAAAATTACGGATTTCCCTTTCCCTGATAACCACCATACCCAGCACGCAGGTCATCACACGACCTACGGCAATGGCGGTATAGTTTTTGGTTCCTGCGGCATCATTTAAAAGATTACCATATTTGACGGACATGGCCCTGGAAAAATTGATTCCCATTGCATAGTCCTCTATTGTTCGCATAATGCCGGATTTTCCCAAGTTTGCATAATCTGACATGGGTTTTGCTTCTGCTATCCCCCGTCTGATTTCCTCCTCGGTCTGAGAATCGATCCAGACACGTAGCTCCTTCATGCCTTCTTTCACACCGCCAAAATTGCGAATATTCTCTTCGATGGTCTGTCCTTCTTTTCCCGCATCTCCTGCCCAGTAAACAGTATCGATATCCTCTCTATAAAGCATACCGTGCACAATATCATACTGCTTACTGACCGCCGGAATAACATTGTATTTGTATTCCACGGGCAGGAAGGGTAAATCCTCCAATTTCCACTTTTTGTACTTTTCGTCATATTCCTCCGGATAAACCATCTCCACCAGATGTCCCACACACCAGGTGATCACATAGTTTTCGTTTTCCAAAAATCCCTGATTTCTTTGGAAAGAACCGAGAATCTTTGCAAATTCCTGTGCGACTGATGGCTTTTCCGTTATAATCAACGCTTTTCCCACGTTTTATCTCCTATAGCTCTGACATGGACACAAGGGCAATGTTTTTCTTCACCTTTGCTTCCAAATACAGTTTTTCGTCGAAACGCCCAATGGAATACAAAAATATGTAATCCACATGCAGTCTGGCCTTAGAGGCGCAGTAAAGCAGTCGTTCGTAATCCTCGTAAGGCATCAGAGGCTTTTCATAATTACAGAGTACCAACATGGTATGGGCATCCTCATCCTGTGCGATCATATCGATATTGCCTTCTTTGCCTACCCATTCTCCGGCTCTGTCATATACAAATGGCAGTCCGCCGGTTTCATTCATCCTCTCCATATGTTCTCTGCAGACAGATTTAAAGTATTCCGCGACATATGGCTTTAACTCCGGCTCAATGAGGGATGTATAAAAATCTGCTGTTTCCCGGGACTCCATCTCACTCATATGGGGATAGAGAAACTTATAGTAGAAATGCATGAACCGACTGCGAATGCGGTAAATACCTTTCTGAACATTTGCATTCCCTTCCGTATCATAGGAGAAAACTTTTTCCACAATCTCCAACTCCATCAAATTCTTTAAATAAACGCTGATCTTAGCACGGGAAAAGCCGGTATGCAAATATAGATCATTCAGTTTATGCCGTCCTCCCGCAATGGCAGCTAAGAGCGTATTGTAAACAGCGGTTTCCCGCAATTCTTCTGATAGCAGTCTTTCTGCCTCATAATAAAGAGTACTCGTTGGAGAAAGAATATTTTTTATAATATTCTCTTTAACAGAACAACTAACGTCCAAATTACTCCAAAGTCCCGGAAGTCCACCTAAAATTGCATATACTTCAATACATTGCTGTCTTGTAAATCCGGAGAAAAAGTCCACACAATCCTGAAACTTAAGTTCCTTCAGTTTTAACAGTCCTGACAATGAATAAGCAGCTTCTCCTATTTTTTTCAGCATACTGTTTTCTATGAATCCTACGGAAGAACTTACTAAAATAACCAGTATATTACTATGATTCTGGGGATTATTTACAAAAGAGACCAGTTCCGCCATAAATGTGGAACCGGTCTTTAGCATATTCTGAAATTCGTCTATTACCAGAACTTTTTTCTTATCTTCTCCCTCAACAAGCGTGGTCAAAATATCTGTATAGGAAGGATAAAGAGCACCGGTCAGTTCTTTCATCCCCAACTCATGACTCCACTGATATACCTGCTCCCTTTCGGAACAGGAACGCGCCATATAATAGCCCGCCGGCTTGTCTCCTGAAAATTCCTTCAACAAAGCAGTCTTTCCAATATGCTTCTGACCATAAACAACTATGATCTGACTGCCTTCCCGCTCATAGTAATGATTTAACTGATTTAATTCCCCATTACGACCTAACAGCATAACATCCCCCATTACAGCATTTTAATAAAAACCTGATCTACTTCTTCTACCGGTATAGGCTTGCCCAACAAATATCCCTGTACGACATCACAGCCGATATTTTTCATATATACATACTGATCTTCCGTTTCCACACCCTCTGCAATGGATTCGTATCCCAGTTTATTCACCATATTGACAATAGATTCCGTAATAATCTTGGTAGACTCGTCCGCCAATACCTTATCCACAAAACTCTTGTCAATCTTCAGCGTGTCGATAGGTAATTCATTTAAATAGGACACGGAAGAAAATCCGGTTCCAAAGTCATCTAAGGAAATACGGACACCATTTTCTCTAAGTGTAACGAGCTTATCCTTTACCTCTGTAAAATCTTCTATCAGAATACTCTCCGTTATTTCAATTTCAATTTCTGAAGCATTGATTTCATACTGCCTGATCAAATCCAAAATGTGGGGTACAAAATCATCCTTCCTACACTGAAGCGAGGAAATATTGATGGATATAATAAAATCCTGATCATATTTCCGCTTCCATTCCAAATAGCATCGGATACTTTCTTCGATCACCCAATTACCGATGGGAATAATGGCTCCGTTTTTCTCTGCAATAGGAATGAATACCGTAGGACTGATCATCTTGTTATTTTCATCTTTCCAGCGTATTAAGGCTTCCATACCACGCAGCTTTTTGCTGTCTGTAAAATACTGAGGCTGGAAATACAGTATAAAATTCTTATTAAAAACAGCCTGCTTTAGTTTATTCTCAATAGCCACCGTCTGCAGGAAATCCTGTAGCATAGGGGCATTGAAATACTGCAGTTGTGCCTTTCCGGCAGCTTTTGCCTTGAACATGACGATTTCCGCACAATTAATTAATTCTAAGACTGATGCGGAAGCCTCCGGATATTCCGCCACACCGACACTGACCGTCACATGCACCTTGGTACCGTTACTCAGCACAAATCCCTGGGAAATTCTATCTTGAATCTCCTGATAGATCACCTCTACGCTTCTGTTTCCGCGGGGATCATAAACAGCCATACAGTACACATCACTGTTCATACGACACACAATTACATTTCTACCGGAAAAAGAACCTAAAAATTGTCCGTACTGCTGTACGACTTCGTCGCCGATGACCATGCCCATGCTGTCATTTATCTTTCTAAAATCATCCAGATTAATAAACAGTACACTGACTATATCCTTTTCTTTTTCTGCCTGTCTGACAAAATCCGTTAAAAGCTTGACAAAATAATTGCGGTTATACAGCCCTGTCAGACTGTCATAATAAGCCATATACCGCAGTTCTTCATTCTGGGTCTTGAATTTGGTAATATTCCGAATGCAGATGATTTTATCTACGGGTCTGCCGTTTTCCCCGTAATTGACCCTGGTTTCAAATTCATACCAGGTTCTGCCGTCTTTTAAACAGCTCTCCTGACTGCACTGGGTGCTGCCGCTCTTTTCCAGAAACAGCAGTTCTCTCACGGGCAGAATATACTCATCATCCAGAGTATCCAATATCATGGGGATATCCTTGACTTCATTTAACGAAAAGGGGAAAAATTTGTCCCAATTTCCAAACGTGACCAGCTCATTGCTTTCAAAATCATAATAAAAGAAGGCATTATTGGACGTATCACAGGCCAGCCGGAACATCTTTTCCCTCCCGCTTATCTTCTGATTCATTGCCTTCAATAAATCAATCTGATACCGTAATTCGTCCATAATAATGCCTCCCATGTAAGTCTCTATTTTTTCGTTATATATCCCTGTGCCTTCAAAAGCTCCGCACATAAAACAGCACCGCCGGCTGCTCCCCTTACGGTATTGTGAGAAAGTCCCACGAACTTCCAGTCATATACCGAATCTTCTCTGATACGGCCCACGCTGATTCCCATGCCGTTTTCATAATTCACATCCGCATTTACCTGAGGGCGGTTATCTTCCTCCAGATACTGAATAAACTGCTTCGGTGCCGACGGCAACTGCAGCCTCTGAGGCTCTCCTTCAAAGCTTACCAGTTTCTCGATCAGCTGCTCTTTCGTAGCCTTTTTTCTAAACTTTACAAAGACAGCCGCGGTATGTCCATCTAACACAGGCACCCTGATACACTGACAGGTGATCATCGGAGACTCTGCCGGTACAATAACACCATCCTTGATTTCTCCCCAGATACGCAAAGGCTCTTTTTCGGATTTCTCTTCTTCTCCTGAAATGAAGGGGATAATATTGCGTTCCATTTCCGGCCAGTCTTTAAACGTCTTTCCGGCACCGGAAATTGCCTGATAGGTAGTAGCCACTACTTCGTAGGGTTCAAATTCCTTCCAAGCCGTCAGTACAGGTGCATAGCTCTGAATGGAGCAATTGGGCTTTACCGCTACAAAGCCTCGTGTGGTTCCCAGACGCTTTTTCTGAAAATCAATTACTTTCATATGTTCGGGATTGATTTCCGGCACTACCATCGGAACATCGGGAGTCCATCTGTGTGCACTGTTATTGGATACAACCGGGGTTTCTGTCTTGGCATAAGCTTCTTCAATGGCTTTTATCTCTTCTTTGCTCATATCCACGGCACTGAACACAAAATCAACCTTGGAAGCAACTTCTTCTACTTCGTTCACATTCATTACCACAATATTCTTTACAGCCTCGGGCATGGGCGTTAACATCTTCCATCTATCTCCCACCGCTTCCGCATAGGTCTTACCTGCAGAACGGGGGCTTGCCGCAATCGTGGTCACTTCAAACCAGGGATGATTCTCCAACAGAGAAATAAAACGCTGGCCTACCATACCGGTACCGCCTAAGATACCAACTTTCAATTTTTCGCTCATAATCTACTCCTCATTTCTTATTGACTTTCCCTGCAGCCGATTCCTTCTTCTGCAAGGTATTCTTTATTGATTCGGATAGTCTCTTCCATCATCTTTCTGCCCGGTGCTCCTATAGTCAGGCGCTTTTCCACACAGGTCTTTAAGCTGATGGCATCGTAAATATCCGGTTCAAACTTATCAGAAAAATTCTTTAGTTCTGTTATATCCAATGCATCGATACCTGTATTCTTTTCCAGGCAGTATAGCACAAGTCTGCCAATAATACCGTGGGCATCCCTAAAAGGAACCCCTTTATTTACCAGATAATCCGCTGCATCCGTAGCATTGGTAAAACCGTTCATAGCGCTTGTTGCCATGATTTCTTTGTTAAACTTCATGGTAACAAGCATACCGGTAAACAGTTCCAAAGAATCCTCTACTGTCCGTATAGCATCAAAAGACAGTTCCTTGTCTTCCTGCATATCCTTATTATAGGCCAACGGAATGCCTTTCATGGTAGTAAGCAGGGCCATCAGTGCCCCGTATACTCTTCCAGTCTTACCCCGTATAAGCTCTGCAATATCCGGATTTTTCTTCTGAGGCATGATGCTGCTTCCGGTAGAATAAGAATCGTCCAACTCAATGAAACGGTATTCATTAGAATTCCAAAGAATGATTTCTTCACAAAAGCGGGACAAATGCATCATCATTGTAGACAGCGCTGCCAGAAATTCAATCAGATAATCCCTGTCGGATACGGAATCCATACTGTTTAAAGTCGGCATTTCAAATCCTAACAACGCAGCAGTATAGTTTCTGTCAAGAGGATAGGTGGTGCCTGCCAAGGCTCCCGCTCCTAACGGACAGAAGTTCATTCTCTTATAAATATCCCTGCATCTGAGACGGTCTCGTTTGAACATTTCAAAGTATGCCCCCAGATGATGGGCCAGTGTGACCGGCTGCGCTTTCTGCAAATGAGTAAACCCGGGCATATAGGTATCCAAATTCTCCTCCATTATGCCAAGTAACACCGATAACAGCTGCTTTAACAGCTCGTCCGTCTTCAGTACATGCTCTCTTGTATACAGCCGCATATCAAGTGCCACCTGATCGTTGCGGCTTCGGCCTGTATGCAGTTTCTTTCCGGCCTCTCCAATACGTTCAATTAGATTTGCTTCTACAAAACTGTGAATATCCTCCTGGGTTTCATCAAAAGAAAGGATCCCTTTTTCTACATCCTTCCGAATACCGGCCAAACCTTTTACAATGGCATCCTTTTCTTCCAAGGTCAATATTCCCTGCTTTTCCAACATTACCGCATGAGCAATACTACCCTCTATATCCTGGGTAAATAAATTCTTATCAAAAGGCAGTGACGCATTAAACGCAAAAACCTTCGCATCGGTTTCTTTGGTAAAACGTCCGCCCCACAACTGCGCCATGGTGTATCCTCCATAAGGTTAAATCTAAATTTGATAGTAGCATATAATCTGTTTTATTGCAATACAGTGTCAGAAATCTTTACACCCTTCTATCTTTTTTTCATAGAATACTAATAAAAGCAAAAAGGATATTTCTTATGCCGGAATCTCTGCTGCAACTGAAAAACATCAGCTATTCCTATCACAGCCTTCAGACGGAAACACCGGCTCTTTATCAGATATCCTTCCATATAGACGTGGGTGAATTTGTCGCGATTGTCGGTCCCAGCGGATGCGGGAAATCCACCCTGCTTTCCATTATAGCAGGACTGCTTTCCCCGGAGGAAGGCACCATAGTCTTTCACAATCCTGACGGTTCCCTAAGCTACCCGAAAATCGGATATATGCTGCAGCGGGACCATCTCTTTGAATGGCGCAGCGTCTATCAGAACGCCATATTGGGATTGGAGATCAATAAAAAGCTGACACAAGAAAATATTGACAGAGTGCTCACGCTTATGAAGGATTACGACCTTTACAGATTTAAAGATAAAAAACCAAGTGAGCTTTCCGGTGGCATGAAACAGCGTGCCGCCTTGATACGCACACTGGCTCTAAATCCCCAGTTGCTGCTTTTGGATGAACCATTCAGCGCCCTGGACTATCAGACCCGGCTTACGGTCTCTGCGGATATCTGTAATATTATCAGAAAAAGCGGCAAAACCGCGCTTCTCATCACCCACGACCTCTCTGAGGCCATCAGCCTTGCAGACCGTGTCATCATTCTGAGTAAAAGACCCGCAACCGTAAAATGTGAAGTTCCTATCCGGCTGACCCTGCCTGACGATTCCTCCTTAGCTGCCAGAAACGCGCCGGAATTTCAATATTATTTCAATTTATTATGGGAGGCACTGTCCGATGAAAAAAAATAAAACACAGATGGCTGCAGAGCTAAGCCGTCAAGAGGCTTATGTGAAAAGCCGCAGACAGTATAAGCGCAGGGTATTTTCCATGCGTATTATTATCTTTATACTGTTTTTACTAATCTGGCAATTTTCTTCTTCCGCAAAGCTCATAGACAGCTTTTTCTTTTCCAGCCCTATTAAAATTGTGCTTTGTTTTTGGGAACTATTTACAAAAAAATCTCTTCTTATGCATATCGGAATTACATTGTTTGAAACGCTGATCAGCTTTCTATTAGTATTTCTGGTAGGTATGGCAGCCGCTACCCTGCTCTGGTATTCTTCCGGTTTCTCGGAAGTTGCGGAACCTTATCTGGTAATTTTAAACAGTCTGCCCAAATCTGCCCTCGCCCCACTCTTCATCGTCTGGTTGGGAACAGGTACCACCACCATCATTGTGGCCGGCATCTCCGTAGCAATCTTTGGCTCCATTATCAGCCTCTATACAGGCTTTATGCAGGTGGATCCTGAAAAGATCACTTTAATCTATACCCTGGGCGGGAAAAAGACAGACGCATTTAAAAAAGTGGTTATGCCCGGTTCGGTACCCATCATCTTAAGCACTATGAAAGTTAATATTGGTCTGGCTTTGGTAGGTGTGGTGATCGGTGAGTTTTTAGCCGCAAGAAGAGGACTTGGTTATCTGATCATTTACGGCTCACAGGTATTTCAGATGCACATGGTCATCACGTCCATTATTCTGCTGTGCATTATAGCTATGGGCCTATATCTGTTGATTCAGAGGATTGAACGCTATTATGCAAGTCATCTCTGATTTCTCATTTCTTAATTCATTAAAAAACGGGATACCTTTACGGCTCCCGTTCTCTACATAGCAATGCAATCTTAATCCTGCATCATAACTTCTTTATAAAACTCCGCATAATCTTTACGGTTTTCTTTAGTAAACTGAATAGCGGCCTTAGGATGCTCATTTAAGAGTCCCGTCATCAGATACTGCAGATCATATCCCCATACCACTCCTTCTTCCCGCAGCTTCATCATATGATTCTCAATAAACTGCAGTACAGGATAGATATTATATTTGGGATTGCGCAAAAAGCCCAGTAAAAGCTCCATAGCACAGTTGCCGGCGCCTCTGCCCATGCTTAAATAAGTTGCATCCAACCAATCCACGCCGTCCCCTACAGCCTCAATGGTATTGGCAAAAGCTAACTGCTGGTTGTTATGAGCATGAATCCCCAGCTTCTTGCCATATTTGGTTGCAAAATTCATATACATATCCGTAATTCTGGCAATCTGCTCGGGATACAGGGAGCCGAAGCTGTCCACAATATAAAACACATCCACAGGGGTCTTTCCCAAAATATCCAGTGCCACAGCCAGATCACTCTCCTGCGCATTGGAAATTGCCATAATATTGCAGCTTGTTTCATATCCCTTTGCAACAGCATCCTCGATCATATCCACCGCAGCCGGAATCGTATTCAGATAAGTTGCCACCCGGATCAAGTCAACAGGACTTTCATTGCGGGGTAAAATGTCTTTCTTATAATCACATCTTCCCACATCCGCCATAACAGCAATTTTTAAATCGCTATTATTATCTCCTACAATATCCCTGATATCCTCGTCCTTACAGAATTTCCACTTGCCAAATTTATTTTCATCAAACATTTCTTTGGACGCTTTGTAGCCGAACTCCATATAGTCTACACCGGCTTTTATATTGGCCATATATAAATCTTTTACAAATTCATCCGTAAAATAAAATTCATTTACCAGTCCACCATCCCTCAGAGTCGCATCCACGACCTTAATATCCGGACGGTAATCCATTAATTTTGAAACCTCTTTCATTGGTATCCTCCTTTATCGGCAATTTACCGTTATCATCCTTTCGCACCGGCCAGTCTCACTACATATTCTTTGGTAAGAGGAAGCCCTGCTCCTGCAGGATTCAACAGAAATCCTTTGGTTTCAGCCGGTAATGTCATTTTATCCATCTTTTCTAAATCAGTCAATACCAGTTTTGTCTCCCGTTTACCATTAAAATGCATATATTCCAATACATCGGTAAATATGGGCAGCATAGTGGTCCCGTCCTTTAGCTTGATCATCATCATCTGCAGAATCTTGTTTCCGTCCTTCTCTGCTTCCTGTACAGGCATCAGATATTGAGCGCGCTGCAAATTGACAGCCACTTCCTCTTCCATGCTTCGATATGCCTCTTTATCCGGCTTTTCCATACCGCGCCTCAGTTCCTGCAAGAAATACATCATGCTTAACTGCAGCTGGGGATTTTCAATAGGTTTATCCATTCCCATAGGCTTTTTATCATTGGGAATTTTAGAAAAATCCGGTCGGTTTATCAACTCTTTAAGTTCCAGACGATACTCCTCTTCTTTTGTTCTAAAGACCAGCATATTGATGCCGTAGGTAAAGAATCCGGATAAAGTCTGCAGCATATGTTTATTTTCCACCTTGAGAGCTACTGTCGCCTTTTTCTCCTCCGTCAAGGCCTTTGCCTTTGCCACGGCATCTTCTTCCTCTGTATAGATAAAACTTTCATCATCAAAGGTCTCTTCGTTACATTCTACATAGGGCAGATGTGTCAGCCGTGAATAGATAATAAATATTTTTTCTAAGCCCGGTATATTCTTTTTAAACGCATCCTTGGTCATACACTGTCAGCCTTCCTTCTCTTTGCTATTACGTTGTCTGTAAAAACATCCCCGGAAAGCTTTCATATTCAGCCTCCCGGGGATATATATGACAGCTGAAAAAGGGACTTGAACCCTCGACCCCTTCATTACGAGTGAAGTGCTCTACCGACTGAGCTAT
>JAFLSX010000052.1 GCA_022510705.1 Lachnospiraceae bacterium
CCTTTTTGGTTGTTAAACCACTTTACTGTACCTTTGTTCATTGTAGATACCTCCAAAAAAATAAAAAATAATTCTTTCCATACATATAGTATGGTTACAACAGATTTAGAATAGCACACTATTTTGAAAAAGTAAATACAAAGACTTGATTTTTATGATGCAGTATGATAATTTTTTACTGGCTAAAAGAGAGCCGCATATACAGCCGATAGAAAGGGCATTTTATGAAAAAAGCAAAAGAAATACTGAATCATATATTTATTGACGGCCTGTCCGGTATGGCGTTAGGGTTGTTTTCCACTTTGATCATCGGTACTATCATTGCGCAGATAGGAGCCTTGATAGGAGGAACGGTAGGCGCCTATCTGACCGCTGTAGCCAATGTGGCGAAAACAGTGACAGGAGCAGGTATTGGCGTAGGTGTTGCCTGCAAATTTAAGCAGGGACCATTGGTAACGGTTTCTGCGGCAGTGACCGGTATGTTGGGCGCTTTTCCGGCCGTTACTGCCATGGAAGGATTTACATTGGGGGCACCCGGAGAGCCTTTGGGAGCCTTTATTGCGGCACTGACGGCCATTGAAATAGGGCGTCTGGTAGCAGGAAAGACCAAGGTGGACATTATTGTGACACCCTTTGCGGCCATTCTTTCCGGTGCATTGGTGGGATTTGTGTTAGGACCCTATATTTCTGCTTTCATGGGATGGCTGGGCAATCTTGTCAATGTCAATGTGGAAGCGCATCCGGTTTTGGGCGGAATCGTAGTATCCGTACTGATGGGAATGATCCTGACTCTGCCCATCAGTTCTGCAGCAATCGGTATTTCCATGAGTATTACCGGCCTGGCGGCGGGAGCGGCTACAATAGGCTGCTGCTGTAATATGGTGGGATTCGCAGTAGCAAGTTACCGGGAAAATAAATTGGGTGGCCTGGTGGCACAGGGTGTGGGAACATCCATGCTTCAGGTACCGAATATTGTGAAAAAACCGATCATCTGGCTGCCGGCTATTTTATCCAGTGCTATTTTAGGACCCATAGCGTCTGCCGTGTTTGGCATGGTTAGTACACCGGTAGGATCCGGTATGGGTTCCGCGGGCTTCGTAGGACAGATTGCTGCCTATGGTGCTATGACAGAAAATGGTATGAGTGCAGCTGCAGCATTTGGTTTGATTCTTATGATGCACTTTGTACTTCCCGCGGTACTGACTTTTCTTTTCTCGGAGTTGATGCGGAAAAAAGGCTGGATTTTACTGGGGGATATGAAATTAAACGTGTAATTTGTATAAAAAATAAACGATATTTTAGCAAAATGTTACAAAAATGTTAAATAAACATTGTTTCAATGAGTTACCTGTGGTAAAATGGATGAAGTTTACTGGAGGTGACTTTTTATGTTTAAAAAGAAGCACAAGAGAAAAGTAAGCCGTATTATTATATTTACCACAGATGCTGTAGACGCCAGGACCAGACAGCTTAAAATCAGGCCCTGGACGGCAGGGTTGCTGACCCTGATAACCTGCGTATTACTAGGAGCTTTGATTGGCTACATTGCATACGAAGGACAAATATGGGATATGGACAGGCAGAAGGATGCAAAGCAGCAGGAAATGATTGAAGTACTGGAACAGGAGAAGGCCTCACTGGAAGCGCAAATTGATGATTTAAATGTAAAACTGGAGGCATTGAGTACAGCGGTAAATGAGCAGTCTCAGACAGCGGGCGCGCTGCAGGAGGAATTAATGCAACAAAGTCTTCCTACCGATTATCCGTTGACGGGACAGGCAGGAATAGAAGAGATAACAGAGGGGAATCCCATGGTAATTTTCACAGCCTCTGACGGTATGGTGGTAGCTTCGGCCAAAGGTACGGTAACGGCAATCGAAGAGGATGAAAATTACGGAAACAAAGTGACAGTGGATCACGGCAACGGTTATATAACCATTTATTACAACCGGGGAGATGCACAGGTAAAGGTCGGTGATGAAATATCGGCCGGTGCGACACTCTTTATTATCGGGGACGACAATAAGCAGTTGGTTTTTCAGATTATGGAAAATGATGAGTATATCAGCCCTACGGAAATGCTTTCCATTAACGGTTGATACAGACTTCAAGAAAGGTATGGTAAAAGGATGAGTGCAAAAAAAACAGATTACAAAATTTCAACGATTATCGGAAAAGATGTTGTGGTAGAGGGAGACTTTTCTTCAGGGGGTTCCGTCAGGCTGGATGGTGTGGTGGAAGGCAATGTTAAGGTAGGGGGATACCTGTTAGTAGGAGTTTCCGGAAAAATTCACGGAGATGTAGAAGCTGCATCTGTTTCCATAGGCGGAGAGGTGACGGGCAATGTAGAAGCGCCAGAGAAGGCGGAACTGACTTCCACGGCAAGGGTGATCGGGGATATCCGTACCGGCGTTATTGTTATTGATGAGAAAGCGATCTTCCAGGGTAAATGCGATATGAACCAAGAGGAATTAAAGCCCCGCAGACGTCCACCGAGAGAAAACAGAGCCGGTAAACGTTCGGCTAAGGAGGCTTTAAGAGATGCCTTAAAAGCAGCAGAAGAGGAAGTAAAGGCGGATCAGACTGCAGAAGAAGCCGAGGCTGCAAGTGCGGATGTTTCGACAGAGAACAGCCAGGTGTAAAAGAGATAAAAGAAGAGAAATATCAAAAGACAGAAGGCCAAGATTCCTTCTGTCTTTTGTGTTTTAAATAAAGTATGTATGATCCTCATTCGTTTTCAGAAAGTTCCATGCGGTCGAATACCAGCGAATAGCCGTCTGTACCATAGTTTAAGGAACGGTTGACCCTGCTGATGGTAGCAGTGGAAGCGCCTGTCTTTTCCGCAATTTCCAGATAAGTTTTTTTCTCGTTTAACATGGCCGCAACTTCAAAACGCTGTGACAGGGACAAAAGCTCGTTTACGGTACAGAGATCTTCAAAAAAACTATAGCATTCTTCTCTGTTTTTTAACTGAAGTATGGCATCAAAAAGATGGTCTACCGCTTCGGTCTTTATTTTTTTATTCATATGGCATTACCTCTCAAAACCTTAACAGTGCAAAGTAAAATCTCTTTGTCACCCATAGCTTAACATACTAAAGTCATAAAGTAAAGAAAGAAAATTCTATTTACATGGATAAAAAACTTGTCATGTAGTATTCAATACTATATAATAAAAAGAAATACGTTTTAACTTTTAGAAACAGGATGGTGAAACACATGACGATTAATTCAGACGACTTGTTAAACAGTATTTTAGACAGTCTCACCCAAATAGAATACATCAGGCCTGAAGATATTCCCAATATTGATTTATATATGGATCAGGTTACTACCTTTATGGATAAGCGGCTCCGTGATTCCACCCGCAATCCGGGGGATGATAAGGTACTGACCAAGACCATGATCAATAATTATGCGAAAAATCAGTTGCTGCCTTCACCGGAGAAGAAGAAATACTCCAAGGAGCATATGTTGCTTTTGATCTTTATTTATTATTATAAGAATATCCTATCCATAGGGGATATCCAAACTTTGTTTGCACCCATTACCCAGAAGTTTTTCAAGTCTGAAAACGGATATGGTCTGGAAGAAATCTATAACGAGGTCTTCAGTATGGGGGAGGAAGAAGTAGAGAAGTTAAAAGAGAATGTAAGAGAAAAGTATAAGCTTGCAGAGGAAACCTTTAGCAGCGCTCCCGATGAGGACAGGGAGTTTTTAAGAAAGTTTTCTTTTATCTGCCTGTTGGGATTTGATGTTTATGTGAAAAAGCTGCTCATAGAAAAGCTGGTAGATGATCTGCGGGATAAGAGTGATGCCGAAGCCAAGGAAGTTAAGAAAGAAAAAAAGGAAAAGGATAAAGAAAAGTAACGAGATAGATTATGTAGTAAAAAGCATCAGCCGGAGGAAAGCCTCCGGCTGTTTTTTACATTACTTCTTTGCTTTTTCGGCAAAGGTAGTATTGACAAGGTCTTCATAGGGTACCCGGCGCTCTAACACATTGGATTCCTCCAAAATGTTCTGCAGCAGATTGAAAGCGTCCTCTGAAAAAATCAAGTCTTCCTTCCAGGTATCCTGCTCGTAGTAGCGTGTCACGATGGTGGTCAGGGTTTCCAGATCGGTTTCTGCAAACTGAGGCTGAATCACCTTGGCAATTTCTTCGGGCGAGTGGGAATTGCAGTAGTCCATTCCCCTCTGCAGGGCGTTAGTAAAGGATTGGATCAATTCCGGGTTGGCTTCTATATAACTCTTTTTGGCAGAAAAAGCCGTGTAAGGAACATAGCCGGAATCTTCACCTAAAGAAGCCACTACATAACCGTCCCCCTTGGCTTCCAAAGCTGTGGCATGGGGTTCAAATTCAACTGTGAAATCTCCCTGTCCGCCTGAGAAAGCGGCAGCAGTGGAACCGAAATCAATACTTTGGTCGATATTCAGATCCTGCATGGGGTCAATATTGTTTTTGAGCAAAATGTATTCAAAGACCATTTCAGGCATACCGCCTGCCCGGCCGCCCAAAACGTTGGTTCCGACGATCATATCCCAGGTAAAGTTATCGATGGGCTCTCTGGATACCAGGAAATTTCCTGCCCGCTGGGTAAGCTGGGCAAAGTTGACAGCATAGTCATTTGTGCCGCCGATATAGGTATAGATGGTGCTTTCACTGCCCATAAAACCGATATCGGCTTCTCCGGTGAGCAATGCGGTCATGGTTTTATCTGCACCGAAACCGGTCACCAACTCTAACTCAATGCCTTCCTCGGCAAAATATCCTTCTTCAATTGCCACATACATGGGCGCATAGAAGATGGAGTGGGCTACCTCATTTAAGGTGACTTTGGTAAGGTCGCCGGAGCTTTTCTTACTGCCGCAGGCGGGCAGGATGGAAAGACATAATAAAAGCACCAGTGATAAACAGAAGATTCGTTTCTTTTTCATAATATCCTCCAGTTATTCGTGATGCTTTATTATATTTTTTATTTTAAAAAAAGTGCACAAATTTGGAACTATTTAATATGAATGTTTTTCTCAGCCCAAAGCTGCAGCGCTTTGGCATTGGTGGAAATTTTGTCTAAAGAGTCCAGAATATGCTGAAAGGCCGGTCGTTCCTGCTCCGAAATAATACCGTCTTCGGAGATGGCGATCAGGGAGAGGCGCAGCTTGTCGATATCCTGTAAGGAGCCTAAAACTTTTAACGCCAGTCTGTCAAAATCGTCGATAGAGACTTCTTTGATATTGCCCCTGCCGATGGAGCATTCTCTGGCGCAATAGGAGTTACACAGTTCTGGACAGTTATAAGTCCTTGCCATGGAGAGGACCTCTTCCGGATAAGGGGCAATCGCATCCAACTCGATCCGGGCAAGTCTGGTTCTGTCGATGCCGATAATTTCCGCCGCTTTTTCCCTGCTTGTAAAATCTCCGTTGGTCTTGGCTGCTTCATAACGTGCGAGATAGTACATATTATCCGCCGCTTTTGTAGCTTTTTTTCCCATAGTGAAATATCCCCTTTATACTATATGATGTATGTGTAACCGTTTCCTAAATACAGTTTATGTAAAAATGGCACTCTTGTAAAGAAAAATTCATAATAATGTAAAAGTTTGTTGAGAAACACTGGAAAATTTGATACAATAGATTTAAGAATGTACATAAACTGGTATAAGTTAAAAAATACATAAAATGGAGGAAAAGAAATGGGTTTATTAAAAGCAGCAAAAGATTCTATCGGTTCCCTGTTAGCTGACCAGTGGCGAGAGTATTTCTACTGTGATTCCTTAAGCAGTGACGTGCTGGTTACCAAGGGAAAGCCCCGTTATACGGAAGGGCGCAACAGCAACACCAAAGGCACTGACAACATCATCAGCAACGGTTCCATTATAGCGGTCAATGAAGGCCAGTGTATGCTTATCGTAGAGCAGGGAGCTATCGTTGACCTCTGCGCAGAAGCAGGTGAATTCGTATATGATCAATCTACCGAGCCGACGCTGCTCTATGGCAATTTTGGTGAAAATGTCAAGAAGAGCTTTAGCACCTTTGGCAGAAGGTTTACCTTCGGCGGCAATACCGCTAAGGACCAGAGGGTATACTTTGTAAATACCAAGGAGATCATGAACAATCTCTACGGTACGGCAACACCCATTCCCTTTAGGATCGTGGATGCGAGATCCAATCTGGATATGGATACCAATGTGAAATGTAACGGTAATTATTCCTTTAAGATTGCAGATCCCGTGATTTTTTATACCAAAATCTGCAGTAATGTAACGGATAGCTATACCAGAGATAAACTCACCGCGCAGATGAAGGGTGAGTTGCTTACGGCAATGCAGCCTGCATTGGAAGTTCTTGCCGCAAAGGGAATACGTCCCTATGAACTGGCAGGACATACTCTTGAGCTTGTGGAAGTGTTAAAAGGCCAGCTTTCCGAACAATGGGGAGAAATGCGCGGTATCGAAATGGTCAGCATGACCATCAGTGCGGACATTCCCGAGAAGGATCGAGAGACCCTCAACAAGTGGCAGCAGACCGCTATTCTGCAGAATCCCGGTATGGCTGCGGCAAGACAGACGGAAGCTTATACGGCAGCTTTGGAAAATATGAAGACCGGCGGCGCCGACGGAAAGGGCAGCTCCGCTATGGAAGGCGCTATGACCATGATGGCCATGGGCATGATGCAGAATATGGCAAACGGCGGCGGTATGATGCCGGGTATGGGTATGCAGCAGGGCACGGGAGCACAGCAAGGTATGCAGTCGAATGGTGCCGTGTTGGGATGGACCTGTTCCTGCGGTAAGGCGGATAACAGAGGCAAGTTCTGTGAGAATTGCGGAACGCCCAAGCCGGCGGAGGCAGGCTGGACTTGCAGTTGCGGTCATGTCAATCAGGGTAAATTCTGTCAGGATTGCGGAACGCCCAAGCCTACAGGAGCACCCCTGTATAAATGCGATAAATGCGGCTGGGAGCCGGAAGATCCTGCTCACCCGCCGAAATTCTGCCCTGAGTGCGGAGATGTTTTTGACGAGAACGATATCAGATAACGGAGCAAAAAATTGCGATGGTTGGATTGATTATAGTATTGGTACTTTTGTTGGTTCTGGTAGGCATAGTTTACTATGCCTACCGGAAGATTACCCAAAAAATAAGGCGCTTTTCTCAAATGGCCTTCGGTACCAGTTCTCTGATGGAGGGGGTTAAACAGGTAGAGCAGGATTATGCGGTCACACCGAAATCCGTTTCCGGAGCCACCAGCCTGCATCTTCCCAAAATTACCAAGGACTTTCCGGATTTTCATTATGAGGAGATGAAGCGCCGGGCGGAGAATGTACTTCTGTCCTATCTGCAAAGTATAGACGAGGACAGGGCTTCCTGCTTGACGGAGGGGACGGAGGAATTAAAAGACAAACTGCAGATGCAGTTGGGAATGCTGCGTAACAATGGCGTTAGGGCTCATTTTGATAATCCCAAGCTGCATCGGACCGAAATCTATCAGTACAGGAAAGATAAGAGCAGATGTTCGGTAGTTTTTCAATCCTCTATAGAGTATCACTATTATGAGGAGAAAAACGGTACGGTTACGTCGGGCAGCCGTGATACCAAAAAGCAGTCCCGTTACAATGTGGAGTGCATCTATATTCAGGATCGGGATTTGATAGAAAATGTCCATGATGCGGGTCTGGCCATGGTCTGTCCAAGGTGCGGGGGAGCGCTTCCCGGTTTAGGAGCAAAGAAATGTATGTTTTGTGACACGCCTGTTATCGAGTTCAATATACGTACATGGCATTTCAGTGATGTAAAAGAGGTATAAGAGATAAGTGGGGATAAAGGAAAGATAAAAGAGGGATAAAAGAGGATAAGAGGGGATAAAAGAGGGATAGATCGTAAACAACAGTTGGGGAGGCATCAGAGTGAAAAGTGCAAGGGATATAGTAAAATGGCCATTGTCGGATAAAGCAGCGCTGGCGCAGGAACGGAAAAAGTTGAATATTCTCGCGGAGATGTTTGGGGAGATTCTCTTCGAGTATGATATTGCAACAGACAGCATGCATTATACCAAGTCAAGTGATAAGAAGATAAATGACAAACTTGTCACTTTGGATTATACGCAGGTTATGAGGAATACCTCGCGCGTACATCCCGAGGATGCGGAAAAGATGCTTACATTCTGTGATGAATTACAGCAGGGTAAGCCCCATATCTATGCGGAAATGCGTAATCAGCAGAAAGACGGTAGATATCACTGGCTGAAGATTGAAGGGCGGACGATTACGGACGAAACGGGCAGAGCGCAGCAGGTGGTCGGCCGCATGAAAAACATCGACGAGAGGAAGGTCAGAGAAGATGAACTTCTTATAGGTGCGGGTAAGGACCCTCTGACCGGTCTTTATAATCTGCAGACCACGATAACGAAACTTAGAAAAGAGCTGGGCAGGCTGCAACAGGAGCAGCAGGGCTGGCTTCTTCTTGTAGATATAGATGATTTTGAGCAGATCAACAACAATAACGGACATCTTGTGGGAGACGCGGTAATCTGTCTGGTAGCGGACGAATTACAAGAGTTGTTTAATACCGGCCTGATAGGCAGAGTGAACGGCGATGCATATGCAGTGTTTGTCCGGGATTTATCCCGCGGCGAGATCGAGGCGCGCCTAGATAAACTGAACAGTACCGTGGGAGATGTCTACCGTGGCAGTGAGCAGCAGCTGGAGGTATCCTGCAGTATCGGAGTCGCAATGTGTACGGGACCGCAGGAGATGAGGCGTGTTTTTGAGTGGGCGGATCATGCGCTCTATCAGATCAAGCAAAACGACAAGAAGGGCTATGTAATTGAGACAGTAATACCCGAGAATAAGCCTGAGGTGGGTTATCTGAATATAAAAGGTGGAAGTGGCAGTGACAGAGAGGAAGCTTCCATTAGAAATGCTGACGACCTGATCGTATTTGCACTGGAGCTTTTAGGTAATATATCCGATACGGAGAGCGGTCTTAAGATGGTATCGGATCGTATATGCGGTTTTTTTGGCATAGACCATATCGTCTATATTTCTCTTGAGGAGGGCGGCAGCAGCGAAAAGAGATTCCATTGGAGCCGGGTGGAAAAGAGGGCTAAGGATGACAACGTAATCTATGGAACGGAATCGCATTTTAAACGCATTTTGGAATATTTTAAGACTAACGACATTCTGGTATTGCGCAGAGAGATGATCGAGATCATGCCGGAACGGCTGCAAGGCTCAGCGTTGCTCATCCGTCAGGAAAAAGGAGATGGAAACGGCTGCCTAATTTTTGTGGACGAGAGTCAGGACAGAGATTGGCAAGAGGAAATTCCTGCCCTGAAACGGTTGGGAGATGTATATTTCAACTGCCTGCAGATAAGTTATGAAAAAGAAAAAGCGTTAAAAGAGATGGAAGCACGGATTCATATCGATCCGTTGACGGGATTGCTCCGTTATCGGCGGTTCACCGTGAAGGCCCAGCAGTTTCTGCGGGAAAATATGGATAAAAACTGCTATTTTATCTATTCTGACTTTGAAAACTTTCAGTATGTGAATGAACTGTACGGGTACCAGGAAGGTGATAAGATTTTAGTGCGTTTTGCCGACGCATTGAAGAAGATTCCCGGAGGTATCCTATTCTGCCGCATTACTTCGGACCATTTTGTGGGACTGCTTGAGAGTGAGAGCGAGGAAAAAATGCGGACAGATTACCTGAACTTTACGCAAGGGTTCTGCGATGCCATCAATAAAGAGTACGATCAGAACAATTTAGTATTGGTCAGCGGACTGTGCCATGTGGATGACCACAAAGAAGTTGCATCTGCCTATATTGACAGAGCCAACAGCGCCAGAAAATACGGTAAGAATACTACGGATACCACAGTTGTAGTGTATGATCAGGAGATCAAAAAAAAGAACGAGACTGAAAAGTCTATCATAGCCGGTATGTATTCCGCATTGGAAAACGGGGAGTTCCACGCATGGCTGCAGCCCAAGGTATCCATCACGACAGGTAAAATAGCGGGAGCGGAAGCATTGGTGCGCTGGATTCATGCTGACGGCACCATGGTATATCCGGATGAGTTCATTCCCATTTTTGAAAAGAACGGCTTTATTACGAAAATTGATTTTGAGGTGCTCTCTCAGATAGTGGATTATCTGCGGGAGGCATTGAATATGGGAGAGGAAATAGTGCCGGTATCCGTCAATTTCTCCAGAAGGCATAATGAGGATCCTGAGTTTGTAGACAATCTCTTGACTAAGATAGAGGAGAAGGCAATACCACCCAAATATATCGAGGCGGAAATTACGGAGTCCATCTTTATGCTGGATCTGTCTGCTTTGACGGGCAATCTGCGCAAATTAAAGGACGCAGGAATTGCTATTTCCATCGATGATTTCGGCAGCGGCTATTCCTCTTTAAACGTGCTTGCCGAAGTGGATGCGGATATTATCAAGCTGGATAAGAAATTTCTCGGATATGGGGATCATGATGAAAAAGCCCCTGTCTTTGTAAAAAATCTGGTAAAGATGATGAAGAGCATGGGTTACAAGGTCGTTTCGGAGGGTGTGGAAACAGAGTCGCAGCTTACATTTTTAAAGAATACGGAGTGCGATATGGTACAGGGGTATTACTATGCGCGTCCTATGCCGATTCCGGAGTTCAGAAAGTTTTTAAGGGAGTTTAATGGATAAACAATGAGTATATACGATACCTTGAACGGTCCCCAGAAGGAGGGTGTTTTTACCGTGGATGGGCCCGTGCTTCTCCTGGCAGGCGCCGGAAGCGGCAAAACCCGTGTGCTGACCCACAGGATAGCCTATCTGATCGACCAGATGGGAGTGAATGCCTGGAATATTCTGGCCATTACCTTTACCAATAAGGCTGCCGGTGAAATGCGGGAGCGCGTGGACAATTTGATAGGTATGGGGGCCGAGCAGATTTGGGTGGCTACCTTTCATGCTACCTGTGTCAGGATCTTAAGACGCTATATTGACAGATTGGGCTACGGTACCAATTTTACTATCTATGATACGGACGATCAGAAGACGTTAATCAAGCAGGTTGTCAAAAAGCTGGAACTTGACCCTAAGATCTATAAAGAGCGTATGCTTTTAGGAGCCATTTCCTCCGCTAAGAATGAACTGATTTCTCCCATGGAATATGAACTTCAGGCATGGGGAGACTTCAATAAGAAAAAGATTGCGGAGGTTTATAAGGAATATCAAGCCTCCTTAAAGAAAAGCAATGCTTTGGATTTTGACGATCTGATTTCCAAGACGGTGGAACTTTTTAAAGCGGATGCGGATGTGCTGCACTATTATCAGGAACGGTTCAAATATATCATGGTGGATGAGTATCAGGATACCAATACCGCCCAGTTTGAATTGATCAGGCTGTTGGCGGACAAGTATCGAAATATCTGCGTGGTGGGAGATGACGATCAGTCCATTTATAAATTCCGGGGTGCGAATATCCGAAATATTCTGGATTTTGAGAAGGTCTATCCCGAGGCCAAAGTCATCAAGCTGGAACAGAATTATCGTTCCACCCAAAATATCTTGGATGCGGCCAATTCCGTTATTAAAAATAATACAGGACGAAAGGATAAGGCACTCTGGACTGAAAAAGAGTCCGGAAGCCGGATTCATTTCAGGCAGTTTGATACCGCCTATGAGGAGGCGGAATACATTGCGGATGACATTGCCCACAGGGTAAAGAGAGGGCAGGCTAAATGCGGTGATTGTGCCGTGCTCTATCGGACCAATGCCCAGTCCCGTCTTTTGGAGGAAAGGATGATCGCGGAAGGTATGCCCTATGATGTGGTTGGTGGCGTAAACTTCTATTCCAGACGGGAGATTAAGGATATTCTGGCTTATTTAAAGACAATCGACAACGGGCAGGACGATGTAGCCGTAAAACGTATTATCAATGTTCCCAGGCGGGGGATCGGGCAGACTACCATAGATAAGGTGCAGGCCTATGCAGATGCGCGCAATATCAGTTTCTATGACGCTTTAAAAGAAGCCGGACAGATTATGAGCATAAACAAGGCAGCTTCCAAACTGGAAGCCTTTGTGCTCTTGATTCAGACGTTTAGAAGCAAGTTGGAATATTACGGATTGCGGGAACTTATTGAAGATGTACTGGAAAAGACCGGTTATGTAAAAGAACTGGAAGAATCCGACGATGAGGACGCAGAAGACAGGATTGCCAATATTGACGAACTCATCACCAAGGCCGCTTATTATGAAGAAATCCATGATGAACCTACCTTGAGTGAGTTTTTGGAAGAAGTGGCTCTGGTTGCAGATATAGACGGTGTGGGAGAGAATGATGACAGGGTGCTGTTAATGACTTTACATAGTGCCAAAGGATTAGAATTTCCCCATGTCTATCTGGCCGGCATGGAGGACGGGGTGTTTCCCGGTTATATGACCATCATGGCGGATGATAAGGCGGAGCTGGAGGAAGAGAGGCGCCTGGCCTATGTGGGGATTACCCGGGCGAAAGAAGAACTGACTTTGACTTGCGCCAAGATGCGGATGCTGCGGGGAGAAACCCAGTACAATCCCATCAGCCGTTTTGTAAAAGAGATTCCCACAGAGTTGCTGGATAATACTTTGCCGACTCTGCGTAAGGCTGCGGATGAGACGCCTGTACGGGATTTTCGTCCAAGAGCGGTTGCCAGAAAGACTACCGCACAGGAGGTCAAGCCCTTTATTGCCCAGGGTATTGGCGCACTCAACAATCTGGCAGGATTAAGCAAAGGAACGGATATGCTCACGCCGGATACGCCGGACTATGAGGTGGGAAGCCGGGTACAACATGTGAAGTATGGTGAGGGTACGGTTACGGCTTTGATCAAGGAACCCAGGGATTATAAAGTTACGGTTTCGTTTGATGGCGCCGGACAAAAAATCATGTATGCATCTTTTGCAAAATTGAAAAGAGTATAGCATAAATCGGATATTCGTGATATACTATTTCTAAAATGTGAGATACTATAGTTAGTATAGAAAGGTGGGCTATTTATGAACAAGCTGGAAACATTGATCGATTTGGCTAAAGTAAATGAACTGTTAGGAAGAAAAGAAAAAGAAGAAGAGAAAAAATGCAATATCTGGCTTTGGATATTGGCTGCAATTGGCGCTGTAGCTGCAATTGCCGCTATTGCATATGTGGTATACCGCCATTTCAACCCCGACTATCTGGAAGATTTTGAAGATGAGTTCGAGGATGAATTTGAAGACCCGTTTGAAGATGAGGACGGCGTTTTTGAAGACGGGGAGTAAGCTTCTATGAAAAAGGGACAGGTATACGAGGGCGTTGTGGAACGGGTGGATTTTCCCAACAAGGCCATCGTACGAGTGGGCGAGGAAACCTGCGTAGTAAAAAACGGCCTGCCCGGACAGAAGCTTTCGTTTCTGGTAAATAAGCAAAGAAAAGGGAAGGCGGAAGGCCGTCTTCTGAAGGTTCTGGAAACATCACCTTCAGAGTGTGGCAGTCCGTGTTCCCATTTTGGCGTTTGCGGAGGTTGTACATATCTTTCTCTTCCTTATGAAGCACAATTAAAAGTGAAGGAAGAGCAAGTTAAAAAGCTGTTGGATGGCGTACTTGCCGGGCAGCAGTCCCCTTATCGGTTTGAAGGGATAAAGCCCAGCCCCCGACCCTATGAATACCGCAACAAAATGGAGTTTTCCTTTGGGGACGAGGTAAAGGACGGTCCGCTGGCCCTGGGTATGCACAAACGGGGCAGTTTTTATGATGTGGTAACAGTACAGGACTGCAGGATAGTGGATGAGGACTACAGAAAGATTTTGGAAGCTGTGAAGGACTACTTTGCTGACAGGAATGTCAGTTTCTTTCATAGGCTGACTCACGAAGGTTATCTTCGCCATCTTCTGGTGCGCAAGGCTTCTAAAACAGGTGAGATACTGGTGGCGCTAGTCACAACTTCCCAAATCCCGTATAAAGCGAACGCTGATACAGAACTGACGGAAGAAGAACTGATAGCAGGCTTTTCCGCACTGCTGCAGGGGCTTTCTTTAAACGGAAGTCTGGCGGGAATTCTACATATTCTCAACGATTCTATAGCGGATGTGGTGCAAAGTGACGAAACCCGCATTCTTTACGGACGTGACTTTTTCTATGAGGAGCTTCTGGGCTTAAAGTTTAAAATTTCGGCCTTTTCTTTTTTTCAGACCAATTCTTTGGGAGCCGAGGTGCTTTACTCCACAGCCAGGGAGTATATCGGAGAACTGGGAGGAGAGAAGGGGAGCCCTGATAAGGTTGTATTCGACCTCTACAGCGGAACCGGTACTATAGCCCAGTTGATGGCACCGGTGTCCAAAAAAGTCATCGGTGTGGAGATCGTGGAAGAAGCCGTGGAAGCAGCCCGCAAAAATGCGGAGCTGAACGGACTTACCAACTGTGAATTCATAGCAGGGGACGTGCTGAAGGTATTGGATGAAATTACGGAGAAGCCGGACTTCATCATTCTGGACCCGCCCAGAGACGGTATCCATCCCAAAGCGTTGCCTAAGATCCTTGCTTACGGCGTGGAGCGTATCCTCTATATTTCCTGTAAACCTACCAGTCTGGTGCGGGATCTGCAGGTTTTTTTAGATAACGGATATCAGGTGGAGAGAGCGGTGGCTGTGGATCAGTTCCCGTTTACGGCGAATGTGGAGTGCGTGGTAATGATGCATAAAAATATGGACTCATATGAAAAGGATATGAACATGGAGAAGAGACGTTTAGGAAAAACAAATTTAATGGTAAGTGAGATCGGTTTTGGCGGAGAATGGTTGGAGCGCCATCCCGAAGAGGAGTCTGTAGAATTACTCAGATATGCAGGGGAAAAAGGTGTCAATATTATTGACTGCTGGATGCCGGACCCTAAATCGAGAGATATTATAGGAAAGGCAATGTTAGGAAAAAGAGAGCAGTGGTATGTGCAGGGACATATAGGCTCCACATGGCAGGATGGGCAGTATGTACGCTCTAGAGAGATGAAATATGTTAAGCCTGCCTTTGAAGACTTGTTAGCAAGGCTTCAAACGGATTACATAGATTTAGGAATGATTCATTATGTGGATTCCATGGAGGATTGGAATCATATTATGAATTCTGAGTTTATTGACTATGTCAATGAGCTGAAAGAGTCGGGTAAGATACGTCATATAGGCTTGAGTTCTCATAATCCTCAGATTGCTAAGCTTGCTGCCAGATCCGGGTTTATTGAGATGATACTTTTTAGTATCAATCCTGCGTTCGATATGTTTCCTGCCAGTGAAAATATTGATGATTTGTTTGCCGAAGAATATGATAGGGAACT
>JAFLSX010000053.1 GCA_022510705.1 Lachnospiraceae bacterium
CGTCGATTTTTTCTATATAGAGAGCCACTTCCTTGACATTCTCGCACCGCTCGATCCGCCCATCGGGATACACCCTCTTACTAATCGAGCCTGCCCCAAGCGCCACGATGGTCTGTTTCTCCTCCATAATAAGGATATTGTAGAGCCCGTAATTCCCTTCCTTGGCATACCCCACATTTTCAAAATTGCCGGACATATTCTTCTGCCGATAGAGATAATAAGGATGCATGGACATTTCTGCCGCACCCTTTGCGGCAATCGCCATAGTCTCATCGGTATTACGGAGAGTCTCTACACCGTTTTCCAGAATCCACCGGCTTAATTTTGATGCTCTCTTGATGGCAAGGGAATGCACCGTCAAAGAATCCGGCTCCAGTTCTTTGATCTCTTCTATCGTTCTGCACACATCTTCCGCAGTTTCATCCGGCAGTCCTAAAATAATATCCATATTGATATTAAAATCTCCCACCTCTCTGGCCAAGAGAAAGGCTTCTTTTACCTGTGCCGGGGCAGCCTGTCTGCCTATCAGATGCAGGGTTTCTTCCTTCATGGTCTGGGGATTGATGCTGATGCGGTCCGCCCCATGAGCCTTCAATACTTCCAACTTCTCTCGGGTGATGCTGTCCGCACGCCCTGCCTCTACCGTAAATTCCTGCACTGTAGAAAAGTCAAAAATCTCCTTTATGACCGTGAGCAGTCTGTTAAGCTGCTCCGCTTCCAGCGTAGTGGGTGTCCCGCCCCCTATGTAAACGCTGTCCAGTACCTTATCCCCCATGATTTCTTTCACGGCGCGCATTTCCCGAATCAAACAGTCCAGATAGGTCTCCACTTTCTTTTCATACTGCCGAACGGGAAAAGAAGTAAAGGAACAGTACAGACAGGTAGTTGGACAAAAAGGAATTCCGATATACAGGCTGTAACCATCCTCATAGTGTATTTTGGAAAGCAGTTCTTTTTCCCGCTTTGCTATCTCCACACTGAGTCTTGCCTTTTCTTCACTGACAAAATGCTCCTCCTGCATAAAACGGCAGATTTCTTTCTCCTCTTTCCCTTCCTCCAACAGTCCCATGGCAATCTTTGTGGGCCGTATACCCGTCAGGTTCCCCCATGGCAGCATTTTCCCGGTGTAATCGGAAAGCGCAGTGTATAAAAAACGCTTAAATCCTGCTTTATAGGATTTAAAATCCTCATCCTCCCTGCTGCCGGCATCTGCCTGCCAGGTATATACTTTATCTAATACTGCAGGAGCACCGGAAACTGCCAATCCCGAATCAGAACCGCTGTCCGGTTTCATAAAGCGTAACACTGCACCCTCTGCAGAAAGTTCTATTACCAACTGTACTTGATCGGAAAGCTCCGCTCTTTTCTCCTCTCCCATATCCGGTGTGATCACCTTTACGCCCTCTTCCGGATAAAAAGCCTTTACCAGGGAATTGACATCATATTCAAATCTCGTTTCATTGACAGATGCTGCAAACATGCTTATTTTCCTTTCACGCCATAACGTATAGGAATTTCATTTTTCAATGAATACTGCAGTCCGTCATAAGACAGCTTAAGATAGCATGCCAAATTCACCACAGAAAGCAGTTCTTCGGAAAAAGGAGGGTTTCCCATAAAGTAGTGTCTATATGCGGCAAGAGTGATCAAGCACACTGTCACGCAGATGGCAATTCGTCTTCTGTAAAGAACTACATAGATTACCAGCAAAAGTTCCAGCGCAAAGCCATATCGTTCATGCATTTCCGGCAGGAACATACAGCAGCTGTAAACGACCCATATCGAAAAGTAAAGCAATTTATGCCCCTTCAAGGCAATTTGCTTCTTCAATACCCAATATGCTCCCGTACCGATAAGCGCCAGTGTAAATGCTATCGCGACTGGGGAAAACTCGTCATAGTTCCCGGGAAAATAAAACCAGATATTGTAATATTTCAAAGTCATATATTTGTATTTTCCCATTTGAGAAAAATATATGGACATGATATTTCCAATTGGCCTGCCTGCTATAATGGCCGGCAGACAAAGAAGAAAATTCATGAACGGAATCAAAAGAAAATGCAAAAGAGAGATCTGCTTTTTCTGTACATACAGCACAACCAGTACCGGAAGTATAAACAACGCCTGTTGTTTAAAAGCAAAACTAATTCCGAACAGTAAAAATGCCCCAAAATATTTTTCCTGCATGCAAAACAGGATACAGAGTATTAAAAAGCTGGCATAGATTACATCACACTGTCCCCAATAAGCGCTGTTTATGATGATCAGTGGATTTAGCAAAAGAATTGTATACAAAAAAACAGCTTTTGACTTATCTCCAAAATACTTCCAAACAAAAACTGCAGTGGAAATGGCTAAGAATAAATCAAATAAAACAGACGGAATCTTAATCAAAAGCACATCATTCATGGGTATGTAGGACATGAGGGCCAAAATAATAAGATAGGGTGGATTATAATCACCTATCTCCATTTTCAACGCTGCTAATCCTCCGTTTTCCATCAGAGTCTGCATCCACGGTCTTAAAAAAGTGGTCATGTCCGCACTGACATGGTCCTTTAGCAAAAATCGGATATATAGGCCTAAAACCGTAATTGCTCCAAGATATATCATCGTCATGTTATTTATAATAGCATCTGTTATTTTTTCTTCCTTATTGAGCCAGCCTTCTATTTTCATAGAGTTTCCTCCACCCCTACATAGGGATTATATTTCTTTTCATGTTCCACCGTAGTACTCTCTCCATGTCCCGGATAGAGCTGCACTTCACCTGGCAGAGTAAATATCTTTTCCCGGATAGAAGTCGTCAGCGTGGCAGCATTTCCCGTGGGGAAATCCGTCCTACCCACGGACTCAAAAAATATGGTATCACCACAGATAACGAATCCACCCTGCTCAAAATAATAACAGCAGCTTCCTGCCGTATGCCCCGGTGTTGCAAGCACCTTGCAGGTCATTCCCGCTATGCTCAGTTCCTCACCGTCATGCAGATATTCATCCGCTGTGATGCTACAAGGCCTTCCTGCATCAGCGGAAACATTCATAGAAGGATTGGCACATAGTTCCCGTTCTTCTTCAAGCGCATAAAGCTTTGCGCCGGTAAGCCTGCGCAGCTCCTCCACACCCCAGACGTGGTCAAAATGTCCATGCGTCAAGAGAATGCCCACTACGGTGAATCCCTTTTCCGTTAAGGCCTGATAAATTTGCTCTCCTCTATCGGGAGGATCCACCACCAATGCCTCGTTGCCATTTTCCTTATATACCAAATAGCAATTGGTGCCGTATACGCCCAACACCATGCGTCCAATCCGTAAATCAGCCATCAGCCTGTTGTCCTTTCTATATCGATCACACTTTCAATGCTTCTGATTTTCTCAATAATTCTATTGAGTTCCTCCCTGCTGCTGATTTCAAAAGATGTCTGCAGGGTAGCTACTCCCTGTTTATTGATCCTGGTACTCATAGACTGAATATCGATATCTTTCTCCGTCAGAGCCTTGGAAATATCCGCTAAAAGTCCGCTGCGGTTATTGGCATAGATAGCAATTTCAGCAAAATACTTCTCTCCGTTTCCTCCGTTATCCGGCTCCTGCCAGTCCGCCTCTATCAGTCTCTCCCTTTCAATTTCCGGAAGATTTAACATATTGATACAGTCCGTCCTATGGATGGAAATACCCCTGCCTCTGGTCACAAAGCCCACGATTTCATCACCGGGTACGGGGGAACAACACTTGGAGAAACGGACGGAAACATCCGTAGTACCCTTTACCGTAATACCGTTCTTGGATTTTATGGCAACGGGACGGTGATTCTGGTTCTCCGCAATTGCAGCCAAAATTTCTTCGTTCGTTACCTCTTTCTTATGGTCATGCTCGTAATACTCCAACATCTTATTGACAACCTGGCCCTCTTTTAGAGCGCCGTGTCCGATGGCAGCCAATACCGCATCCCAATTCTGAAAACCGTATTTACGCTGAATAGCCTCCATATATTCTGCAGTAAGCAAATCGGAAAGATTGATGCTTTTGCTCTTGCAGTAATTTGCCAGAAACTCCTTGCCCTTTATAATATTGTCTTCCTTCAGTTCATTCTTGAACCACTGGTTGATCTTATTTTTGGCCTGAGTACTTTTGACTATATTCAGCCAATCCCTGCTGGGCCCCTTGGAATTCTGGGAGGTAATAATTTCAATTCTGTCCCCGTTTTTGATTTCGTAATCAATGGTTACCAACTTACCGTTCACTCTGGCACCCACCATCCGATTTCCTACCGCACTGTGAATACAGTAAGCAAAATCAATGGGTGTAGAGCCGGCCGGCAGATTCTTAACATCCCCGCTGGGTGTAAAGCAGTATACACTGTCAGAGAACAGGTCCAAATCGTTCTTTAACAGATTCATGAATTCTCGGTTATCGGAAGTATCCCGCTGCCATTCCAAAATCTGGCGCAGCCAAGTCAATTTTTCCTCCTCCTGATTCTCCACTTTTTTGCCGTCCGCAGCCTCTTTATATTTCCAGTGGGCTGCAATACCGTACTCGGCAGCCTTGTGCATTTCAAAAGTTCTGATCTGAATTTCAAAAGGCTGACCCGAGGAACCGATAACCGTAGTATGCAGGGACTGATACATATTGGCTTTAGGCATGGCAATATAATCTTTAAACCGTCCCGGTATGGGCTTATACATTTCATGAATCACACCCAGCGCCGCATAACAGTCCTTGACCGAATCCACAATAATGCGGACAGCAAAGAGATCATATATCTGGTCCAGAGTTTTATTCTGGTTTTTCATCTTTTTATAGATACTGAAGAAATGCTTCACACGGCCGTCTATTTGGGCCTTGATCCCCGCACGTTCTATATGGTCACTGACTTCTTCCACAATGCCGGTAATATACCTCTCCCGCTCACTCCTGCGGGTGGCAATCTTATCCACTAAGTCATAATATGCCTCGGGTTCCAAATACTTTAAGGACAGATCATCCAGTTCCACTTTGATTTTTGAAATACCTAACCTCTGTGCAATGGGCGAATAAACCTCAATGGTTTCCTTGGCAATCCGCTGCTGACTCTCGGGCTTCTGATAGCGCAGAGTACGCATATTATGCAGTCTGTCCGCCAGTTTGATTACGATGACACGGATATCCTTTGCCATAGCCAAAAACATTTTCCGCAGATTCTCCGCCTGCATTTCCAATCTGGCATCACTCTCGGATCCGCTTCCGCTGCTTAGGGGGATACTCTCCAGCTTAGTAACTCCATCCACTAACTGGGCAACTTCTGCTCCAAACTCCTCTATAATCTCTTCCTCTGTCATGATAGTATCTTCCACCACATCATGCAGAAGTCCTGCAACTATGGTTTCCTTGTCCATCTCCAGATCGGCCAGGACTATGGCCACATGGAGGGGATGTATAATGTAGGGCTCCCCGGATTTACGCTTCTGATCCTGATGGGCCTGATATGCCACTTTATAAGCCTTCTCTATCATGGAGATATCATCTGAAGGATGGTATTTCCGCACATGCGAAATAAGCACCTGATACAACTCATCGGGTGTTAAAAATTCCTTTAATGTGGTTATTTTTCCGTCATCCAGAACCACTTTTTCTTCTGTCATAAATATCCGCGTCCTTAATTAAAAGAATTTATTTACCTTCATAAATAATTGCAGAATCCATACGATAATTTTTGAGTCTTTCCCTTCCTTTGAGTCCGGCAAGCTCAATCATAAACACAAGGCCCGCTACCTGGCCGCCTAAAGTTTCAACCAGCTTTATCATAGCCTCTGTGGTGCCCCCTGTAGCGATCAGATCATCCACAATCAGTACTTTCTGCCCGGGTTTGATCGCATCCTTATGCATTTCTATCACAGCTTTGCCGTATTCCAGCTCATACTCAGCCTCAACGGTTTCGCAGGGCAGCTTGCCCTTTTTCCGGATTAAAATAAAAGGTTTATGATTATTATATGCAATAGGTGCACCCAGAATAAAACCTCTGGATTCCGCTCCCACTACCACGTCATAATCCAGATCCGCTATCATTTCCTGCATGGTATCCACGGCCAAACGAAAGCCATCCGCATCCTGCAATACACTGGTAACATCCCTGAATATAATACCTTCCTCCGGAAAATCCGGTATGCTCCTTACATAGTCTTCCAATTTTTTCATCTTTAAACCGTACCTTTCCATAATATATGATATTTTATTACTTATTTAGGGCTTAATCCTTTAAAATACAATAATTATAGTATGTTTAGATAAGAAAGTCAAAGCCATTATTCCGTAAGTTATAATTGGAATGCCTTCAAAAGCACTTCCGCCTCCTTTAAGAAGGCTTCCACCGAGGCATAGCGCTTTTCCGGCTGCTTCTGTACGCAGCGTTCTATCAGCCTTCTGCTGCCCTGACTGAGTATACCTCCCCTCCCCATTTTTAACATATCCTGCAGTAGTCTGCCCAGCCCATAGATATCGTTTCTTACATCCGGTCTGCCCCTCCATTGTTCGGGCGGGGCATAGAAGGGTGTACCTCCCCGCCTCTCTCCTATATGGGATCCCTCTTCTCGCCCAAGGGACACTGCTGCACCAAAATCTATCAGCTTTAAACTGCCATCAGCCCGTATCATAATATTTTCCGGCTTTAAATCTCCATAGACATAAGGGGTTCTGCACGTATGAAGGCAAGCAAGCGCTTTTGCGGTTTTTACTGCTATTCCCAGAGCCTCTTCTTCCGTAAAACAGTCGATCCGAGTCTTTCTTTCCAATAAGTTTTCTCCCTCTATGTATTCCATAAAAAGCAGTCCTGCTCCTTCCCATTCCGTATAATCATAAAGCATGGGAAAGAAAGGGGTGGAAAATCCTGCCAGCAGTTCCGCCTCCTGTCTTAAAAACACCTTTTCCCTACCCCATTTTATGGCCAGCTTTCTTTTAAGCAATCTGTCATAGGCTAAATAAACCTGCGCAGTAGCGCCGCTCCCTAAAAGCCTCTTAATTTCAAACCGTTCCTCTTGCTTGTGCAAATATACCCTCCTCTTTTTTGTATACGATTGTCATACACGGAAAACTACTTTGCAGGAATCTGCAGAAAATCGAAAAATACCCCAGAGAATGGAAGACCTCGGGCCTATCTCCTGCATTGGCCGGAGCTATGGCCCGAAACTTACCCAAACAGAACACTTATTTCTATTTATCTGCCAAAAATATTGGACAGATCATTAAATAATACTACTACCATTAATACCATAAAGAATACCAGCCCGATAAAATGCACAATCCCCTCCTTCTCTGGAGAAATGGGCTTTCTTCGTATCAGCTCTATGAAAAGAAATACCAGTCTGCCTCCATCCAGCGCCGGAATGGGCAATAAATTTAAAATACCCAGATTCACTGAAAGCAGCAGCACAATATTCATCATATTCAATACTATCGCACGAATACCATATTCTTTGGAAGCTTCGTATGTTGCACCCACCACATTGACGGCAATCCCCACCGGTCCGGCTACATCTTTACGGGAAAACTGTCCCGACAACAGAAGTCCCAGACTTTTATAGGTGGCTATTACATTGTAGCGGATTTCATACCAGGCATCCCGAAACACTGCGGGGCCCTTTGCCTGCTCATAGATTCCGCCGTAGATTCCCAGCAGATATCTGGCGCTTTCTTCGTTATAAACAGGCAATATGTCAGCGGAATAGGTTTCTCCCTCACGCTTATAAACCACCTTCATAGCCTCCCCTTTATTAAGGAGTGTCAAAAGATAGACATCTCTAAACAGATAGGTCTTCTGCCCATCTATGCTGACAATTTTGTCTCCGGCTGTAAGTCCTGCCGCCTCAGCAGGACTGCCCACTGATACGCCCGAAAGGATGGTAGTATCCGTAGCTGAAAATGATACCAGAATGACCGCTACTAAAAAAGCCAATATAAAATTAAAAATAGGACCTGCTGCTACCGTGGCAATTCTGGCCCAGATGCCGGCCTTTAAAAAAGAACCTTCACCCCCGCCGTTTTCACTCTCCAGTCCGTCCTCACCCTCAAACATACAGGCACCCCCAATGGGAAGAAGCCTAATGGCATACTTGGTCTCCTTTCTGGTAAAGGAACAGATTGTCGGGCCCATTCCCACCGAAAACTCCACCACACGAATGCCATTCATCTTAGCCAGCAGGAAATGTCCGAATTCATGGGACAAAACCACAATACCAAAAATGATTATAAATAATATTACCGTCATCATACCTGTTATACTCTCTATACTTTCTTTTTGGTCTCCTCAGCAATAAAGTGATACGTTTCTTCCTCCGCCTGCAAAATCTGCTCTACTGACGGGTTTTTAACTACCCTGTGCTGCTGCATACAGCCCTCGATCATCTCCGGAATCTGTAAATAGGATATTTTATTCTCCAAAAACAGACTGACCGCCTTTTCATTGGCCGCATTGAACACCGTTGGCATAGTGCCGCCCATCTCGCCGGCTCTATAGGCCAATTTCAAACCTTTAAAAGTATCCATATCCGGCTTTTCAAAAGTAAGCTGCCCCAACTCATAAAAATCCAGATGCCGGCCCGCCAGTGGTTTCCTGTCCGGATAGAATAAGGCATATTGTATCGGAAGCTTCATATCCGGGGTTCCTAACTGGGCTAAAATAGCTCCGTCCACATACTCCACCATGGAGTGAATGACACTTTGGGGATGTACTACCACCTGAATATCAGAAAGTTTCACATCAAAAAGCCATCCGGCTTCCATAACCTCCAAACCTTTGTTGACCATGGTTGAAGAATCTATGGTCACTTTTCTGCCCATTGACCAATTAGGATGTTTTAGAGCATCTTCCGGACGAATCTGCTGCAGTTGTTCCTGCGTACGGCCCCTAAATGGACCTCCTGATGCAGTCAGCAGTATTTTGGAAATCCTGTTTTTCGGTTCTCCGTTTAGAGACTGAAAAATGGCACTGTGCTCACTGTCCACCGGCAAAACGGAAACACCCTTTTCTTTTGCCAGAGGCATGATCAAATGTCCGGCACATACCAGCGTTTCCTTATTTGCCAACGCAATCGTTTTACCTGCTTCTATTGCCGCAATAGTGGGTTTGATACCAATCATACCCACAATGGCTGTTACCAATACCTCTGCCTCCGGTAAAACCGCTAATTCCAACAGCCCCTCCATGCCGCAGGCTATCCTCACCGGCAGATCTGCCACCCTCTGCTTTAACTCCTTTGCGGCCATCTCGCTCCACATAACGGCAAGCTGCGGATGAAACTCCCTGATCTGCTGTTCCATAAGTTCTACATTACCGCCTGCCGCCAGCGCCATAACCTGCAGATCGTCATTGGCTCTTACGATTTCCAATGTCTGTGTCCCAATAGAACCTGTGGATCCCAGTATTGCAATTTTTTTAAGAGTTTGTTTTGTATTAGTTGGATTCATGGCATTCCTCTTCTACCAAATCAAAAGCACCGCCAAAAAATATATCATGGGAGCAGTAACAATCACACTGTCAAAACGATCCATGATACCGCCATGTCCGGGAATCAGCTTTCCGTAATCCTTTATATCATGATTTCTTTTGATTGCGGAAGCCGCCAGGTCTCCAACCTGGCTGGCAACGGACCCCACGATACAAATAAAGACTAAAATCAACGTTACCGTCTGGCTTTCCACCACGGATTCTACCAGAAAATACCCATAAGCTGCAGCCAAAAGCCCGGCACCTGCCACGCCACCGATACAGCCCTCCAGGGACTTTTTAGGACTTAATACAGGAAAAATCTTTTTTCTGCCAATGCAGATACCCACCAGATAAGCACAAGTATCACTGCCCCAGGAACTGATAAAAATCAACCAAACAAGATATTGCCCATATTGCAGTTCCCTGGTCATATACAGAAAGGACAGCATGATCGGAGCATAAATAAAATGAAAGAAACTCATCATTACCTTTTCAGAAGAATATTTCGGAAATGTGATAACATATACACCCAGTCCGGCCATGAATACAGCCACTGTCACCGCACAGAGCAAAACCGCATTTCCCGAAAAAAACATGGCGGCATAGTATGCCATGATACCTAAAAAACCTACGGTTTCCAGTCCGCCTATTTTCCCTTTCGTATGAATGCCAGTAGCCCTTACCAGTTCAAAGTATCCCACAAGGGCTATGAAAAAGGTGACTGCCGCCAGTAGCGGTCCGCCCAGAATCAAAGTACACAAAGCAATGAGTACTAACACTACACTGCTCAGTAACCTCGTCAGAAACATTGCCTAGTCCTCCTTTATAAGGCCGTATCTTCTGTCCCTCTTATTATATGCTTCTATTGCTTTTACCAATTCTTCTTTTGAAAAATCCGGCCATGCCACGGGAGAAAAGTAAAATTCCGTGTAGGCCAACTGCCACAGCAAAAAATTGGATATACGCTGCTCGCCGCAAGTGCGGATCAACAAATCGGGTTCAGGCAGACCATGCGTATCCAAAGTTGCATTGATCAATTCTTCTGAAATCTCCCCGGGCTTTAAATCACCCGCAATAATTCTTTCACCCAGTAAGCGCATACAGCGGCAGAGTTCATCCCTTCCGCCATAATTTAAAGCAATCTGAAAATGCAGGCCGTCATTATTCTTTGTTGCCTCTTCCAGTTCCTCTATACGGGAACGGATATCCTCATCCAGTCCGCTTTTATCCCCGATGATCCTGACGCACATACGGTTCTTTTCCGCTGTTTTTAAACAGGTCTTCATGTAGTCCCGCAGTAATTTCATGAGGGCTTCCACTTCTTTTGGCGGACGGTTCCAATTTTCGGTTGAAAAGGCATATACCGTCAGGTACTGTATTCCCATCCGATATGCCTCCTCACAGATGACCTCTACTGTCTTAGCCCCCTGTACATGCCCATAGTTGCGGGGCATTCCTTTGGCTTTGGCCCATCTGCCATTGCCATCTAAAATAATTGCCACATGCTGCGGAATTTTCAACTCTTCCATCATTTCCTCCGGGTAACTGACCAAAGGGCAGGTCCCAGGACCCGCCCTCCTCTATTATACGGTCATGATTTCTTTGGATTTGGATTCAATCAAAGCGTCTATATCCTTGATATATTTATCAGTCTGCTTCTGCAGGCTCTCCTCCAATTGTTTGATTTCGTCTTCCGAAATATCGGTCTTGGAAAGCTTCTTGAAAGCGTCATTGCCGTCACGCCTGATGTTGCGGATGGCAACCTTTGCGTCCTCGCCTTTCCTCTTGACCTCCTTTACCAGGTCTTTTCTTCTCTCCTCGGTCAGTTCGGGGAATACCAGCCGGATCACGGAGCCGTCGTTGGAAGGCGTGATACCGATATCGGATGTCAGAATGGCCTTCTCAATAGCCTTCACCAGAGATTTCTCCCAAGGTGCGATCTGGATGATGCGGGCCTCCGGAATCGTAATATTGCCAACCTGTTGAATAGGGGTGGGAGTTCCGTAATAGTCTACCCGTAATTTATCCAGCACATGCGGATTTGCACGTCCTGCACGTATCGCTGCATAATCCGCCTCTAAATATTCGTATGTTTTTTGCATTTTTTCACTGTATCCACTGATTCTCTCGTCCATGTTAACCTCCTCAACCTATGAAATTTGGATCGGTAGACCAAATTTCCGTGTGAAAAATCTTATTTTTCACACTGTTACCTTCGTACCGCTGAAATTGCCTTTTACCGCATTGACTATACTGTTTTCCTTATTTAAGCCAAATACCCACATGGGCATTTTGTTATCCCGTGCCAAAATAGAGGCCGTCATATCCACTACCTGAAGGTTCTTGGCAATAACCTCATCAATACTTACCTCATCATACTTTCTGGCGTCCGCTACCTTGGCCGGATCGGCATCATATACGCCGTCCACGGATTTGGCTAACAGAATCACATCCGCTTCTACTTCCACCGCTCTGAGCACCACGCCGGTATCTGTAGAAAAATAAGGGTGCCCGGTACCACCTGCAAAGAATACTACCATACCCTTTGCAAAGTATTTATTGGCTCTGTCTTTGGAAAATAACTTTGTAAAGGATCCGCATTCAAAAGGGGTCAGTATGCTGGTACGCATACCTACGGAACGAAAGATTTCGGAAACATATATACAGTTCATCACCGTAGCCAGCATTCCGATCTGGTCTGCCTTGGTTCTGTCAATTCTTTCACTGGAACGGCCTCTCCAGAAATTACCGCCGCCTGTGACGATACCGATTTCATAGCCGGCATCCACAAGTTCCTTTACCTGCAAGGCAACGCCCCTGACTGTGTCCTCGTCAAAGCCAGTATGCTTGTCCCCGGCCAGTGCTTCCCCACTGAGTTTCAGTAATATTCTGCGCATGCAACTACGCTCCTTTATATTTATTTTTTACCCTTCTTGTACTCATCAAAGAAGGAAGTAGGATTAACATCTGCATAGCACTGGGAGCACATACCTTCAATAACAGCTCCGTTGTTAATCTGTACAGCCTTGGATTTGATATTGCCCATAACGATTGCAGAGGTATCCAGCACAACGGGACCGTGTACGTCGATATCTCCCTTGACTGCTCCGGCAATCACCGCGCTCTTTGCAAAAATATTGCCGATAACAACCGAACTCTGTCCGATCTTCACAGCACCCTCGCTTGCCACTTCGCCATTGATCTTGGCATTGTCGGCATAGATTTCAGCAGCCTTGGAGTTTCCTGTGATAGCGCCTGTAATATTGAGTTTCCCCAATATACTAATATTTCCGTTAATTGTTCCGATCACTTCCATAGAGCCTTCGGAGGTAACATCTCCGGTAACTGTCATGCCCGCCGTAATAACAGCGTTTTCATCTGTTGCAGTCTTTAATTGAACATCCATCTTTTTTCTTTCCCCTTTTCCAATTTCTTCTGTTGCAGCAGTCACTTCTTTGACTTCCTCCACCGAATATTCTTCCGGTGTGATTTCTTCAATAGAAATATCTCTTTCGCCGGAAATATTTGGCTCATCGGGCAATTCGTCCACGCTTATCTGTTCTTCCTCAATGTTGACAGGCTCTTCGACGGTCAATGCTTCTTCGACGGTTTCCTCCACCGTCTCTTCTGCTGCCTCTGTCACTTCAGCCTCTTGTTCGAGCTTGGTAATGTCCATATCCTCCGGCAGTTCAATGGAATCTACTCTGTCAAGCAGTGCATCCAGCTGTGCTTTTTCTGCTTCAACAGAAATATCCACCTCTTTTTCCGCAGATATCTCCTCCGTATTTTCCGCCTCTCCAGGCATTAATTCATTGACAGCCTGTGAAAGGTCTTCTTTTAAGTCCGAGAAAAAACCCATTCTCCTATTCCTCCGTTTCTTCATGTGATATTGTAATATGCTGAACGGGTACTGTATCCTCCGTAATAGGTAACAGCTCCGTATTTTCCATAGCTTGTATACTCTCTATCAATATCGGCAGTGCTTCCACCGTAGTATGCTTGCTTGCCGCATCATGCATCAGGATAATAACATTGTCTTTTTTCTCCAATCCCTGCAGACAGTTATTTACTATCTGCTCGGGAGTCAGTCTTACGCCTGACGCATCCTGTGAAGAAATATTCCAATCATAATACGTAAATCCCTCTTCTTCCAAATATGCGATCAGTTCACGCATATCTGTCCGACTTACTGTATTGGAACTGCCGCCGGGAAATCTGACATAAACACTGCGTACTCCCGTGACATCGTAAAGATAATCCTGCAATTTTAACAAATCCTCAGAATAAGCATCCAGAGAAGCATAAATTTGCTGATAATCATGGGTGTAAGAATGCATGCCCAGGGTGTGTCCTTCTTCCACGATCCGCCTGTAGGCATCCTGTGCCCATTCTGCCTCTTTTCCGACCACAAAGAAAGTCGCCTTTACATCATACTCCGCCAGAATATCCAAAATCTCTCCGGTTCCCGAGCTGGGCCCGTCATCAAAAGTCAAGTAGACTTTCCTCACCGGTTCCTCCGGAAGTTCCTCTTGACCATCTTGTAAAACTTCCTCTCCTTCAGAATCCATTCCTATAGAAATTTCTCCTAATAAGTCGGCCACTACAGGCCCCTGTATGAGTCCGGAGTTTTCACTTTCCTCCATATTGACGCTTCCGCTGCTTACCTGCATCTGCATATTGCTTAATAGCTCTTCCAATTCCTTTAACCGGCTCTCCATAGAAAAAAGCCTTATCAGCAGGAAAATACATAAGATAATCGGAATCAGTATGGAGGCAACCAGGGAAATAATAATCCCCCTTTTCAAACGCTGTACCCTCTTACGTCTTACTTCGGACGGGGCACTATTTTCAGTTGCCATGGCATCGTCCTCCAATGTAATCATACATAGTATACCACAGATATGCTTTTGAAGAAAGTATAAAGATTGAAAATTAAAAAATTCATTTATTTTCCAATACTTTTATGCTATACTGTCTACAATGTTTGAATCGGTTCTATCAAGGGGGAATACTTATGACTATCAGAGAATCTGCTGAGAATTATCTGGAAACCATCCTAATCTTAAGCGAACGCCTGCCTGTTGTCCGCTCTGTGGACATTGCCACGGAGCTGAACTTCAAAAAATCCAGTATCAGCGTGGCCATGAAACATCTGCGTGAAAACGGATACATTACAGTTACGGAACAAGGATATATCTATTTGACCGAAAAAGGAAATGAAATAGCTGAAACCATGTATGAACGTCATAAGCTTCTCTCCTCCTGGCTGATAGAACTGGGAGTGGATGAAAAAACTGCTACGGAAGATGCCTGCCGCATAGAGCATGATATCAGCCGAGAGAGTTTTGAGGCCATCAAACGCCATATCTGCAAAAAGTAAGTTTTGTTTGTTGTTTCTAAATTATAAAAAACCTATCTTCTTACGAAGATAGGTTTTTTAATGGGTTGGGCTTTCAAATAACAGCTGATAGGGGAATCGAACCCCTGTTTCCGCCGTGAGAGGGCGGCGTCTTGACCGCTTGACCAATCAGCCA
>JAFLSX010000054.1 GCA_022510705.1 Lachnospiraceae bacterium
GTTGCCCACAACAGATTTTGAGTCTGCCTCGTCTGCCATTCCGACACGCCGGCCTATTTAACAGCCGAATATTATGTTATCATATCCGGCTGTTATTTACAAGTATTTTTTACACTTCTAAATCCAGATTTTTATAAATGTCCAGACAATCAAAGGTTGCGAAATAATCTTTGGAAGTCTCCGCCCTTCTGATCAATTGTACACTGCCGTCCTCTTTTAAAAGGAGCTCGGCAGATTTTAATTTCCCATTATAATTATACCCCATAGCAAAACCGTGTGCACCGGTATCATGGATAGCCAGATAATCACCTATTTCTACCTTGGGCAGCATTCTGTCGATAGCAAATTTATCATTGTTCTCACAGAGAGAACCGGTCACATCATACTTGTATTCACAGGGTTCGTTCTCCTTGCCGAGCACCGTAATATGATGGTATGCACCGTAAATGGCGGGACGCATTAAATTTACGGCACAGGCATCCACACCGATATACTCCTTGTGGGTATGCTTCTCATGAATGGCCTGTGTGATCAAATGTCCAAAAGGCCCCATCATATAGCGCCCCAGCTCCGTATAAATAGCAACATCTCCCATACCTGCAGGTACTAAAATACTCTCATAGGCTTTGCGTACACCCTCACCAATGATGCGAATATCATTAGGCACATCCTCCGGCTTATAGGGAATGCCGATACCGCCGGAAAGATTGATAAAAGTAATCTTAGCTCCTGTTTCATTCTTTAACTTAACTGCCAATTCAAAAAGCTGTCTGGCCAGTTCGGGATAATACTCATTGGATACGGTATTGCTGGCTAAGAACGCATGGATACCGAAGTTTTCCGCACCCTTACTCTTCAAAATGCGGAACCCTTCCATAATCTGTTCCGCAGTAAAACCGTATTTTGCATCACCCGGGTTGTCCATGATACTGTTGGCAACCGAAAAATATCCACCGGGATTAAAACGACAGCTGATAGTCTTAGGAATATAGCCAATGGTCTTCTCCAAATAATCAATATGGGTAATATCATCCAGATTGATAATAGCACCCAGCTTTGCCGCATAAGCAAATTCGTGTGCGGGCGTATCATTACTGGAGAACATGATATCCTCCCCCGTAACTCCCATGGCCTTGCTCAACATGAGCTCAGTCAAGGAGGAGCAGTCACAGCCGCAGCCATACTCTCGTAGTATCTGAATCAAATAGGGATTAGGGGTTGCCTTAACCGCAAAAAATTCTTTATAGCCTTTATTCCATGCAAAAGCTTCTTTCAATGCTTTTACATTCTCCTTAATACCCTTTTCATCATAGATATGAAAGGGTGTGGGATAGGTCTTTACAATTTCCTCAATCTGTTCCTTCGTTACAAATGCTTCTTTTTTCATTTTACTCCTCACTTCGGTATTTCCATTTAATTTCTAAAGTATTTCCATATGTACTAATGCCTTGACATAGAATGTACTGCCATTCTACAAAAGATGTCCTCTCAACTCCTCCGGGGACATGGGACTCAAATCCGCAGGTGCCACGTCAAATACAGTCTTGCAGCCACAAATGCCCCTCTGATTTATACGATAAGCCGCTCTCGCGTAGGCAACGAGAACGCACGCCGTAAACTCAGGGTTGGAGTCCAGCTTTAAGCTGTACTCAATCACATGATTGTGCTCGCCGTTCCTGCCGGTCTTTCCGGTACGCAGCACAAATCCACCGTGGGGAATACCCGCATGGTCACGCTGCAACTCTTCCTCAGAAATAAAATGCACCGTTGTATCATAGTCAGAAAAATAATTGGGCATAGTCTTAATTGCATTCTCAATCTCAGCCAGATCCGCGCCCTCTTCCGCCACCACAAAACACTCTCTGGTGTGCTTCTGTCTGGTGGTGAGTTCGGGATTTTCACAGGCTCTCACAGCCTCCAGCGCAGAGGCTACGGGGATGGTATACTGCTTTGCGTTTTTCACGCCGGGAATTCGGCGGATGGCGTCGGAATGTCCCTGACTCACACCCTTGCCCCAGAAAGTATAATCGTTTCCGTCTCTTAAGATCGCATTTGCATACAGTCTGTTTAAAGAGAACATCCCGGGATCCCAGCCCACAGAAATCATTGCAACCTTTCCGGAAGCCTGTGCGGAGGCATCCACATTTGCAAAATGCTCTCCTATCTTCGCATGGGTGTCGAAGCTGTCCACAACGTTGAACAATTTTGCATATTCGGGAGTCTGCTCGGGTAAATCCGTCGCCGAGCCTCCACAGAGCATCAAAACATCAATCTTATCCTTCATATCCGGCAGCCGGTCCACATGATAAACAGAAGTCCCACTCACCGTCTTTACGGTCTCCGGGCTCCTGCGAGTAAACACTGCCACCAACTCCATATCCTCATTTTGTGCCACAGCACACTCGATACCTCTGCCCAGATTTCCATAGCCTAAAATACCAATTCTGATTGCCATAATTCTTCTCCTCAACTTTTCATCTATAATTTATATATTTTCAATTTGCCAATCAATGGGCCCCAAACCCTTGGACTGCAAAAACGCGTTGGTTTTACTGAAAGGCTTGCTTCCGAAAAAACCTCTGTATGCCGAGAGGGGACTGGGATGAGACGCTTCCAATATCAAATGCTTCGGATTGTTTAACATAGCTTTTTTCATCTGGGCCGGTTTTCCCCAGAGAATAAATACCATGGGACGATCCTGCTCATTCAGCACCCGGATTGCCGCATCCGTAAACTGCTCCCAGCCCATTCCCCTATGGGAAAAGGCTGCATGAGCCTGTACAGTCAGCACCGTATTTAACAGCAGCACCCCCTGCTTTGCCCACTTTACTAAATAACCATTATTGGGAATATAACACCCTAAATCATCATGGAGTTCCTGATAGATATTTACCAAAGAAGGTGGTATGTCCACCTCCGGTTTTACAGAAAAACAAAGCCCATGTGCTTGCCCGTCATTATGGTAGGGATCCTGTCCCAAAATAACTACTTTGACCTCCTTTAGGGGAGTCAAATGGAAAGCATTAAATATATCATCCGCCGGAGGGAAAATTTGCCTTGTATTATATTCATTTTTAACAAATTGAAATAATTCCGCATAGTAGGGTTTCTGAAACTCCGGTTTTAAGGCCGTCAGCCAGTCCCCAGTAATCATACCCATTTCTTATACCTCTTATAATCTTACAGAAACGCCTTTTTGTCGCAAATATTCCTTTACTTCCCTGATTTCCAGCTCCTTGTAATGGAATAAGGATGCAGCCAGAGCCGCTTCTGCCCCGCCCTCGGTCAGAGCCTCAAAAAAATGCTCCTCGGTGCCTGCGCCGCCGGAAGCAATGACCGGAATTTTAACCGCTGCGGATACCGCCTTTGTCAATGCAAGATCATAACCGCCTTTGGCACCGTCACAATCCATGCTGGTAAGCAGAATCTCTCCGGCCCCCAAACGCTCCGCTTGTATAGCCCATTCCACGGCGTCAATTCCCATATCCACACGACCGCCGTTCTTATAAATATTAAAACCTCCATCAGGTCTTCTCTTAGCATCAATGGCAACTACCACGCACTGACTTCCAAATTTATCCGCTGCTTCAGCAATCAGCTGCGGATTCATAATGGCAGCAGAATTGACGGATACCTTATCAGCGCCTTCTCGCAACAGCATCTTAAAATCTTCCACGCTGCGAATACCGCCGCCTACTGTAAACGGAATGAACACTCTTTCCGCTACCCTTCGCACCATTTCTACCGCTATGGCACGATTATCGCTGGATGCGGTAATATCCAGAAAAACCAGTTCATCCGCGCCCGCCTTATCGTAAGCAGAGGCCACCTCCACCGGATCGCCCGCATCCAAAAGGTTTACAAAATTAACACCCTTTACCACTCTACCGTCCTTGACATCCAGACAGGGAATGATCCGCTTAGTATGCATCAGTGCTTCCCCCTTCCAATACCTACAAAATTCCCCAATATCTGAAGTCCTATATCGGAGCTTTTTTCCGGATGAAACTGGCACGCAAAGACATTGTCCTTTTCTACGGCGGCATGGATGGTCACACCGTATTCTGTGGTAGCGCTCACAATCTCCTCCTCTTTTGCTGCCAAATAATAGGAATGCACAAAATAGACATAGGCACCTTCTGCAATGCCGTCAAAAAGTCTGCCCCGATTCGGGAAGTGCAGGGAATTCCAGCCAATATGCGGCACTTTAAGTCCTTCCTCAGGAATCTTCATGATTCGGCCTTTTAATATACCCAACCCCTCTACTCCGGGACTCTCCTCACTGCTTTCAAACAAGAGCTGCAATCCTAAACAGATACCCAAAAAGGGAATCTTCTTTTCTACCACCTGCTTTATAACCGAAACCAAGCCATATTGCTTCAGCTTCTCCATAGCGTCTCCAAAAGAGCCTACGCCGGGTAGTATCACCTTTTCCGCTCCCAGTATTTCCTCCGGGCTACGGGTAACTATAGCCTCTTCTCCCAGAAAATGCAGTGCTTTCTCCACACTCCCCATATTACCTGCATCATAATCAATGATTGCTATCATAACTTTGTCTCCACATTACGGCCGACTTTCTCTAATCCATAAATGCAGGCGGCAGCAGTTCCTCTTCCGCCGGTAAAACATCCTGCATTTCGGTTTCGGGCAGCGTAAGTCCATCTTCACCGCCGCTGATAGAAATCTGCTCTCCTTCTGTCAGGGCAGTCAGATATCTTGTATATTCTCTCTTACTGTCACAGCCCGCAATGGCATGCGCCGCTTCTCTGCTCAAGCCGTAATCTCTTTCCAATATCTCATAAATCTTTGCATAATATGAATTCACTTCTGCCTCTGCACCGTAACTCTGCGCCTCAGTATACAGATCATCATAATCTACAAGGGCCTGCATCAGCGTATCTAATGCCTCCAGCATCTGATAATTTTCCAAATAGCTCTCATATCTGGCAAGCCTTCGCTCCACCTTTAAAACCGTTCTGGCATGATGAAACATCATATCTTCTTCTTCTGACAGATTCTGTCCGTAGAGCTCCTGATAGCAGCTGAAATAATCCTGTTTTGCAAAAGCATCTTTTGCACGCTGTTTCTGCAGCATTCCCGACAGGAAAGAGGATGCAAAAAAGATAATGCCAAATACCGTGCCGGCAAACAAAAGTATCACAATAATACTTGCCTTGGATATTTTTTTACTCGGTTTTTCGGGTACCGCCGGTTCCTTTTTCGGTTTCTCTTTTTTCGGTTTTGGCGCTTTTTTGGGCTTTTCTTTTTTAGCGTCTTTTTTGTTGCCTTTCTTATTGCCCTTCTTATTCTTATTACCGGAGTCTTTTCCTTCCTCTCCGTCTTTCTTTCCGGGAAGCAAGCCTTTCTTTACCTTCTTTTGCTTTCCGGCTTCGGCTGCATCCTCAGCCTCCAACTCCTTTATAATGTTCTCATTTTCTTGGCTGATGGGTTCTACTTCCTCCTCATCCGTCAGCTTAGAAAGAAGCTTACCAAAAAAGCCCGGCTCTTTCGGTCCCTTTTCCTCCCCGTCCTGTTCCTTTTGTGCTTTTTCTTTTTTAACCTTTTCCTTCTTTTCTTTTTTAGGCTTTTCTTTTTTCTTTTTTCCCTCTGCATCCTGTTCTTCATCTGCAGATGCTTCTGCTCCGTCTTCTCCAAGAAGTGCGGCAATATCCTCTGCGGCAGATTCAGCTTCTCCTTCATCAAAAATACTCTCATCCACCGCTTCGTTGTTATCCGATTTTGTCAGCAGGTCATTGATCTCGCTTACGCTTTCATCCTCCTGTATACTGTCTAACAAAGCCAGAATATCCTCTTCCTCCGGATCCATGGCAGACTTTTCTTCAGAAGAACTTTCCGCGACATTGCTTTCTGCCGGACTTTCTTCCATGAAATTAAGTTCCATGGAGTCAGGTTCCATAGAGTTAGCCTCTACAGAGTCAGTTTCCATGATGTTAGATTCCATGGAACCGGGTTCCATAACTTCAGCATTTCCAAAAATATCCTCCGGAAAACTCTCGACCTCGGAAATTGTTTCCTGCGTATCAGAATCGGAAGTCTCTTCCGCTTCAAAGGCGGCAAGCATACTCTCGATTTCTTCCTGACTCATATCCTGAGTACTCTCCACAGTGGGCGCACTTTCAGACACATCCGTCACTTCTTCCAATTGTGAAAGCTGCGTCTCTACTTCCTCGATTTGTAATGATTCAGCTGAGTCCGGCAATCCACCCGATTCCTCCAGTGCAGCAAACATAGCATCCACATCTGCGGAAAGGGCATCTGTATCCTCATCGCCCATAGATTGTAATAACTTGTCTAAATATTCTTCATTAGAACCCATATCATAACCTCATTTTAATCATATTAAGACTGGAACAAACATAGTGTAACACAATTCTTAGATTTCTGCCATAAAATCTACTGCATTTTGTAAAATACTCATACCTCGGCCGGAAATTTCCTCCGGCAGCTGGCATAGATGACTATGTATCCGTAACAGCTTTGCCTGCTGATTCAAAGAAACCATTTTTTCAAATCGAAAACGAAGTACACCGGCAAACATCATATCGGCTCCCAATTCCAGAATACAGAGTCTGCGGTTTAAGGTACCCTGCAGCCATTTCATATAGGTATGCCAGCTTTCCGCATAACCCTCTTCCAAATAATGCTCCGCATACAGCGTGTTGCATTCCATAGGAGCACCGCATTTACACTTTGGAATCACCATGGTATCCCATGCTTTCTTTCCTGTAAGCGTCTCTTCTAATTCCTCCAAAAAGGTATGTTCCGCAGATACAACGCTTCCCGCGCAGCCCTCGGAACACTGCAATCTGTCATAACTTCCGCAGGGAGTCGTTATCCGATCCTCCCGTAGCCCTGCCTTTTCGATCAACCCATCCATGCAGGTAGTAATGACAAAATAATTCTTGTTTTTAAGGAGCGTTCCCAATTTCTGATAAGCCTCTAAAAGCTTTTTATCATTCTTAAGATAACTTCGGTTCAGGCAAGGCACTGTCCAGTGCATACCGGCTTGGGCTGTCATACCGCATATTTTTTCATATGATTTATCCTGTCTCAGTTCATCCACCCTGCTAAACTCTTCACCAATACCCACCAGAACCATATCCGCCTCTTTTAGTATTTCTTTCAACTCTTCCCGCTTCATGAAACCGATATGTCCTTCCGCATCTCTTGATATATTAGTATTTATTAGAAAAGCAGGGAAAACTCCCTGCTTTTTACCTGATTGTTATTTTCTCAACAATCTGTCCAATACATTTACCAATTCGCCGATTTCCGGTTTGGAAAGCTGTGCATCCGCTCCCAACTGGTCACCCTTGATCCTCATTTCAGCATTTACCAGTGAGGAAAAGATGACAACAGGTATATTTTTGGTTGCTTCGTCCGTCTTGATCAGCTTCGTCAGATGATGTCCGTCCATTTGCGGCATTTCAATATCGGTAATGACACATTGTACATGCTCACTTAAGGTTCCTTCTTCCTTGAAGTGTTCAATAATTTCATAAGCTTCTTTACCGTTAGCGGTATGAATCAGATTTGTATACCCGGATTTATGTAATGCATCTACGATCAGTCGATTTAACAGTGGGGAATCCTCGGCTATTAAAAGAGGAACATCGCACCTTTCACGTTCTCCTAAAGCCAGCAGCTGCTCCGTCCTCAGTCCGGTTTCCGGATTAATGTCCGCAACGATTCTTTCAAAGTCAAGAATGATGATCAGCTTCTCGTCCACTTTAATGATACCCGAAGCTGTGCTTTCGGAAGCAACCGTAGTATCCGGCTTAATAATATCGGTCCAGGACATACGATGAATTCCGACTACACTGTCCACATGGAACGCAATATCCAGGCTGTTAAAGTTCGTTATAATAAACAGACCCCCGTCTCCCGAAACACCCCTTTGCAGACAGTTCTTTAAATCAATTGCGGTAATCATTTTGTCACGGGGCATAAAAATGCCCTCAATGCTGGGATGGGAATTGGGAACCGGCGTCACAGGCATATAATTGATAATCTCCTTTATCTTTGCCACATTAATTCCGTAAGAATTACTGTCCAGCGTAAACTCCAAAACTTCCAATTCGTTAGTACCGTTTTCCAATAAGATTTTTGTATCCATTCTTTCACCTCTCAGAGAATCGTCTGCCGTAATAAAACTACGTCTAACGACATTATATCACAGTCAAAGACAATTGAACACTAAAAAATTATTTTTATTAAAACTTTCTGTGCTTTGACATTACGGTCAGATAACCGTATAATACTTCTTGTTATTTTTCAATCACCAAAACAAATGAAATTCCTGCATGGAGGACTTATGAGAAAAATAGCTTTTTTTGATATTGACGGAACCCTGACTTCAGAAATCGACGGCTCCATTCCCCAAAGCGCCATAGATGCCATCCGGGCATCCCGTCAAAAGGGAAATCTGATGTTTATCAATACAGGGCGCTGCTTTCAGAATGTGGAAAAGCGCTTTCAGGATATTGGGTTTGACGGCTATATCTGCGGCTGCGGCACTAATATTTACTGCGGCGGCAGGGATATTCTCTATGTACCCCAGTCCCACGAAATCACCATGCAGATACTGACTCAGGCTCGCAAGACCGGTGTAGATATCCTATTTGAGTCCCGTAAGGAAGTAGCCTTCGATCTCTCCCGTCCGTTACAACATCCGGGTGCTCTCAGACAGTATCGCTCATTTGTAAACCGTGATTATCAAATGCCAGAGGATCTGGAAAACCCAAATTTCTTTTGTGACAAATTTGTCATTTGGTATGAGGAACCGTGGCAATTAACGGCGTTTCGCTCCGTCAGTGACAAACACTTTGCATGTATCGACAGAGGCGGTACTTTACGGGAATTTGTACCTCATGGCTACTCTAAGGCATCCGGCATTCAGGTTGTACTTACTTATTACGGTATTCCTAAAGAAAACGCCTATGCTTTCGGTGACAGTAACAACGATCTATCCATGCTCACTTGTCTGCCGGGCAGCATCGTGATGGGAAACGCTTCTCCGGCTTCCCTATTTGATATTGCATCCTTTGTCACGGCAAAGGCCAGTGAAGACGGCATTCAAAAGGCATTGGCACATCTTGGTTTACTCTAGGGGCATAACAACGCTTCCGTTACTTGTGGTTACCGATAGTTGCAGTCCGGTAATCTCTCCTGCCAGAGTTTCTTCGATCTCCGCAAGCAGTACCAACTTAACCTCTTCTCCGGCTCCCAGGCTGCCCACATAGGTTCCTAAATCATCCAACAGCATTGTTGTCATAATCGGTGTGCGCTCCGTTCCATTGATCAACACGGTAAATCTGGGTCCCTGAGAAAAGATATCGATTTCCTGACCCGTTCCTGTATTATTACTCATTGTAAATCCCAAAACCAGATACTTATTTCCGGCAGAAGCATCCAATGCGAAATAAGGATTATCGGAGTCCCCATCCGGATAGGCATTTACGACTCTGTATCCGGAAAAAACGATATCAATATTTTCAGGCAGCAGGACCTGCGCTATATTGCCCACACTTTCTCCTGCCGATGAGTCAACAACAGAAGTACCTCCCGTCGAATCAATAACGGGAGTATCTTCCACGGGATCCATCCCTCCCGGCTCATCCGGCTCTTGCTCATCTTCGTATGTATCAAAAATAGACAAATCCACCAGCCTGCTGTCATAGTCTCTGGTATGACGCATTACAATACTGGCCGCATATTCTACGATTGCATTCTCCTGCTCCTCCGTCATCTCTGGCAGGCTGGCTCCACAGCCCGTAATACAAAGCAGACTGCATATGCAGATTCCAACAATCACTTTCGTTTTTCTCATATATTACCTATCTCCATCCGTAATAATCCCTTGCTATATATAACTTACACTATTTTCATTTCTATTGCAACCCGTAAGACTCACTCTCTTCCACGATATACTCAGTAAATCTTGCTCTGTCATTCTGATGACAGTGTACCACCAAATAGACACCACTTTCAACGTAATTTTGAAAAAACACTTCTGCATTCTCACAAAGATAGGATACTATCCCACCCTTTTCATATGGAATCAGAAAGGCAGTTCGTTCATTCTTCGCATACAGCGTATCCATGATCAATCCTGTCAATTCCTCTAGTCCCATACCACATTTCGCTGACATATAGATGCGGTTACCGCTTACCTTAGGCAGTTTTTCCATGCAGCATTCCGCTTTATTGTAGACATAGATAACCGGAATATCTCCGGCTCCCAATTCCCGCAGGGTTTCCTCCGTCACCTCCAGATGCCTTTTATAATAAGCATCGGAAAAGTCCACCACATGAAGGATCAGATCCGCATTTTTAACCTCCTCCAAAGTGGAACGGAACGCTTTGATCAGTCCATGGGGAAGCTTATGAATAAACCCTACTGTATCCGCCAGATAAAAAGGCTTTTTCCTGCCGGCATCAATCCGGCGTACACTGGTCTCCAAAGTAGCAAAGAGCATATCTTTTTCTAAAACTTTTTTCTCTTCTTCTCCCACATAGGCTTCTATCATGGCATTAAGCAGTGTGGACTTGCCTGCATTGGTATAGCCGGCCAGGGAAACCTGCGGAACTTGTGAATACCGCCGCCGCTTTCTTTGGGTTTCTCTTTCTTTTAATACCTCCTGCAGTTCCCTGTCCAACTCTGTGATCCTATGTTCTATCTTCCGTCTGTCCAACTCCAGCTTTTTCTCTCCGGCGCCCTTACTGCTCATGCTGCCGCTGGCGCCGCCCTGTCTGCTCAAAGCTTCATGCATGCCTACCAGTCTGGGTAACAGATACTTCAGTCTTGCCGCCTCCACCTGCAATTTTGCCTCCCGCGTTTTTGCCCTGGTTGCAAAAATATCCAGGATCAGATTGGTTCTGTCCATTACCGGCATCCCCAATTCTTTTTGCAGATTCCTCAGCTGAGAGGGGCTTAAAGTATCTTCAAAAATAACCAGCTCTGCTTCGCACTCCCCGGCAAAAATATGCACCTCTTCTACTTTTCCCGCTCCGATATAGAATGCTTTGTTGACGGTTTCCAGCCGTTGGGTCATGATACCGACCACCTGCATATTGCAGGCCTCAGCCAAACTTTTTAATTCTTTCATAGAGGCTTCAAAATCCTCTTCCTCTCCGGTATCCACTCCAACAAGGAGCACCCGCTCCGGGGCCTGCGTTAATTCCGCTTCCTCCCTCATGCCTTTTCCTTTCCTACCGTTTCAAGTTCAAACCAGAAAGCAACGCCGTTTTCAAAATTCTGCACTCCGTACCTCTGATGCAGCGCTTCCATAATAGCTTTTACGATGGAAAGGCCTACGCCGCTGCCGCCGTATTCCCGGGTTCTGGCCTTGTCTGCTTTGTAAAATTTTTCCCAGATATGCTCCATACTTTCCTCGGGAATCTTCTTACCTGTATTGAAGACTGTAACACGCACTTTATTTTCTGTCTGTTCCAATCGGACATCAATAACCTTCTGGCCTTCACAATAATTCACTGCATTGGAAAAATAATTCATGAATACTTCTTCAACCTTAAATTCATCCGCCCATACATAGATTGGGTCATACTGTTCCATCCGCACGGAAATCCCCTGCTGCTTTGTCAGAATCTGTGCCGACTGAATATAGTTACTGATCAAGGTAACTAAATCAAAACGCTCAAGATTTACTACATCATTGCCAAACTCTAACTCGTTTAACGATAACAGCTGCTTAACCAGATTGTTCATTTTACCGGCCTCATCTACGATAACGTCGCAATAATAATTCCGGCTCTCTTCATCCTCGTTAATACCTTCCTTCAGTCCTTCTGCATACCCCTGTATCAGGGCAATAGGTGTTTTTAGTTCATGGGACACATTGGAAAGAAACTCTTTACGCATCTCATCCGTACGGTTTCGCTTTTCCAGATCTTTCTGCAGCTCGTTATTGGCCGTTTTCAATTCCCGTATGGTTTCCTCCAAAGCCGCGGAAAGCTTATTGATATTATCACCTAATAAGGCAATCTCATTCTTGCTTTTCCCCCTGTACTTTGCTTCAAAATCCAGCCTGGTCATGCGCTCGGATATTTCGGCCAGTTCCAAAACGGGCCCCGTCACCTTTTTGGACACCATCCAGATCACTATGCTGCTCAGCAAAACGCCGATCATTCCTACATACAGCAAAAAGCGATTGGCAATCTTTACATTTTCACTGATGTTTTCCAGAGGTGTGCGCATATAAAAGACCTGTCCGCCATCCAGGAAACCCACCATTTCCATGTATTCTGTCCTGGTCTTGGGATCCATCACAAGCTGTATCGTATAATTTATGGTCTGCTCCAGCAATCTGGTATCCTGCACAGGCGTATACAAACGTTCCCACAGCAGCCTTTGCAACATTGCCATGTCGTTTCCAAAGGTCCCGACAATCATACCGTTTTCGCTCTGTATAACCCCCATCATATTATAACGACCGGATATTTTTTCCAATTCAATAGCAAATTCTTCGGTCCCCAACGTATCTGTCACCGCAGCCTCGTTTATAAGATGATAGGTTTCCTTTACAGCATTTTTTCTCCTTTGCTCATAGTAACCGGGCAAAAAAGTATTGTTAATGAGCCAGCAGCCAAAAAGAGTTGCCGCCATCAATCCAATAAAAGTAAATGCAAACTGTTTTTTAATGGAGTGTTTCATGTTTAAGTTTCCGCCTCAAGCTTGTATCCCATGCCCCAGATCGTTTTGATCAGTTCTCCCTTATCTCCCATTTTGCTTCGAAGCTTTTTAACATGGGTATCTATGGTACGGGCATCTCCGAAATAATCATAGTTCCACACGTGGTTCAAGATTTTTTCTCTGGATAGTGCAATACCTCTATTCTCCATGAAAAATGCCAGCAATTCAAATTCTTTATAGCTAAGTTCGATGACTCTTCCGTCTATCTTGACCATATGGGCGGACTTGTTCAGTTCAATACCGCCTGCGGCGATGATTTCTTCCGCCTGCATATTACCTGTCCGCCGTAAAATAGCTTCCACTCTTGCAACCAGAATTTTAGGGCTGAATGGCTTACCGATGTATTCATCCACACCCAGCCCAAAGCCTTGTAATTCATCCCTCTCATCACTCTTTGCCGTCAGCATGATGATGGGAACCTTGGAATAACTGCGAATCTCCCGACATACCTCCCAGCCGTCCATTTTAGGCATCATAACATCCAGAATAACAAGCCGGATATCTTTCTGTGCAAAGAAAAGTTCTACTGCTTTTGCACCATCCTCAGCTTCTATAACCTCATAATCACTTTTCACCAGAAAATCTTTTACCAGCTTCCGCATTCTGCTTTCATCATCCACCACCAATATCTTTAACCTGTCCATTTCAGCCTCCAAGTCTATTCATTTAAGATGTTTAGTTCTCTTTCCTTCTCCCTGACGACTTTTTCTCTTTCGGACAGTTCCTGTTCCCAAGAAGCATACTTGTTCACAAGTGTGCGCTCATAGTTTATAATATTGGGGTTATCACTTCTTAAGGTGATTGCGAACATGGCAATGACCGCAATGATCAGAATCAGGTTCGCTATTAGGGAAATAACAGGCCATTCCGCCTTCTTTTTTTCTTTAGGCCCCTCCACCCTGGATCTGGTCTGTGTATAGCTTCGGCGCATATTGACATTAAAGCTGTTATGCAAAGTTATGGGAGGTACCTGTTCCTCCGTCATCCCGTCACATTCCAATAAAAACTTTTGCATTTTTCGCAGATAATCATATCCCACTGGAGTCTTAAAAATGCGCTCGGCCACTGCCTTTTTATAAACTTTCAGCACATTCTCCACATCGTGATAATCCAGATACTTTTCCAGATATTCCACTTTCTTTTTTTCCTGCTGCGCCAACTGTACATCTTCCATGCTCACAAAAAGATAACCGTCTACTACTCTTTCAGACCACATAGTATTCACTCCTTTTCTTCTAGGCTGCTCAATACTACTTTTATTTTATCAAATTATTTGACAGAAAGAAACAGCATATATGGGAATTTTTAAAGAGGGCATCTTTCTGCCATGTACTGACAGAAATCCACCCTCCCATACTTCAATAGCTGATCTCTTCTGCAATTTTTATGTATTTTGCATATCATATTCCCGGCTCATGGTAAGCATTCTGTTAAAGTCCTTTTGGAACATGGTATCCAAATCTGCGCTGTACCCATAAAAGATTCCTTTACGGTACTGGCTGAGTCCGGCTTTCAGAAATTCTACAGCATTATCTACAACATTACTCTTATTTTTAGTTCGACAGGTATAACGCTTGTGGTCTTTTCCTGCAATGACAACAAAGCTGTCTCTGCCAATGGGTATAACTCCGTACAACCTTGTTGTGAGAACATGCCCATATACCCAGAGTATATCTCTTACCGGATACAGAAAACATTTTCCCTTGCTGCAGACTACTGCATCATAAGTCACGCAAAAACCGTTCTGCATCTGTGCCATAGGAATGGAACTATCTATTCGGGCAAGCTCCTCCTGTGTAAAACGATTCAATGACCTTGCGGTTATAATACGCATTCCCAAATAAATAATTGCCGCGCCAATGGTCGGAATGATCATCAACATCATGATCATGGCAAGATCAAATGGCAGATCTAAGAAAATGAATACAAAGGACAATAAAAACAATACAAAGAACCCTATCATGCCGATAAGCCATTTCCGTTGTACTTTTCGGTACATTTCATGAAGATTCTTATAATTCTTCAAATCTTTCATACTGCTTTATCCCTGCCGTTTTTCTAATGGACTAGACGGGAGTCGGAACCCAACGGGTTCGACTCCTGCCCTATACTGTTCTTCTAATGGACTAGACGGGAGTCGAACCCGTGTCCAAAAGCCCATTCCCTGTCCTTCTACTATCAT
>JAFLSX010000055.1 GCA_022510705.1 Lachnospiraceae bacterium
TAAAATTATGGAAAGGAGCCTGAGAAAAAGTGATAGACGTCATTAATCTGGAAAAGCATTTTGGCGAAACGCAAGTGCTGTGCGGCATTGACGTGAAGATTCAAAAGGGTGACATCGTAGTTGTTATCGGCCCCTCCGGCTCCGGCAAGAGTACTTTCTTACGCTGCCTAAACTGTATGGAAGATCCCACGGGCGGACAGATTATCTTTAATGGAGTGGATATTGCGGACCTAAGGGTAAATATCAATGTGCACAGAAGACATATGGGTATGGTGTTCCAGCATTTCAATCTCTTTAATAACAAAACAGTGATTGAAAATATTATGCTGGCTCCGGTGTATCTGCGCTGTCAGGATTTACGCAGGGATAAGCGCAAGAATTTGAGTATCCGCATTGCCAATCTGTTCAAAAAAGGGGAAGAGAAAAAGGAACTGATTCCTATTACGACCACCAAAGCGGATATAAAGAAAGAGGCAAGAGAAGAAGCCCTTGCTCTCTTAAAACGAATTGGACTGGAGGATAAGGCAGACGTTTATCCCTCCACCCTTTCCGGAGGGCAGAAGCAGAGAGTGGCAATTGTGCGCTCACTGGCAATGAATCCCGATGTGATCTTATTTGACGAGCCCACCAGTGCCTTAGATCCCGAAATGGTAGGAGAGGTACTGGATTTAATGAAAGCGCTGGCTAAGGAAGGCATGACCATGATCATCGTAACCCATGAGATGGGATTCGCCAGAGAGGTAGCCAACAAGGTGCTTTTCATTGACGAAGGACAGATTTTAGAGAGCGGTTCTCCGGAGGAATTCTTCGGTAATCCGAAAAACCCCCGTTTGATAGAATTTTTATCCAAGGTTTTATAAGTTATTTTTATAACCAAAGTGATATCTGCCTGCCGGTTTTACCGGCAGGTATTTTTATGAATAAGTTTTTGCCGGGCTTAGGAATCGGTCCGGCGAGACTGCCAAATAGACAGAATTTTGTCGAAATCTGCAACATGCTTGTCGATTCTGCATATGATATAGTAAAGAACAATTTGGAGTCAAACTATGAAGTACTTTTATATTGCGGCAGGCATATTGGCAGTTTTGCTGCTTTTATGGACAATCGGGCTCTGCTGTTATCGGTGGAGAGCGAGATGCCTGGTCAGAAAAAGAACGGATGAGGAAAAATGCAGGGATCTCAATAGTGTTATTCTGCCGTTTGGCTTTCAATATGATATTTGCCAGGATATTTTTTATTCCACGAAGCACGCTTGGCAGAGAGAAGTAGGATATAGCAAGCTTTACGACGAACATGCACTTGCGATGAGCATGGTGTTTCACTGTGAACCCGTCTATTTTACTTGTCATAACAAATGTTATTTATTGGAGTTTTGGAAAGGGCAGTACGGAATGACTGCCGGAGCCGAAATCGGACTGTATGTATCGGATGAGATGGATACGAAGCATCCGGAAAGGCTTTTTTACCACAGCGTATCGGATGAAGAGATGCCATCCATGCGGTTCGTGTTAAGAAAGGGAAGATGTATACTGGCTATCAGGGATGAGATTCACTGGTGGCTGACCGGCTTTGTATTGGGTGAATTTGTATGGCCGTGGGAATTGTGGATGGAAGCATGTGTTTCTTTCCGGGATGAGCAGATGCAGGATGCCTTTTATCAGGCGCTGATCAAAGCCGGCTATCCGAAGGGAGACGTTTGCGTAAGCGGATGTACTGTCTGTATCTGTTTCCGGTGTCCTTATTCGAAGCAGCCTCCCCATTGCTTCTTAAGAGTCCGTTTCGTTCAGTGGAGAAATCAAAGAAGATGCCGTAAATTTCAGAAAGTTACCAGATGCTTTGTCAGAACGATTGACAAAATAGATTATTTGGGCATGTGTTTCCCCAGGCTGTACCGTATGCTGATAGGATTAAGTCGGATTCCCCATAAAGACTGCTCCAACAGAGGTAGAGCATGAGTACGGCAAGCCGGTTGGACCGGGTCTACAGGGAAGCGGAGAGGATCAGCTTTGATGAAAACAGCAGATTTGTTCTGATGAGCGACTGCCACCGTGGGGTGGGAAATATCGGTGATAATTTCCTGGATAACAGTTATCTGATGTTTGCCGCATTAGAATATTATGGAGATAGGCGGTTTACCTATATAGAGCTGGGGGATGGGGATGAACTTTGGGAAAATACCAATATGAAAGCCATTATCCAGACTCACAGTCATATATTTTGGCAGTTGTCCTGTTTTTACCTTCACGGGCGATTCTATATGCTTTACGGAAATCATGATAGGGTGAAGGAAAAGCGGCGGTTTATGAAACAGACCTGTGAGCGCTATTATTGTGACAGCAAGGACGATATGCAGGAGCTGTTTCCCGGTATGGAAGCGAGAGAAGGTCTGGTGCTTCAAGAAGCCGGAACAGGAAATGAACTTTTCTTGGTGCATGGACATCAGGGAGACCTGTTAAATGACACGCTGTGGCGTCTGACGCGCTTTTTGGTGCGCCATGTCTGGAGAAAGCTGGAGCTTTGGGGGACGCATGATCCTACCAGTGCAGCCAAAAACTACACCAAAAAGAAGAAAACGGAAAAGCGGCTGTCTGCATGGGCGGAAGAAAATAAAGTGCTTTTGGTGGCGGGACACACCCACCGTCCCGTGCTTCCAACCCCGGGTGAGTCCTACTATCTTAACGATGGCAGCTGTATCCATCCACGCTGTATTACCGCTCTGGAAATCCAGGATGGCGCCATCACGTTGGTCAAGTGGTGTGTGGAAGCGGGGAAGAGCGGCCATCTCTATGTGGGACGGGAGATTTTGGAGGGGCCCTATGAAATAGATGCATATTTTCGTAAACAATCCCACACGGTATAATTGGTATAAAATTAAAGCAGGTCGGTTGAACGGCTTGCTTTTTTATGCTATAATTAATCGGTTGTGCAAAAGAAATGCAGGGCATGTGGCAGACGTGCAGATAGGAGCTTCAGATGAAAGCATTTTTAGTATTGGAAGACGGTACCGTTTTTGAAGGGATTCATATCGGGGCCGACAGAGATGTGATCAGCGAAATTGTTTTCAATACCTCCATGGCAGGTTATCTGGAAGTGTTGACGGATCCATCCTATGCGGGACAAGCGGTGTGTATGACATATCCGTTGATCGGCAACTACGGAATATGCTTGGAGGATACGGAGTCCGTAAAACCCTGGCCGGACGGTTTCATTGTACGGGAGCTTTCCAGAATGCCCAGTAATTTCAGAAACGACAAGAGTATACAGCAATATCTGGAGGAGAACGGCGTACCTGGTATTGCGGGTATTGATACAAGAGCCCTGACCCGGATTCTCAGGGAGAAGGGTACTATGAACGGTATGATCACTACCGATGGAAACTATAATTTAGAGGAAATTCTGCCGAAGCTGCGGGCCTATACCACGGGCAAAGTAGTGGAGAAGGTAAGCTGCAAGGAAAAATATACCATAGCGCCCAGCAAAACTCTTGAAGAAAACGGTCCCATTTCAGGCTCCGCGGTTTTTAGGAAAGAGGCCTACGAGGCAGGAGAGAGAGAAAAACGTCCTTCCATGGTGAGGGAGTTAAACGGTACGGGGCTTAGGGTGGCGCTCCTTGACTTGGGTGCCAAAGGCAACATCCCTCATTCTCTGGCACAGCGGGGCTGTGAAGTGACGGTATACCCTGCCCTGACAACTGCGGAAGAGATCATTGCGGATAAGCCGGATGGCATCATGTTGAGCAACGGCCCCGGGGACCCCAAGGAGTGTACCTCCATTATTGAAGAAATCAGGAAACTGTATGATACGGATATTCCCATCTTTGCCATCTGTCTGGGACATCAGCTGATGGCACTGGCAACGGGAGCGGATACTTATAAATTAAAATACGGACACAGGGGAGGAAACCATCCGGTCAAGGATTTATCCACGGGCAGGGTCTATATCTCCTCTCAGAACCACGGCTATGTGGTGGATATGGACAAGCTGGATCCCAAGGTGGCGGTCCCTGCTTTTATCAATGTCAACGACGGAACCAACGAGGGCCTGGCCTACACCGGTAAGAATATTTTTACGGTGCAGTACCACCCGGAGGCATGTCCCGGGCCTCAGGATTCCGGCTATCTGTTTGACAGATTCATTAAGATGATGAAGGAGGGAAAGAAAGATGCCTAAGAATCCTAACGTAAAGCGAGTTATGGTAATCGGTTCCGGTCCCATCGTCATCGGTCAGGCAGCGGAGTTTGACTATGCGGGCACGCAGGCCTGCCGTTCTTTAAAGGAAGAGGGCGTGGAAGTTATCTTAGTAAATTCCAACCCCGCTACCATTATGACGGACAAGGATATTGCGGACAAGGTCTATATAGAGCCTCTGACCATTAAGGTTTTGGAGCAGATCATTGAGAAGGAGAAGCCGGATTCCATTCTGCCTACCCTGGGCGGACAGGCGGGTTTGAATCTGGGAATGGAACTGGAGGAATCCGGTTTTCTTGCCAGCCACAATGTAAAACTCTTAGGTACCACCGCGGCAACCATCCGAAATGCGGAGGGACGTCAGGAGTTCAAAGATCTGATGGAACGTATCGGAGAGCCCTGTGCGGCTTCCACGGTTGTGGAGAATGTAGAAGACGGCGTGGCTTTTACCAAGCAGATAGGCTATCCCGTCGTATTGCGTCCTGCGTATACATTAGGCGGTTCCGGCGGCGGTATTGCCCATAACCAGACGGAACTGGAGGAAATCTTGGAAAACGGTCTGCGCCTTTCCCGTGTTGGACAGGTGTTGGTAGAACGCTGTATTGCGGGCTGGAAGGAAATCGAGTACGAAGTGATGCGGGATGGTGCGGGCAACTGCATTACTGTATGTAATATGGAAAACATCGATCCCGTAGGCGTACATACCGGCGACAGTATTGTAGTGGCGCCCTCCCAGACCCTGAGCGATAAAGAATATCAGATGCTCAGAAGTTCAGCCTTGAATATAATTAACGAGCTGGGTATCACCGGCGGCTGTAATGTGCAGTTTGCTCTGCATCCCACCAGTTTTGAATACTGTGTCATCGAGGTAAATCCCCGTGTAAGCCGTTCCTCGGCGCTGGCCAGCAAGGCTACGGGGTATCCCATTGCCAAAGTAGCGGCTAAAATTGCTTTGGGTTATACCTTGGACGAGATTAAGAATGCGGTTACGGGCAAGACCTATGCCAGTTTTGAGCCGGCTTTGGACTATTGCGTTATCAAGATGCCCAGGCTGCCTTTCGATAAATTTATTACCGCTAAGCGGACGCTGACGACCCAGATGAAGGCTACCGGCGAGGTCATGAGCATCTGCACCAATTTTGAAGGGGCGCTGATGAAGGCCATTCGTTCTCTGGAACAGCATGTAGACTGCCTGCTCAGTTATGATTTTTCAGCCCTTTCGGGAGAGGAGCTCAAGGAGCGTTTACAGATCGTGGACGACCAGAGGATCTGGGTGATCGCAGAGGCGCTTCGCAAAGGCATAAGCTATGAGGAAATCCATGAGATTACCATGATAGACCTTTGGTTCATCGATAAGCTGGCAATTATCGTGGAGATGGAAGAGGCTTTAAAGAAAGGGCCTCTGACAGTGGAACTTTTAAAAGAGGCAAAACGGATAGAATTCCCAGACAATGTGATTGCCAGACTGACCGGCAAGACAGAGAGCGAGATTAAGAAATTAAGGGTTGATAATGGAATAACAGCTGTTTTTAAAATCGTGGACACCTGTGCCGCGGAGTTTGCCGCTACCACACCTTATTATTATTCTACCTTTGGAGGAGAGTGCGAGGCCAGAGCCACCGAAGGCAAAAAGAAGGTGCTGGTATTGGGGTCCGGTCCCATCCGTATCGGACAGGGTATCGAGTTTGACTACTGTTCCGTACATGCTACATGGGCATTTTCCAGAGCCGGCTATGAGACCATCATTATCAATAACAATCCCGAAACCGTAAGTACGGACTTTGATATTGCGGATAAGCTGTATTTTGAGCCTCTTACGCCCGAGGATGTGGAAAATATCGTAAATATCGAGAAACCGGACGGCGCGGTGGTACAGTTCGGCGGACAGACTGCCATTAAGTTGACGGAGAGTCTGATGAAGATGGGCGTGCCCATCCTAGGCACCAAGGCTGAGGATGTGGATGCGGCCGAGGACAGAGAACTGTTCGATAAGATTTTGCAGAAAACGGAAATTCCCAGGGCAGCAGGCGGCACCGTCTATACTGCCGAGGAGGCAAAGGAAGTGGCAAACCGTCTGGGCTACCCCGTACTGGTACGCCCCTCCTATGTATTGGGCGGTCAGGGTATGCAGATTGCTACCTCCGATCAGGAAATCGAAGAGTTTATGGCGATCATCAACCGGATCGCACAGGATCATCCCATCTTAGTGGATAAATACTTACAGGGCAGAGAGATTGAAGTAGACGCAGTCTGTGACGGTGTGGACATCCTCATTCCCGGGATCATGGAGCATATTGAGAGAACCGGTATCCATTCCGGTGACTCCATTTCTGTCTATCCGGCTCCCACTATTGATACGGTGGTGAAGGAGAAGATTGCGGAGTATACCCGCAGACTGGCAAAAGCGCTCCATGTGAAAGGTCTGATAAATATTCAGTTCATTGCTATCGGCGAGGATGTATATGTGATTGAAGTCAACCCCCGTTCCTCCCGTACGGTACCTTATATCAGCAAGGTGACGGGTATTCCCATCGTGGACCTGGCCACGGAAGTGATTCTCGGTAAGAGTATCAGGGAGTTGGGTTATGAGCCGGGATTGCAGCCCGAAGCAGAGTATTATGCTATCAAGATGCCGGTCTTTTCCTTTGAGAAGATCAGGGGTGCGGAAATTAGTTTAGGACCGGAGATGAAGTCCACCGGTGAATGTCTGGGTATTGCCAAGACTTTCCACGAGGCGCTGTATAAAGCCTTTTTAGGTGCAGGTGTGGAACTGCCCAAGCACAAGCAGATGATCATCACCGTCAAAGATGCGGATAAGGGTGAGGCCATTGATATCGGCCGCAGTTTTGAAAAGATGGGGTATACTATTTACGCTACCCGAAGCACCGCGGCAGCTTTGAAGGATGCAGGCGTGAAAGTGCGTAAAGTAAATAAGATTTCCCAGGAATCCCCTACCGTTATGGACTTGATTCTAGGCCATAAGATCGACCTTGTGATCGATACGCCTACCCAGGGCAGGGATAAATCCAGGGATGGTTTCCTGATCCGCCGTACAGCCATTGAAACCGGCGTATACTGTATTACTGCAATGGATACCGCCAAAGCGCTGGTCACCAGTCTGGAGAATGCGCAGGAAAAACTGACTTTAGTGGATATTGCTTCGTTATAGAGCAAGCAAATGTACAAACTCCTTTTTCAAGGCAGGCCGGAGCCGGTTTTTGAAGAAGGAGTTTTTGGCAAATTGGGGTGTGGATAGTGAAATGTATATAATTTACACTTATTATTATGTATCTGACAGAGTATGACGGAGACGGGGTGAGATATTGAATCAACCGAATTATCAAAAGGAACTGGATAGGATATTGAAGCAGCTGGCAGAGCAGGAAGCAGATTTTTCTCAGGATGAAAATATACCTTTAAAAAAGGCAGCTCCCACGCTCTTTTTACACAGTTGCTGTGCACCCTGCTCCAGCTATGTATTAAAATACTTGCGGGAGTATTTTCGGATTACGGTATTTTACTACAACCCCAATATCTCCATGCAGGAGGAATATAGGAAACGGGTGGAAGAGCAGAAACGGCTGATCGCAGCTTATAATGCGGAAGCGGAAGCGCAGAGCGATGACAGCAGGAATGTGGCAGCAGAGGAGCAATCTAAGAGAGAACATGTAGAAGACTCCGGAAGTCCCTACCGCATTGACATTGTGGAGGGGGACTATAAGCCGGAAGTTTTTTTGGAGCTGACCAAAGAGTACGCGGATTGTCCCGAGGGCAGAGAGCGCTGCTTTTTATGCTATGAGCTGCGGCTGCGCAGGACTGCGGAGGAAGCGAAGAGGGGCGGCTTTGATTATTTTTGTACCACCCTCTCCATCAGTCCTTTAAAGAATGCTGCTAAGATCAATGAAATCGGCAGCAGGTTGGAACAAGAAATCAGGATAAAATGGCTGCCTTCGGACTTTAAGAAAAAAGACGGATATAAGCAGTCTGTGGAACTGTCCCGTATTTATGATCTTTACAGACAGGATTATTGCGGCTGTGCCTATTCCAAGGCGGAAAGGATGGAGAAATAATGGGTGATAAAGGAAAAAAACAGGAAAACCGCAGCAAGAGCTGCCTCTATTTACTGCCTGAGAGGGTGAGCGCAAAGCAGTTAGCTGAGGCTCTGCCGTCCTCGGAGGGTACAAATTACATCACAAGCCGGGATATTGAAGTCTGGACAGATTTTAACTGTCTGGAACTGACACTGAAAAACGGCATTCTGACGCTGGAGGAACTGAGTGCAGAGGAAATGGGGGAGGATGATGCATCCCATTTAAAGAAACTGGGTATGGTACAGATATATGCCTGTGACTATGATGAGAGCGCAGGAGGAGAAGTACGGCAGGTGATGAGCAACTTAAAGACCGCCTTCGGAGGAATTCTGGCATCAGATACGGAGGATTTCACTCCTTTTCTGGAAGCAGAGGAACTGTAAAGGGGATGTGTGGGTTATAACGTACAAAGGACTTGAAAGACACGGGAAAAACAAGTAAGATATAACAATAGACAGGCAGTATAGAATAAAGAAGTAACAGGAAGCCTCCAAGTGGGCAGAAAAGAGGAAATATGAAGAAGTTATTGGATTTGATCTCGGAGGAAATGGAAAAGGGATTTGAAAAGGCCGGTTACGCGAAGGAACTTGGCAGAGTGACCCTATCCAATAGACCTGATCTCTGTGAATATCAGTGTAACGGTGCTATGGCAGGCGCCAAACAGTATAAAAAGGCCCCGATAGCCATAGCGGGTGATGTGGCAGCAGTACTGGCAGACAGTGCTGTCTTTTCAGAAGTAGATGCTGTGGCACCGGGTTTTCTTAATCTGAAAGTAAAGGAACGCTTTCTGCGTGACTATCTGCAGGAAATGCAGGAGCATGAAAAGTTTGGCTTGGAATTGCCCGTAAAGTCTAAAAAAGTGGTTCTCGATTACGGCGGAGCCAATATTGCAAAATCCCTGCATGTAGGACATCTGCGTCCTGCGATCATCGGCGAGAGTATCAAGCGTATCTTGCGTTACTGCGGACAGGAGGTTATCGGTGATGTGCATCTGGGAGACTGGGGTCTGCAGATGGGACTTGTGATCACGGAACTGAAAGAGCGCCAGCCGGATTTGGTTTATTTTGATGAAAGTTATACCGGCGAATATCCTGCTGAAGCGCCTTTTACCATTGGGGAACTGGAAGAGATCTACCCGACTGCCAGCAAGCGCAGTAAGGAAGACGCGGATTATAAGGCCAAAGCCATGGAGGTTACCTATAAGATGCAGAACGGCGTCAGAGGGTATGAGGCTCTGTTTGGGCATATCAGACGGGTATCCATCGAGGATTTAAAGAAAAACTATGCTGGTCTGAACGTGGAATTTGACTTATGGAAAGGTGAATCCGATGTAAACGGTTTGATTCCATCCATGGTGGACTACATGAAACGCGAAGGCTATGCTCATGAGAGTGAAGGCGCTCTGGTAGTGGATGTGAAGGAAGAGACGGATAACAAGGAGATTCCTCCCTGCATGGTCTTGAAATCGGACGGAGCAGCTCTTTATAATACCACGGATTTGGCCACTATCATGGACCGTATGGAGAATATTGAGCCTGATGAGATCATCTATGTGACGGATAAGCGTCAGGAACTTTATTTTGAACAAATATTCCGCTGCGCCCGTAAGACGAAGTTAGTAAAACCGGAGACGGAATTGGTATGGCTGGGGCACGGCACTATGAACGGCAGGGACGGTAAGCCTTTTAAGACCCGAGACGGCGGTGTGAAACGGCTGGAAAACCTGATTGGAGAAACCAATGAGGAAATGTATCGCAAGATTACGGAGAATCGGGAAATGCCGGAAGAAGAGGCCAGGGAAACGGCGCGTCTGATAGGTTTGGCTGCTATCAAGTACGGTGATCTATCTAACCAGGCTTCCAAGGATTATGTGTTTGATATGGAGAAGTTCTCTTCCTTTGAAGGGGATACCGGTCCCTATATCCTGTATACCATTGTGCGGATTAAATCCATCCTAAATAAGTACAAGGAGCAGGGAGGTTCTCTGGACGGACTTAAAGTGCAGGATGCGGGAAGCGAATCCGAAAAGGCGTTAATGATGCAGCTTGGGGCTTTTCAGGCTACAATAGAGGGTGCCTGTGCGGAAATTGCTCCTCACAAGATCTGTGCCTACATCTACGATCTGGCCAACGCCTTTAATAAATTCTACCATGAGACCAGAATTCTGGCAGAAGAGAATGAGGAGAAAAAAGCCGGACTGATAGCACTTCTTGTATTGACAAAGGATATATTGGAAACCTGCATTGATATGCTGGGATTTTCTGCGCCTGAGAGGATGTAGAGATTTAGGAAAAAAGACAAAACAGGAGGTCTGAGGCATGGATATTCGGAAGATCATAGAGGAAATGACTTTGGAGGAAAAAGCAGGACTCTGCTCAGGAGCGGATTTCTGGCATACGAAAGCAGTAGAGCGGCTGGGAGTAAAGCGGATTACCATGAGCGACGGACCTCACGGACTGCGCAGGCAGGAGGAAGAGGGTGACCATCTGGGAATGGGCGGAAGCGTACCCGCTGTCTGCTTCCCGGCAGGATGTGCCACCGCAGCGTCCTTTGACAGGGAGTTGATCCATATGCTGGGTGAGGAGCTGGGAGAGGAATGTCGGGCGGAAGGGGTCAATGTACTCTTAGGTCCGGCAGCCAATATCAAGCGTTCTCCGCTCTGCGGCCGAAATTTTGAATATTTTTCCGAAGATCCCTATCTGGCTTCGCAGATGGCTGCAAACTACATAAAGGGCGTGCAGAGCAAGGGCGTGGGCACCAGCTTAAAGCATTTTCTGGCCAACAATCAGGAGCATAGGAGAATGAGTAGCAGCAGTGAAATAGACGAGCGTACCCTGCGTGAAATCTATCTGGCGGCATTTGAAGAGGCGGTAAAGGAGTCAAAGCCTTGGACCATTATGTGTTCCTATAACCGCATCAACGGTACTTATGCTGCAGAGAATAAAAAGTTTTTAACCGATGTGCTGCGTGGGGAATGGGGATTTGACGGTTTTGTGGTAAGCGACTGGGGCGCCGTGAATAACAGACCAGCGGATCTGACGGCAGGCTTGGATCTGGAGATGCCCGGTTCCTTTGGAATGAATGATGAGAAGATCATAGAAGCGGTGAAAGCAGGTATTCTTTCTGAGGAAGCGCTGAATACTGCAGTGGAGAGGATTCTGCGGATCGTGGAAAAGAGCTATGCGGTGGATAAAACAGCGCCGTATGATAAGGAAGCTTCTCATGCACTGGCCCGCAAAATGGCGGGAGAGTGCATGGTGCTCTTAAAGAACGAGGGTGTACTGCCCCTTTCTAAAGAAGATAAGGTGGCTTTTATCGGAGAATTTGCAGAAAAACCCCGCTATCAAGGCGGCGGCAGCTCCCACATCAATTCCTTTAAAACGGAGTCGGCATGGGATGGAGCAAACAAGGCCTATGTGACATATGCAAGAGGATATTTTGCCGGAGAGGATAAAACGGACGAGGCGCTGATCAAGGAAGCAGTGGAAGCAGCAAAAGCAGCAAAAACGGCTGTTGTATTTGCCGGATTGCCGGATTCCTATGAATCGGAAGGCTATGATCGCTCCCATATGAGGATGCCGGACTGCCAGAATGCCCTTATTGAGGCTGTCAGCGAGGCAAATCCCAATACGGTAGTGGTGCTGCATAACGGCTCTCCTGTGGAGATGCCTTGGATTAATAAGGTAAAAGCCGTGTTAGAGGTTTACCTGGGCGGTCAGGCCGTGGGAGGCGCTACTTTGGACGTACTCTACGGTGATGTCAATCCTTCCGGCAGACTGGCGGAAACCTTCCCCATTCAATTAGAAGACAATCCCTCCTATCTGTACTATCGGGGTGAGGGTGATACAGTAGAGTACCGTGAAGGAATTTTTGTGGGGTATCGCTACTATGACAAAAAGAAGATGGAGGTACTCTTTCCCTTTGGACACGGTTTAAGCTATACGGAGTTTTCTTTTACCAACTTAAAGCTCTCTGCAGCAGAAATAAAGGATACGGATACACTTGAAGTAACGGTGGATGTGAAGAATATAGGCAGCCGTGCGGGCAAAACCGTAGTACAGCTCTATGTTTCGCCTCCTACAGGGGATGTGATTCGTCCCGTGCGGGAGTTAAAGGGTTTTGAGAAAATCTTCCTTGCGCCCGGAGAGAGCAAAACAGTAAGCTTTGTACTCTCAAAACGTGCTTTTTCTTATTTCGATACTGAGATCGGGGAATTCAGAGCACCTTCAGGAGAGTACGGAATTGAAATAGGCGCTTCTTCCCGCAATATCTTGCAGAGTGCTTCCGTAAAACTGACGGAGAGCAAGAGCAGACGGTTAAAGGTGGGGATGGATACCATCTTCTTGGATGTTTTAAAATTGCCCGATGCAATGCCTCTGGTGAATGAGATTGTGAGGAAAATGGATGTTGCGGATGCGGGAAGTGCGGAAAGCATGGGTGAAGGCGCAGCCGAAATGGTGGAATCGGTATTGGGCTATATGCCTCTTCATGCAATGGTTTCTTTCTCCGGTGGAAAGGTTACCTTTGCGGATATTGAAGATTTTATCCGCCGCATCAATGAAGGCGGTGATTTTTAAAAAAGCTATTGACAAGTTGTACCTTTTTAAGATACAATAGCAAAGTCGGTTGTGACGAGGGGTCTTAGCTCAGCTGGGAGAGCATCTGCCTTACAAGCAGAGGGTCATAGGT
>JAFLSX010000056.1 GCA_022510705.1 Lachnospiraceae bacterium
AAGCTGGGTTATGAGATCGTACTGGTAAATTCCAATCCCGCTACGATCATGACGGATCCGGAGATTGCGGATGTTACTTATATTGAACCGCTGAACGTTCAAAGATTGGAGCAGATCATTGCAAAGGAGCGTCCTGATGCGCTTTTACCGAATCTCGGCGGACAGTCCGGACTGAACCTGTGTGCGGAACTGAATAAAGAAGGGATTTTAGACAAATATAACGTAAAAGTAATCGGCGTACAGGTGGACGCCATTGAGCGCGGTGAGGACCGCATTGAGTTTAAGAATGCCATGAATGCACTGGGCATTGAGATGGCTCGCAGTGAAGTAGCTTACAGCGTAGAAGAAGCGCTTAAGATTGCCGACGGTTTAGGCTATCCGGTAGTACTTCGACCGGCCTATACCATGGGCGGCGCCGGCGGCGGACTGGTTTACAACCGCGAAGAATTAAAGACCGTCTGTGCCAGAGGTTTACAGGCCAGTCTGGTAGGACAGGTTCTGGTAGAAGAATCCGTTTTAGGCTGGGAAGAACTGGAACTGGAAGTGGTACGGGATGCGGAGAACAATATGATCACGGTCTGCTTCATAGAAAATATCGACCCCATGGGAGTTCACACAGGAGACTCTTTCTGCTCCGCTCCCATGCTGACTATTTCAAAAGAAACACAGAAACGTCTGCAGGAGCAGGCCTATCGGATCGTAGAATCCGTGCAGGTCATCGGCGGAACCAACGTACAGTTTGCGCACGATCCCAAGAGTGACCGTATTGTAGTCATTGAGATCAATCCCCGTACTTCCCGTTCCTCCGCACTGGCTTCCAAGGCAACCGGTTTCCCTATCGCACTGGTATCCGCCATGCTGGCTTCCGGCTTGACTTTAAAGGATATCCCCTGCGGTAAATGCGGTACACTGGACCGCTATGTGCCGGACGGCGACTATGTAGTAATTAAATTCGCCCGCTGGGCGTTTGAAAAATTCAAGGGCGTGGAGGACAAGCTTGGTACCCAGATGCGTGCAGTCGGCGAAGTCATGAGCATCGGCAAGACCTACAAAGAGGCCTTCCAAAAGGCCATCCGCTCCTTAGAGACCGGGCGCTACGGTCTGGGACATGCCAAAAACTTTGATTCCCTGACCAAGGAACAGCTTTTGCAATTACTGATCACACCTTCCAGCGAACGGCATTTTGCCATGTATGAGGCGCTGCGCAAGGGTGCTTCTGTAGAGGAAATCCATGAGATCACCCATGTGAAGCCTTGGTTCATCGAGCAGATGAAAGAGCTGGTGGAGGAAGAGGAACAGCTGTTAAGATCCAAAGGTTCCCTGCCTGCGGATGAGCTTTTGATTTCGGCTAAAAAAGACGGATTTTCCGATAAATATTTAAGTCATATCTTGGAGATACCTGAAGCGGACATCCGCTCCCGCAGAATCTCACTGGGTGTGGAAGAGACCTGGGAAGGCGTTCATGTAAGCGGTACGCAGGACAGCGCATACTACTTCTCCACCTACAATGCACCGGATAAGAATCCGGTCAACCACGACAAACCCAAGATCATGATCTTAGGCGGCGGCCCTAACCGTATCGGTCAGGGTATCGAGTTTGACTACTGTTGCGTGCATGCCTCCCTTGCCCTGAAAAAACTGGGCTTTGAGACCATCATCGTCAACTGTAATCCGGAGACCGTATCCACCGATTATGATACTTCCGACAAGCTCTACTTTGAGCCGCTGACCTTAGAGGATGTCTTAAGTATTTATAAGAAAGAACAGCCCTTAGGCGTTATTGCACAGTTTGGCGGACAGACGCCGTTAAACCTTGCGGCGGATTTAGAGAAGAACGGTGTAAAGATTCTCGGCACTTCTCCTTCCGTCATCGACCTGGCGGAAGACCGCGACCAGTTCAGGGCTATGATGGAGAAACTGGACATTCCCATGCCGGAATCCGGTATGGCTACCACCGTGGAAGAAGCGCTTACCATTGCCACACAGATCGGATATCCTGTCATGGTGCGTCCTTCCTACGTACTTGGCGGACGAGGTATGGAAGTGGTCTACGACGACGAGAGCATGACTGAATATATGAATGCTGCCGTGGGCGTCACCCCCGACCGTCCCATTTTGATCGACCGTTTCTTAAATCATGCATTGGAATGCGAAGCGGATGCCATCAGTGACGGCACTCACGCTTTTGTTCCGGCGGTCATGGAGCATATCGAGCTGGCCGGTATCCATTCCGGTGACTCGGCATGTATCATTCCGTCCGTTCACATTTCCGAGGATAATGTGGCTACGATCAAAGAATACACCCGCCGGATCGCGGAAGAAATGCATGTAAAAGGCCTGATGAATATGCAGTATGCCATTGAAAACGGCAAGGTCTATGTGCTGGAAGCAAATCCCCGCGCATCCCGTACCGTTCCATTAGTATCCAAGGTCTGCAATATCCGCATGGTGCCGTTAGCAACGGAGATCATTACTGCCGAATTGACCGGAAAACCCTCTCCCGTACCGAACTTAAAGGAGCAGGAAATCCCGAATTACGGTGTCAAGGAAGCGGTCTTCCCCTTCAATATGTTCCAGGAGGTAGACCCCATCCTCGGACCCGAAATGCGCTCTACCGGCGAGGTTCTGGGCCTGTCAAGCTCTTACGGAGAAGCCTTCTACAAGGCACAGGAAGCAACCCAGTCCAAGCTGCCCTTAGAGGGAACCGTACTCATATCCGTCAACCGGAAGGACAGAGAAGAGGTTGTAGAGGTGGCGAAAGAATTTGCCGAAAGCGGCTTTAAGATCATTGCTACCGGCAACACTTACGAATTGATCACCGGCGCAGGCATTCCTGCCGAAAAAGTCAAGAAGCTCTATGAGGGCCGTCCTAATATTTTGGACCTGATCACGAATAACCAGATTGACTTGATCATTAATTCTCCCATCGGCAAGGACAGCGTCCACGATGACAGCTATCTTCGTAAGGCTGCCATCAAAGCCAAGATTCCTTACATGACGACCATCGCAGCAGCGCAGGCCACAGCAACCGGCATTCGTTATGTGAAAGAACACGGAAACAGTGATGTGAAATCTCTGCAGACACTGCACAGTGAGATTCATGATAAGAAATAGTAAGGAATCAGCGCCGATATGCGCCTTATATCTTTAAAATTTAAGCCCTGCCGCACACACGGCAGGGCTTTTATATCTTCTTCCCCATTCACACAAGAATACTCTTCCTTGCGAAAGAAAAAATTTCGTTCTTGCGAACAAAAATTTCTTCCTTGCGGAACAAATCAAAATATACTATGATGATAGAGTGTGGGGACTTCCTGTTCCTAAGCAAAATAAATACAACAAGAATCGAGGATGAAACAGCCATGACAACAAACGAAAAAGCATTATTGCTCCATGAACAGTGGAACGGCAAATTGGAAACCGTCAGCAAAACGCCCGTAAAATCCAGGGAGGACCTTTCTTTGGCCTATACGCCGGGTGTGGCGGAGCCTTGCAAAGTCATTGCCCAGGATAAGGAAGCTGCATATAAATACACCATAAAATCCAACACCATAGCCGTTGTATCCGACGGCAGCGCCGTGCTGGGTCTGGGAAATATCGGTCCCTACGCCGCTATGCCCGTTATGGAAGGCAAGGCTGTTTTATTTAAGGAATTCGGCGGTGTCAACGCGGTTCCTATCTGTTTAGATACGCAAGATACGGAGGAGATCATCAAAGCAGTCACTTATCTGGCGCCCGGCTTTGGGGGCATCAATCTGGAAGATATCAGCGCTCCCCGCTGCTTTGAAATTGAAGAGCGCCTAAAAGAGCTGTTAGATATTCCGGTTTTTCATGACGACCAGCACGGTACCGCCATCGTAGTGCTGGCAGGTACTATCAATGCCTTAAAAGTGACCGGTAAGAAAAAAGAGGACTGTAAGGTCGTGATAAACGGTGCCGGAAGCGCAGGCGTCGCCATTGCCAAACTGCTGCTCACCTACGGTTTTACCAATATTATCATGTGCAACAGCAAGGGTATTGTTTCCAAATCCGCACAGGGCTTAAACTGGATGCAGCAGAAAATGACCGAGATTACCAATCTGCAGAACGAAACCGGTACTTTGGCGGATGCCATGAAGGGAGCCGATATTTTCATAGGCGTTTCCGCTCCGAACACTGTCAGCGAAGAGATGGTCGCATCCATGAATCACGATGCCATTATATTTGCCATGTCCAATCCCGTTCCCGAAATCATGCCGGATCTGGCTAAGAAAGCCGGCGCCCGGATCGTGGGAACCGGCCGTTCGGATTTTCCGAATCAGATCAATAACGTGGTAGCATTTCCCGGCATTTTCAAGGGGGCTCTGGAAGGCCGCGCTCCTCAGATCACGGAAGAGATGAAGCTGGCTGCTGCCATTGCCATTGCGGGACTGGTACCCGACGATAAGCTCTCCGAGGACAATATCATGCCCGAGGCCTTTGACCCTCAGGTAGCCGATGTGGTGGCAAATGCCGTGAAATCCCATATTCACTAGGAGTTTCCATGCATACGGACTGGTATGGCAAGCCCTATTATTCTCTGGATGCCTATTGTAAAAATACCTACGGGGAAAAATACTATAAGATTGCATTGGACGGCGGCTTCAGCTGTCCCAACAGGGACGGCAGGGCAGGCCGCGGCGGCTGTATTTTCTGCAGTGCGGGCGGCAGCGGTGATTTTGCCGTGAACGTGGAACCTTGCTCTATCAGCGAACAGTTGGAAACTGGGCGCAGGCTCTTTGGCAGCAAGAAGACCGGAACCCGTTTTATCGCCTATTTTCAGGCATATACGGGCACTTACGCGCCTATAGACTATTTACAAAACATCTATACGGAAGCATTAGAGCAGCCGGAAATTGGCGGTATTTCCATTGCCACCCGCCCCGACTGTCTGCCGGACGAAGTGCTTACGCTGCTTACGAAACTGAAATCCGATTATCCAAATAAATTTATTTGGATCGAACTGGGTCTGCAGACCATTCACGAAGAGACCGCCGCTTTTTGCAACAGGGGATATAAACTGCCTGTATTTAAAGAAGCTATGGAAAAGCTGTCCTCACTTGCAATTAAAACCGTCGTTCATGTGATTTTGGGACTGCCCGGAGAGACGCCCCAGATGATGTATGAGACCTGTAGATACTTAAATTCCACTCCTGCTTTCGGTATCAAACTGCAGCTTCTGCACGTACTTAAAGGTACCGCTTTGGGAGAATCCTATCTATCCGGCGCCCTGCCAGATTTTAAGGTTCTCTCGCAGGAGGAATATACGGACATAGTCATTCATTGTCTGGAAATACTGCGGCCTAATATGGTCATTCACCGCTTGACCGGAGACGGTCCAAAGAATACAACCATTGCTCCGCTGTGGAGCTTAAACAAAAGAAATGTATTGAACACGCTGCACAGTACCATGAAACAGCGTGATACCTATCAAGGGAGAAGTTATCATGATGCAGGATGCGCTTACACTATATAAACTGATCGTGCTCTATATGCTGGATAAGGCCTCTTTCCCATTAACCAAAACACAAGTGAGTGATTTTATTCAGGAAAAGGACTACACGAATTTCTTTACCCTGCAGCAGGTCTTCTCCGAACTGGTGGATACGGAGTTAGTAAATGCCCGCTCCATCCGAAACCGGACACAGCTTTCCATTACGGAGGAGGGCAGAGAGACTTTGCGTTTTTTTGGAAACCGTATCAGTGACGCTATTCGTCAGGATATTGATACCTATTTTCAGGAAAATGAAATTCAACTGCGTAACGAAGTGTCCGTGCAGAGTAATTATTATAAATCCACAAACGGCGAGTATGAAGCCCATTTGCTGGCCCGGGATAGGGGGATCACCCTGGTGGACATCACCCTGTCAGTCCCCACCGAAGAGTTGGCATCCTCTATCTGTGAAAACTGGCAGAAAAAAAATCAGAGCATTTACCAGTACCTGACGGAGCAGCTCTTCTAAGCTGTTCCGATACGCATACATGCTCTGATATGAGGTCTCTTTATTCTTCTGACATCTCTTCCGCTTCTTCCCTGATACGCTTCATATGCTCCCGTATTTTCACTTCATAGCCGTTTCCGGAAGGTCTGTAAAATTCCCTGCCGTTTAATTCATAGGGCAGATACTGCTGCTTTACATAGTGATTCTTATAATCATGGGCATATTTATAGCCCGTTCCATGTCCTAACTTGGCCGCTCCCTTATAGTGGGCATCCTGTAAATGTGACGGAATCGGCAGATTTCCCGTCTCCTCCACTGCGCCTGCTGCTTCAAAAATAGCGGCGGATGCAGAGTTACTCTTGGGTGCGCAGGCCACATAAGCTGCAGCCTGAGCCAGAATGATCTGGGCTTCCGGCATTCCGATGCGCTCTGCAGCCAGCGAAGCATTCACCGCCACCACCAGAGCCTGGGGGTCTGCATTTCCCACATCTTCCGCAGCGCATATCATGATTCTTCTGGCAATAAAAGTCACGCTCTCCCCTGCATACAGCATTCTTGCCAGATAGTAAACAGCCGCATCGGCATCCGACCCCCGCATACTTTTGATAAAGGCTGAGATCGTATCATAATGGGAATCCCCGTTTTTGTCATAGCGCATGACCCTCTTCTGAATGCACTCCTGGGCCACTTCCATAGTAATATGTATTTTTCCGTCCTCACCCCGATCGGTGGTCATAATCCCCAGTTCAATAGCATTTAGGGCATGCCTGGCATCCCCGCCGGAGAGTTCCGCTAAAAACTCCAGTGCATCCTCATCCAGCACCGCGTCATAGGCTCCCATGCCTTTTTCCTTGTCATAGACCGCCTTTTTGATCAGATTCCTGATATCTTCTTTTTCCAAGGGCTTTAGTTCAAAGATAATAGAGCGGGATATCAGCGCGCCGTTGACCTCAAAATAGGGGTTCTCGGTCGTGGCGCCTATAAGAATGATGGTGCCGTCCTCTACAAAGGGAAGCAGATAGTCCTGCTGTCCCTTGTTAAAGCGGTGGATCTCATCGATGAAGAGAATCGTTTTCTTCCCATACATCCCCTGATTGTTCTTGGCTTTTTCCACCACTTCCTCCATATCCTTTTTGCCGGCTATAGTAGCATTTATCTGGGTAAATTCCGCACTGGTAGTATTGGCGATCACTTTGGCCAATGTGGTCTTACCCGTACCCGGCGGCCCATAGAAAATAATGGAACTGAGCTTGTCCGCCTTAATTGCCCGATAGAGCAGCTTATCCTTGCCGATGATATGCTGCTGCCCTGCTACCTCCTCTAAGGTGGCAGGGCGCATTCTGGCCGCTAAGGGTGACTCTTTTTCCATATTGTTCTGCCGCATATATTCGAAAATGTCCATATACATTCTACCTCGTCTTGTACTGCGTTACTTCTTAAATGAGTATGGCATAAGATGGCCGGGGACGCAAGTTCCTTTTATCTGAATTTCTGTATAAAAAGAGCAGTCATGATATCTTGTTTAGTTGTTAAGAAGTATAGTATAGTATTTATGGCGTAGAGAGACAAACCCTAATTGGGAGAGGAAATAGGAGAATACTAACATGATAAGCAAAGGCTTGGAATGGACATTTGATACGGTGGCTTCCACCTATGAGAAGTTTCGCCCGGGATATACGGATGAACTTTATAAAATGATATTTGATTATATTACTTTGAATGAGTCCTGTCATGCAGTAGAGGTAGGGATTGGCGGTGGTCAGGCAACATTGCCGATTTTGAAAACGGGATGTAATTTAACAGCGGTTGAATATGGTGAGCAGTTTTCTAAACTATGCATGGAGAAATTTAAAGAATATCAAAACTTTTCTATCGTAACAAACAAATTTGAGAATACGGATTTTTCAGATAATACATATGACTTGGTTTATTCCGCATCAGCATTTCATTGGGTCCCTGAGGATATTGGATATACGAAAGTGTTCTCTATGCTGAAAAGCGGCGGAGCGTTTGCTCGATTTGCCAATCATCCCTATCGGGATAAAGGTAATTTACCGCTTTCGGAAGAAATGGATCGGATTTATGTGGCATACTACGACAAATTCCATCATAAAAAGCGAGAAGCCATTACGGAATACAGTGAGGAGCAAGCCTTACAAAGGTCTAAAATCGCAGAGAAATATGGTTTCGTGGATATAAAATATGCACTGTTTCATAGAACACGAACCTTTTTGGCAAGTGAATATAGGAGATTACTGGGAACATATTCTGATCATATTGCAATGGAGGAAAGTATAAGAGAAAAATTTTTCTCTAAGATAGAAGAAGCCATAAATAATCATGGTGGTTCCATTACCGTATACGATACTATCGATTTGCAGCTTGCAAGAAAACCGTGAATAAAGTTCACAGAGGAAATTAGAATCAAAAAAATCGGATTTAAGCAGACACTTTTGATACAAAAATCCTCAATCAAACAATATCTCATCCACCGTTACAAAGGTATATCCTTCCTCCTGCAGCTTATCTATGGCATCCAGGGCTGCAGTGACAGAAGTCTTGTAGTAATCGTGCATTAGAATAATATCGTTCTCTTCTGTTTTAGATACGATCTTATCGGTAATACGAGCGGCATTTGTGGAGGACCAGTCTAACGGATCCACAGTCCAGAGTACGGGAAACATATTTAACTCCTCTTCAAAGTTCTTATCCCATGCCCCGTAGGGCGGGCGTACAAAGATGACCTCCTGTCCCGTAATACCTGTGATGATCTCATTTGTTTTGATCAGTTCTTCTTTAAATTCGTCCCTATTCCTACCTGTCAGCTGCATATGACTATAGGTGTGGTTGCCGATAAGATGTCCCTCCTCACTCATCCGTTCAATAATATCCGGATGCAGCTCCGCATGCTCTCCTGTCACAAAAAAGGTTACTACCACTCCTCGCTCCTTTAACCCGTCCAAAAGCTGTTCGGTATAATAGGGATGTGGTCCGTCGTCAAAGGTCAACGCTATCTTCTTCTCTTCCTGTCCCATATTCTGCTCTATATTCTGTTCTACACTATGGGAACTTGCCTGTCTGCTATAGGCACGCTTCATGGCACAAAAGGACGACACCAATACCAAACCGATCAAAAGTATTAATGCCGTCCGCTTTCTATTTCTTTTCACTGCTGCGCTCTCGCTTATTTAAGAGTTATTATATTTTATTTGCATGGGTGCAATTCCATACCATCGATATAAGTTTTAGAAAAATCAGGCTCTTCTGCCAGATTGAAAACCTCTATTTCAGGAGTTTTTAACACTGATGCATTTTCCTGCACTCTGCCGTACAAGAAGGCACCCTCCAGGGCGGCATTGCCCACTGCTTTCGTGCGCTCGGCCAGTTCTTCGGGAAAAAGTCCGATATCCGCCGCCGCACGGGCATTCAAATAGTATCCCATGCCTCCGGCCAGCCATACTGTTGAAATTGCAGAGACATCTTTCAGACCGTACTTATCACATAAAATGCGGACACCGGTACAAATAGCGGACTTTGCCATTTGCAGCTGCCTGATATACTGCTGGGTCAAATGCACACCGCCCACATCCACACCGTTCTCAAAATAAGGCTCCGCCAACAGCCCCGTGCTGTCCAAAAGCTCTTCTTTTAACAGTTCAGCGGTAAGCGCCATTAAATCCGCTCCATAACACTCCCCGTTTCCTTCAAAGGCCGGCCCTGCTGCCGTAGCTGCTGCAATCAGCCTATCCCTGTTTCCCAGTACCATCTCACCGTTGGTTCCCAGATCCAAAAGCAGGGTCACTTCCTCCCGCTCCTGCATCCGCAGGGCATGAATCCCTGCCACAATATCCCCTCCGACAAAAGCGGAAGCCCCGGGCAGGATCAGGGTATCCAGATCAAACAGATTCGTGTGCACCGCCGAAAGGTTCTGGGGTTTGAAAGGATAATGCCCCAGCCCGCTCACGTCATATCCCATGAGCAGATGTACCATGGTGGTATTGGCGGCGATCACCATGCGTTTTAGAACTGCACTCGTATCTTTGAGCTGCAGTACGGATAATCTGCGCCTAAACTGCCTAATACCCTGCTCCAGTGCTTCCTTCACGGCCTTTTGCATAGCCTCTGCCGCTTCTGTGCTTTCTGCAGCCTCTATACGTGAAAGCACATCCGCCCCATAATTCCTCTGGGGATTTAAACAGGAAAAGGTATCCAGCACCTCTCCGTCCTGTATGCGCCGCAGCTGCATGGCAATGGTGGTGGTGCCGATGTCCACCGCTGCTATACAGTCACCTGCTGCCTCTTCCCGGTCTTTACCATCCAGAGGGGCATATTGTGCAAATAAACCCTCTGTAGCAAACCCGCTCACCACATCCGGCTGCCTGCTGCCAAAACATCTTCCGCAGCCCGTACAGATCCGGCAGCGGTTTCCTTTTTTAAACGAAGCTATTCTTTTCTCTGTCATAGTGATAGTCTATCCCCGCCAGTTTCTCTTCCAGTTCCCCTCTGTCAATATCCAAATCTTTACAGAGAGCTTCTACATCCGGATAGAAATCCCGGAGTTTTAAATTCACAAAGCTAAGTAACATTACAGGATCTTTGGGTATCATGATTCTTCCTCCGTTACCGTCAGACGTGGATTGTCTTCCATGGCATCATAAAAAGTCTTTTTTAGAGCGGCTCCGTAACCTTCATCTCCCAGCGCCTCAGGACATTGCAGCACAATATGCGCTTCCGGCATCTCTCTTAGGCAATCGTAGAGTGCGTCCAGATTATGTCCGTAATAATCCGGAAAAGAGAGACTCTCCGCAATATAAGTATGGGCTTTTCGTTTTCCCCGCATCCGCCGGCAGTCTAAAACATATTCCATATCCATTACCTGAGCACCTCCACTGTATAATCATCCCGTACTACAACTTCGTCAAAGGACTCATAGTGGTCATCTGTATAAAAATAGAGTCCGTCATTGGAAAATACAAGACGCTTTGCTCCTCTTGAGGAGGCTCCTGACGTATCAATATCGCATTCGGTATACTTCCGCCCGTCCGCTTTGGGCAGAAGTCCTTCCCTATTACCAAAGCGGTCTCCTCCAATGGCGGCGCCATCCTGATACCGCTCTACGGAACCGCCGGACCAGCCCAAAGCTTCCGCTTCATTCTTGGTAATATAGTTGGGCGGCAGTTCTTCATACAGATACAGATAGAGTACCACATTTTCCAAGTCGTAGTAATAGCTGCCTTCTACGGGGAGATTGGCCGTTACAGAATTATCGTTTGTGCTTGTGGGTTCTGCTGCCGCTGTCTCCTCAGGAACATCTGCTTCGGATTCCTCTGTTTCTCTAAAGGAGGGCTGGGTATTTCCATTTGTAGCAGCACCCCCGCATCCCGTAAACAGCAATGCCATGCAGAGGGCAAGTATCAGATATAGCCGTCCTCTTATCCGTTTTTTATTCATATGGGTATTCCTCTCTTTCATCCGTTTCCAGTATACCCCATAATGGAGGAAAAAGGAAGTCAGTGAATACTGTAATGTTTGACTTATTCTGGAGTTAATTTTAGAATTGATGTATCTATACCACCTCGGCTAAGTAAAGGAGAATGTAAACCATGAACTTTAAGGATTATGAAATCATATCTCTTCCCAAAGAAGAATGGGAAGGAACCATTATCCCTATGCGGTATTCAACAGAGGAATATTATGATGTAAATATCTGCCCGAAAAATGGCGGTTTTGATATACAAATACAAAAAAGCAGATTTGAGGCACCGGTATCCCATTTTCCGGAAGAATATGATTTCCCGGATAAACTGTATCAGGCACATTGGGAAAAAGCCTCTGCGTGGGGAATTATAGAAGAAAAGGATGGTCAACCCGAACTGCTTGCCTGTATTGAAGTCTGTCCGGAGGAGTGGAGTAACCGGCTGATGGTCACAGAACTTTGGGTACATGAAGCGCTCAGGCGCCAGGGTATTGGACATGCACTTATGGCTATTGCGAAACAGCGCGCTATTGCAGAAAACCGGCGGGCCATTATTCTGGAAACACAATCCTGTAATGTCGGAGCAATCAGTTTTTATCTTGCGGAAGGTTTTGAACTGATCGGATTGGACAGCTGCTGTTACAGCAACCGGGATTTGGAACGCAAGGAAGTGCGTATCAATATGGGATATTTTTTATCCGTTCCTTCTACGGAAACATAAATTTTAAGCAGGCAATCGAGCGACCGGAGCAACGATATTTTATTGTGATTGGAGGGGATATATGGTACAATTTCAATGTTGCAGAGAGTGGCAAATTTGAATTTAGGAGTATGATGAGAAATGAAGGAAGATGATTTTGTCCGCCTCATGGATGCCTATATGGGATGTGAAGGTTTCTATATGAAACCTAAAATAG
>JAFLSX010000057.1 GCA_022510705.1 Lachnospiraceae bacterium
CGACCTCCTGGTCCCAAACCAGGCGCTCTAGCCAAGCTGAGCCACACCCCGAAATGCGTGCTGACGGGCGCATCTTCATGCGCCCGCGCACTCGCCTATTATACTTATTTTCTTTTATACTGTCAAGGAAACAGAAAATTAATGTGTCTGCGCGTTCTTCAATTCTCCTGCATGCTCATTCAGTTTGGCGGTAATCCGGCTGACCTCATAAACAATGTTCTGGTTCTCACGACAGGTATTCAGCGTTTCATTGGAATGAGCCGTAACCTCCTCGGTAATCGCGGAAATGGTCTGGATATTTTGCACAATATCTCCGTTAGCACTGGCCAGCTTTTGGATCATCTGCTCTAAGTCGGTGGTCTTTTCTACGATATCGGCAGTCATATCCTTAATGCTCGCCAGACTCTTGCCCGCGGCCTCCACTTTTTCATTCTGTGCTTCGGTATTTTCCTCTAACACCTTTACTGCATCACTTACCTGATTCAGCTCCTTTATAACAGCTCCGATCAGATTGGAAATATTTACCGTAGCACTCTTGGTCTGATCCGATAACTCCGATACCTGCTGTGCCACTACTGCAAAACCACTGCCGGCTTCACCGGCACGGGCTGCCTCAATACTTGCATTGAGGGCCAGCATACTGGTACTGTTTGCAATAGTAGTGATCAGTCCGGTGATCTCATTCATCTTAGCTGCCTGTTTATGTACCTCTTCCATCAGCTCTACCACAGTGATATTAGCTTCTTTGGACTGCTTGGACTGTTTTGCCAGATCCGTCATATTGGCAACACCGCTTTCCACTTCACCGGAAGCAGTATCCATACTTTCTTTGATATAGATTCCAACCTTTTTTACTTCATCGATCAGGTTCTGAATTTCTTCCGTACGAACCAACTGATTCTGAACGGATTCTGCGGTTTCCTGCGTGCCGGAGGCCACTTCCTCCATTGCAACACTCATTTCTTCCACGGACTTATCCAGCTTTTCCATATGCTCATCTACACTCTCAACACCGCCTGAAAGTTCTCCGGAAAGCCGCATTACTTTTTCTAACAAACTTACTATCTTCTCTTTCTCTTCCTCCAGTTCACGCCTCTTATCTTCATTAATCTGTTTGGAAGCCCGGGTACTTATCACAACATATATGACGATCACCAACAGAGCCAGCAGGCGGATTTCCAGATCCGGTATCTCTTCCGCAGTGAATCCCTGGTCAACTGCCCTATACACTACGTCTATGATATTTAGCAACATACCTCCTACACCGACTTTGACACAGAACCCGATATCCCCATACAGATTGATAACAATGAGCATGGGAACAATATAGATAAAGGGAAGTACACTGTGTGTACTAAATAACGAAAATGCATACAGAACCGCATAACCGTACCCCACCACCTTTCTGATATGGCGGTTGTCCGGATTCTTTTGAAACATGATGATTTCCGTTACAACGGGTACAATTCCCAATACAAACATCAGGGCATAGTAGAGCAGATCACGGCTCCCCTTTAGTACCTCAACAAAATAAGCCAGGAGTATGATAACGGTAATGATGCCATGACATAAGATTGTCACCTTATTAATTCGTTTTGCTTCTGAAACTCTCATGAATATGTATCCTCCTCTATATATCGTAGTGTAAAATGTGCCTCTCCAAATCTATCAATATCCATCAGTACGTAAGAAGGTCTTCTGCCATCCTGTCTGGGATAGGACAGGCTTCCGGGATTGATGGCTATCACATCGTCATCCAGATCCAGAACCGGGCGATGGGTATGTCCGTAAAAAACTATATCCACTCCCCGCTGCTTCGCTTCCTGCTTTAATCTTTCATTTCCCATGGACACATAGTAGTTATGTCCGTGTGTGATCCAGACATGATACTTCCCGATTCCCAACTCACGCTCCATTGGAAGCTGTGAAAAGAAATCATTGTTGCCGGCAACCATTTCCACCATGCAATCCGCTGCTGTACTAATGGCATATTCACTGCCTTCGATATCCCCGCAGTGGATGACTAAATCTACCGGCGACACTTTTTCCAATACTTTAAAAAAATTATCGTTACGTCTATGCGTATCGCTTACGATCAGTACTTTCATTTCCGCCCACCATCATAAAACCTTATTTAATTCTTCTTTCATGGCCCGCAGCGCCCTTCCTCGGTGGCTGACTGCGTTCTTTTCATCCTCACTGAGCTCTGCCGTGGACTTTCCCAGTTCGGGCACCTGAAAAATCGGGTCGTAGCCAAAGCCACCGTTTCCCTTTTCCTCATATCCGATCCTGCCTTCAATGATACCGCGGCTGGTCAACTCTCTGCCATCCGGCAACACTGCCGCTATAGCACAGACAAACCGGGCAGTCCTCTTTTCATCAGGTACTCCGGCCAGTCTTTCTATGAGATTTTGGTTTTTAATTTGATAGGAGGTATCCTCGCCCAAATACCGGGCCGAATAGATTCCCGGTTCACAGTTTAAATAATCGATCTCCAGCCCTGAATCGTCCGCCATAACGATGTCGTCCTTTTCCGCACAGGCGGCAACCGCTCTGGCCTTGATCAATGCATTTTCTTCATAAGTGCTTCCGTTTTCTTCTATATCTGCCTGAATTCCCGCGTCTTTCATGGAGATGATCTCTAACTCCATATCTCCCAGTATCTCTTTGATTTCACGAAGCTTTCCCGCATTTCCGGTAGCAAAAACAATTCTTCTTTTCATCTTCCTGCTGCGACGCTTCCTTCCTCATAAACTTTTGTAATCGCATCCACGATGCCTGCCGCAATCAGCGCCCGATAATCCTCTCCCGCCAAAAGAGCAGCCTCCTTAGGATTGCTGGCATAGCCAACCTTAAGAACTGTCACCGGAACCTTGGCATCCTGTATCAGTATATCAGAATCCTCGGCTTCATACAATCCATTTCCTCTTCCGCTTATACGGGTGACTACAGCCCGTTCCACTCTGTCTGCAAGAGAAACACTGTTAAATCCCGGTAAATAGTAGTTTGCATTGTAAAGTGCCTCCGTACCGTAAAGAGCTTCATCCTCATCGGCATTTAACCGGATACTGATAAACATATCCGCCTGCACCTCATTGGCCAGCGCCACCCGGCTCTCGGCCAATACCTCCACATCTTCCATTCGGGTATAGTATACTTTTATATCCGTATTGTCCATTAAGAGTTTAACTTGCTTTACAATATCCAGCGCAATGTCTTTCTCTACGATATCATTAGCAGCAATTCCTGCATCCAAACCGCCGCAGGCCGCGTCAATTACAATGATTTTATCGTAGACCTCTCCGGGTTTCAACATTTCTATATAGAGCTTGCGTTCTTCTAAGGTGCTGCGGCATTCATACAGTTCTCTTGTGGAAAGCTTCAATACCACGCCGTCCTGTCTGATCTCATAACAGCCTTCGTTAATAAAAGACAGCCTTCCCGACAAGGCCGCTTCCGTATAGTAATCCTCGGACGCTCCCTTAATATTTATCCAGACTTGACGCTCCATATAGTGATTTTCTATTGTAACATCTTCCGCAGTAATGCTGTTTTCCAAGGGTATACAAATATAATCTGCCGTTTCATCCCCTTCCGCAAAACGCAGCGTGCCTATCCTGTCATTTTCTCCGGAAGACTGCAGGAGATTTCCCTCACCGGTCACCTGATCCTGAGCCAGTCCTTCGATGACTATAGCCTTATCTTTTGCAAAATAGATCATCACTGCCATAGCGCCGGCACAAAACAGTATTGCCCCTATCTGTACGATTGTTGTTAAACTTATCCGCATAGCAATTGATCTCCGGCCTCTTTCTCATTTACGTCCGGGCGGTTTGGGGCCCATAAACTGATAATAATAAGTCTTTAGCATACCGTTGTATATCTTACGGTTTTTATCCGCCTTACGCCCTATGTCTTTTTCTGTCTGTTCATAGGAGGTGATCACATAGAGGCTCCAAGTATCCAACAGTGCGAAACGCTCTCCTAAAGTTTTATAGAGTGCGGGCAGGGACGCCTTTTCTTCCAAACGCTCTCCATAAGGAGGATTCGTAATTAAAAAACCGTATTTCTTTGGATGACTCAACTCTGCCACATCCCGGCGCTGAAAATGAATCATATGATCCACGCCTGCCAGTCTGGCATTTTCTCTGGCTATTGCTATCATCTTCTCGTCAATATCATAGCCCTGTATGTCAGTATCCGAAACAGGATGAACCAGTTCCCGGGCTTCTTCAAAGGCATCCTGCCAAGTCTGTTCCGGTACAATTTCTTTCCAGTCCATAGCTGTGAATCTACGCTTCATCCCCGGTGCTATATTGGCCGCCATCATAGCAGCTTCAATAGGAATGGTCCCGCTTCCGCAAAAGGGATCTACCAGGATCCTGTCCCCATTCCAAGGGGTCAACAGAATCAGAGCTGCTGCCAAGTTCTCTGCAATGGGCGCTTTGGCTGTCAATTTACGATACCCGCGCTTATGCAGGGACTCTCCCGTGGTATCCAATCCCACGGTAACTTCATCCTTTAACAAAAATACCCTGATGGGATAACTGTTGCCCTCTTCACGAAACCAGCTTGTATGATAGATACCTTTCAGTCTCTCCACCATGGCCTTTTTCATGATGGACTGAATATCGGAGGGACTGAAAAGTTTGCTTTTTACGCTGCCGGCTTTTGCCACCCAGAACTTACCGTCCACAGGTATGTATTCTTCCCAGGGAAGCGCCTTTGTGCCCTGAAAAAGCTCTTCAAAGGTTTCCGCATGGAAGGTGCCCACCTTTAACAGAATACGCTCCGCAGTACGCAAAAAAATATTTCCCCGGCAGAGGGCTTCCGCATCTCCTAAAAAGATCACCCGTCCATCCGTTACTTCCGTTACATCATAACCCAGGTCTATGATTTCTCTTTTTAAAACTGCCTCCATCCCAAAATGGCAGGGGGCTATCAATTCATATCTTTTCATTCCCGTTTCCTTTTAGGCTAAGTATATCATTTTTTTCATCTATACGCAAATGAAAAAAGGGCGCGGGATGCGCCCTCCTTTCCAGCCGTTTTTAGTAGTTCTGGCTGTTCTTGTTATTCTGCTTGTTGTTCTTGCTGTTCTGACTGTTGTTGTTCTGACTGTTACTGTTCTGGCTGCTCTGTGTGCTGTCAGAGCAGTTGTTGTACTTGTTCTGATTCTCGTTGTTCTGATTGTTATTAGCCATTTGAAGTACCTCCTGTTGGTTTTTTGTTACACAAGTAGTATGGCTTTCACAATCCCAAATTATTCCGTATTTATATAGTACTTTTTTACTATTTTTCTTAATTTTATTACCTTTTCGGTTTGTTCCAAAATACACGGACAAGAAACAGGCATAACGCAATAGGTAAGAGAATCGGGGCCAAAAAGGCTAACACTGAAAAAATGATACTCAACAAAAGTATCAATATCAACACCACGCTTCCCAAAACAAGCCAAACAGACATGCGGGTTCTTCTCTGACTTCCCGTATCATGCACCGTTTCTTTGCTTTCCACTTCTTCATCCACGGGCTCTTTGCCCATGCGTCTGTCCGCATCAACTATGCTCTTGGCTAAAAGCCTGGGCTCACCTAATCCCGCAAGGACATCTTCCTCACTTTCCCCCATACGCACCTGCGTATTGATATAGTCCGTATAATACCTGATATTTTCTTCTACCGTAGGTGCACTGACTCTTCCGGTCAACGCCATTCGCAGACTGTCCAAAAATTCTTGTTTTGTCATATTGCTTTCCTATACCTTGTTTCATTTTACATTTCTGCTTACCTTATATCTTCGCGCAAAATAAGAGCCAAATGTAAGCAAGCTCACATTCGGCTCTGTTCTTTTGAATTAACCTTTGACGCCGCCTAAAGCAACACCCTGTACGATAAACTTTGAGAGGAAGAGGTATACGACGATAACCGGGAAAATAGAGAAGGCGATCATAGCGTAAACCTGGCCCATATCAAACTTTAAGAAGTCTGCACTACGCAACTGCGCAATCAAAATAGGCAGAGTCTTCTTCTTATCAGCATGCAGAATCAGCGCCGGTGTAAAGTAATTGTTCCAGCTGCTGACAAAGGTAAAGATTGCCTGCACCGCAATGGCGGGTTTCATCAGTGGCAAAACAATGGTATTGAAGGTCCTAAATTCTCCGGAACCGTCGATACGCGCCGCCTCCAGCAAAGAAAGGGGCAGATTACTCTCCATATACTGCTTCATATAGAAGAAAGTAACCGGAGCCGCAATGGTGGGTACGATCAGGGGAATAAAGGAATCCTCCAGTTTCATCTTGGAAACCAGCTGGATAAAACCTAGTGCCGTAACCTGCGTCGGAATCATCATGACCATCAAGATAAAGGTAAACATGAATTTCTTGATCTTAAAATCATACGCATGAATGGCATATGCGGTCATGGTAGAGAAATAGGTGCTGAGTGCTGCACTGCAGCCTGCTATGATCAAACTGTTGATAAGTCCCGTCAATACCGGCTGCGTACCAGTCATCACATTTGTTAAGTTTTTAATCAGGTTTTTACTGGGAACCAGAGTAAAACCTCTTGTCAGTTCCGCATTAGATCTGGTTGCATTTATAAATAATACATAAAACCAAAACAGGCAGAGGAATGAAACAATTGCCAATACTATATATGATAACGCACGCCTTGCCTTAATTCCTAAACCCTTATTGGGATCCTGTGCACTTGATGCTCTCATATCCTCACCTCCTATTATTCTTTCTTATTGGAAAATCTATACACGATCAAACTGAGCACGCCTGTAATAATAAACAGGAATACCGACAGTGCACCGCCCATACCGTAGTTCTTACTGTACAAATGCTTATTTAAATACATGATCAGGGTCATGGACGAACGCATGGGATCACCCGTTCCGTTGGTCAAAATCTGCGGTACGTCGAACATCTGCAGACCACCGATCAGGGATGTAATCATAACGTAGACCAGAATCGGTCTTAACAACGGCAGTGTAATCTGCCAGAATACCTGAGTGGCAGTAGCGCCGTCTACCTGGGCTGCTTCAAACAGGGAAGTATCAATACCCATCATACCGGCCATCAAAAGGATGGTGGTATTACCAAACCACATGATCATATTCATAAAGGCAACCAGTGACCTGACGCTCCATACATTGGACATGAATTTAAAGGGCGCCGCCATACCAAAGTACTGCATCAGCATGGAATTGATAGGACCGCCGTCCGAGAATAGTGTAAAGAACAACATGGAAAAAGCGGATGCCATGATCAGGTTCGGCAAATAGATTACCGTTTTGAAAAAACGCTGTCCCTTAAGTCTCAAGCTGGGGTCGGAAAACCAGGAACCTAACAGCAGTGACAAAATGATCTGAGGAATAAAGCCCATTATCCACATAATCAGAGTATTCTTCGTATATGTCAAAAGATCACCATTTGTTAAAATGGTTTTAAAATTTTCAAATCCAACAAAATGGGGTCCTACTTGGGTCAGACCCGAACGATAATTTTCAAAAAAACTGTTGTATACCGTGCTAATCAAAGGAATCAGAGAAAACATCAGATATACCACAACAAAAGGAATTAGAAATATGTAGCCCCACTTATTATAGCGAACGACCTTTCCTTTCCGTGCTTGCTTCATACATACCCCTCCGTTTCACATTTAAAAAAACAGCCGCACCCGCTGCCCATACGAGCAGCAGGCACGGCTGCTAAAAACTACTATTCTATAAATTAGTGAGTTAACTCAGGATGCTTCTCTTCTACTCCCTTATAGAATAACTCAAGAGCTTCCTCATAGGTTGCATTGCCTTCAAAGTAGTTCCTCATTGCATGCTGGAACTCTTCGGTACAAGCCTGATCATAAGCGGAAAGGTTGCTTAAGTCAAGACCGTTAACGCCTGCACAGTACATACCCAGAGGGTTCTGTCCGCCCAGAATTCTGCTGGAGTAATCACTCTCTGCCATAGCTTCCATAGCGGGCTTGTTGTTTACGAAATCATCATCTGCAACTACGATGTCAGTCATGATTGCTTCGTTGGTGGTCAACTGCAGCATGATATCCTTAACCAGAGTCGGGTTGTCCGTACCGGTTGCTGCACAGATCCAGGTACCGCCCCAGAAGAAGCCCTGAGGGCCTTCGGTTGCACCCCAGCCACCTGCGGTTGCAATACTGCCTTCTTCGCCGTCTGCCATACAGAAGTTGATCAACCATGCGGGTCCAAAGTATGCGAATACCTTGCCTTCAGGATAGAAACCAGCACTCCAGTCATCACTCCACAGATCATGAGTACCAGCAAAGCCTGCATCTACCAGAGCCTTGGAATCCTCAACCCACTTTTCGATGTTAGCATCGATATTGATCTTGCCGCCAACAACCCAAGGGCTGCTTACGTTGTTAGAATAAACACGATAAGTATCGTTTACGGAAGATACAACATGATAACCTGCTGCAGCTAAATCTGCTGCGCTTGCATTGAAAGTATCCCAATCCTTAACATATGCCTGAACCTCTTCAGGAACATCGGTTCCGAAAACTTCCAGCGCTGCTTCACGGTTGTAGAACAGAACGCCGGGGCATCCCTGCCAGGACAGACCCTTTAATACGCCCTTGGAATCGGTAACGATGTCCTGGGTGTACTTATACTGATTAGCAATATCAGAGCTGGTGATACCCAGATCTGCAATTGCCATAGTATAATCGGTGTCTACATACTTCAGTGCATAGTCAGCCTCTACCAGGAACAGATCGATCTTGTCATCAGCAGCAGCATCAGCCTGCTTTAACAGAGTCTCATCCAAATTGTTCTGATAAGCATTGTCATCACTGGGAGTAATGTTCCATACTACGGAAACATCACCAATGGTACCGTGGGTTGCATCAACCTTCTCATAACCAGGATAATGATCCTCCAAACGGCTCTTGAACTCCTCGTTCCAGCAGTAGATGTTCAGAACCTTGCCTTCGTCAGTAACAACATCACCGCCGTTACCCTCATCCTCACCACCATTGTTTGCCGGAGTAGACTCTGCAGGAGTACTATTGTCCGGGGTGGAAGGTGTGTCGGTATTGTTACCGCAACCTGCAAGCATTGTTGCAGTCATTGCAACGGTAAGTAAAATACCTAATGCTTTTTTCTTCATTTACTTTTCCTCCCTTTAAAATTAGGTTGTTAGTTCATAACACGATAACTATACACCAATTTTGACACTTTTGCAATACTTTTCCCGATTTTTTTATGCAACTTTATATTTGCTTGGTAAAAATGCACAGTTTTTTGTAGGGGCATCTTTACATTTTTATTGCATTCATTTTCTTATTTGTGTATAATTTTTATATTAGGTTGGGCCATGCCTGACTTAAGTATTACCTATAATATATGATAAAGGAGAGACTACCATGAAATTCGGCTTTTTCGACGATGCGAATCAGGAATACGTCATCACAACTCCCAAGACTCCGCTTCCGTGGATCAACTATCTGGGTTGTAATGATTTTTTCAGTCTGATTTCCAACACCTGCGGAGGTTATACCTTTTATAAGGATGCAAAGCTGTTGAGACTTACCAGATACCGTTACAACGATATCCCGGCTGATACCAACGGCAAATATTTCTACATAAAGGATGGGGACACCGTCTGGAATCCCGGCTGGCAGCCCTCCAAAACAGAGTTGGATTCTTACGAGTGCCGTCACGGCATCGGCTACAGCCGTTTTACCGGTAAAAAGAACGATGTAGAAGCCTCTGTTCTGACTTTTGTTCCCATGAAGGATTCCTGCGAAGTCAGCAGGATCACACTCACAAACCATTCTTCTTCCAATAAAGAATTAAAACTTTTCTCCTATGTAGAATGGTGTCTGTGGAATGCCGACGACGATATGAAGAATTTCCAGCGTAACTTAAGTACCGGCGAAGTGGAAGTGGTGGATTCTACGATTTTCCATAAGACCGAGTACAGAGAGCGCCGCAATCATTACGCAATCTATTCCGTCAACACCAAAGTGGACGGTTTTGATACCAGCAGGGACGAATTTTTAGGTGCATACCGCGGAGCCAATCTGCCCGAGGCGGTAGAGAACGGTGCCTGCAATAACTCCATGGCAAGCGGCTGGTCTCCTATTGCCGCTCACCAGATTAACGTAACCTTGGCGCCCGGTGAGAGCAAGAGTTTTATCTTCGTACTGGGCTATATCGAGAATCCCGAAGCAGAAAAGTGGGAAGCTCCCAGTGTGATCAATAAGAAACCCGCATTTGCAATGTTAGAGCGTTATAATACAGATGCAGGCGTGGACGCTGCTTTTGCAGAATTGAAAGCATACTGGAAGCAGCTGCTTTCCAAGTACACCGTAGAATCCGGAAATGACAAGGTAAACCGTATGGTAAATACCTGGAACCAGTATCAGTGTATGGTAACCTTCAATATGTCCCGCTCCGCTTCCTATTATGAATCCGGTATCGGACGCGGCATGGGCTTCCGTGATTCCTGCCAGGACTTACTGGGCTTCGTTCATCTGATTCCCGACCGTGCAAGAGAGCGTATCATTGATATCGCTTCCACCCAGTTCCAGGACGGCAGCGCTTATCATCAGTACCAGCCCCTCACCAAGAAGGGTAACTCCGACATCGGCAGCGGCTTCAACGATGACCCGCTGTGGCTGATCGCAGGTACTTCCGCATATGTAAGAGAGACCGGAGATACCTCTATTCTGACCGAGATGGTTCCTTACGACAATGATATGTCCGTAGCTACCACCCTGATGGAGCACTTAAAGCGTTCCTTAGATTATATTATCAATCACAAAGGACCTCACAACCTGCCCCTTATCGGACGTGCTGACTGGAACGACTGTCTGAACTTAAACTGCTTCTCCGAGCATCCCGGCGAGTCCTTCCAGACCTTTGGTCCTTCCGAAGGTCCCGTAGCGGAATCCGTATTCATTGCAGGTATGTTTGTAAAATATGGTGAAGAATATGCACAGTTAGCTGAACTTTTGGGTGACGCCGCAGAGGCCAAGAGAGCCCGTGACGAAGTAGCCGTTATGTATGACGCCATTTTAAAGGACGGCTGGGACGGCGAATGGTTTGTCCGTGCATATGACGCTTACAGCAACAAGGTAGGTTCCAAGGAATGCGACGAAGGCCAGATCTACATTGAGCCCCAGGGCTTCTGCGTACTGGCAGGCGTGGGCGTAAAAGAAGGCCAGGCCAAGAAAGCGCTTGACTCCGTAAAAGAAAGACTGGATACCAAGTACGGTATTATGATCTTACAGCCCGCTTATACCAGGTATCATTTGGAACTGGGTGAAATCACCTCCTATCCGCCCGGATACAAGGAGAATGCAGGTATCTTCTGCCACAACAATCCCTGGGTATCCATTGCGGAAACCGTTATCGGCCGCGGTGAAAGAGCCTTTGAAATCTATAAGAAGACCTGTCCCGCTTATGTGGAGGATTTCAGTGAGATCCACCGCACCGAACCCTATGTTTACTCCCAGATGGTGGCTGGCCGTGATGCAAAATTCCATGGTGAAGCTAAGAACAGCTGGCTGACCGGTACTGCGGCATGGACCTTTGTAAATATCTCCCAGTATATTCTGGGTGTATATCCTACCCACACGGGACTTTCCATCAATCCCTGCGTGCCTAAGGACTTCGGTGATTTCAAGCTGACCCGTAGTTTCCGTGAAGGTACTTATAACATTGAGGTTAAGAATCCCAACAATGTGGAAAAAGGTGTTGTTTCCCTGGTAGTTGACGGCAAGTCTGTAGACGGCTGCGTCATTCCTTACGAGAAAGGTAAGACGGTTTACAACGTTACCGTTACCATGGGGTAAAACTAAGTTTAAATCGGAATACCGATTGGCATCAATACAGATTCACAAGGCGGTCCGCAGACATAAAACTCTGCGGACTGCTTTCTTTTCTCCTGAAAATGTTCACAAAACTTTTCTATTTTCTTTTCCGGTAAAAGTTCTTGACATTCCCATGGAATACGTGTAGAATACTTAATGTTGCAACATATCTAACATATGTGCGTTTAGCTCAGCTGGATAGAGCGTTTGGCTACGGACCAAAAGGTCGGGG
>JAFLSX010000058.1 GCA_022510705.1 Lachnospiraceae bacterium
GAAAAGAGAGAAAGCGTCAGTTCAGACAGCTTTGGATCGCACGTATCAATGCGGCAGCAAGACTGAACGGTTTATCCTACAGCAAGTTCATGTACGGACTGAAGTTGGCAGGTGTGGATATCAACAGAAAGATGCTGGCTGAAATGGCAGTTAACGATGCTGACGGTTTCAAGACCTTGGCAGAACTGGCAAAGAGCAAAGTAGCATAATACTGTTTTAAAAGACAGGCACATAGGACGCCTCCCGGAATAGCATATTACCGGGAGGTGTTTTTATGCATGAAATGTTGTCAGAATCTATTTTTCCGGTGCTCTATAGTCAGCCGGAACACTATGCCGAAATAAGCGGAAGCCCCGAGTATCCTCAGATTGAAGGAATGGTGCTTTTCTTCCGCTTTAAAAAGGGAACTATCGTAGTAGCGGATATCGCGGGACTGCCCGGTGACGGAGACGGTGTTTACGGCTTCCATATCCATGAGGGGTTTGCCTGTACGGGAAATGAGGAAGATGCCTTTGCGGATGCGGGCGGTCACTACAATCCCTATGGGAAGGAGCATCCTCTGCACGCCGGCGATATGCCGGTGCTCATGGGAAATGACGGCAGGGCCTGGAGTGCCTTTTATACAGAAAGATTCATGCCCGGAGAGGTAGCCGGCAGAGCCGTTGTCATTCATGATATGGCGGATGATTTTAAAAGCCAGCCCTCCGGTAATTCCGGAGAAAAAATAGCCTGCGGCATTATAGTATAAGAAAAATGCCGCAATGTTTATTGAATTTATGTGAAGGATAAGATAGTATAGAAAATATAGAAGAAACAGAACAAAGGAGAAATTGACCGGCATGGAGAATATGAAGAGAATAAAGGTACAGAAAAACCAGGTCATTGCGAAGCAGAAGGACAATGTGAAGAATTGGTACATTGTGCTGGAGGGCACGGTTATTCTGCAAAATTCCTATGCGAAAATTGCGTTGGGTAAAGATGCGATCATAGGAATTGCAGAATATGACCGTTATCTGTGCGATTACGTGGCAGGAACGGATGCTGAACTTGCCGTGTTTGAGTTTGACTCCCCGGAGGATCTTAAGAATGTGATACAGGGGAAAATGAGCGTGCGCAGCACACTTTTGCTGGCAGCGTTGAATCAGCGGCAGCAGCTGTTAAAAAGTTATGCAGGGTTTCAGAACCTGACCAGACAGTTCCACTCGTTTGTAGGGAATGTGTACAGTGAATACGTGGTTTTTTGTGTCCGGAATCAACTGGAGGGACAGATCTTCAACCGCATCGATAGCTTTAAGCCCTTGGAAATGATACATAAGGCGGAGAACTGGGAGGTCAACAACAGCGCAAGCCTCATGCAGGGATATCTTGAGGAATATGTACAACTGATGCAGAAGGATGACAGCTTGTGTATCGGCGCCATTATGGAAGCATGCTATCAGTCGCGGCGTGTGCTGCAGGGCATTGTCGAAATGGTAGAGTATCTGCGCTATCATCAGGATATTCTGCTTTCTGAGTCGGAGAATGATATTTTTGACCTCTATTTTCAGCTGGCGCGCCGAGCGCAGTCCAAAAAACTTGACATAAAACCGCTGACAGGCAATATGGACCGTATAGCGGACGTGATCAAAAAGCTGAACATCTATGACGAGAAACTGGTGACGTCGCGTATGGAGATATATCAAAACTATGATTTTTCTGCGAGCGAGAAGGAACTTGCCGCATCGAAAGCACCCGGGGACGCCGACGGAGAGGAAGAGAAGAAAGACGAGGACTGTCTGATTCACATTTTGAACTATGCACAGATGGATGCAGACGAGATTGAGGAAGTCCAAACAATGATTGGGAACTATCTGGATCTTCCGGATATGCTTGCTACGGACCAAACTGCATATGGGCTGCGCCGGAAGCTTACACAGATGTTCTATGAAGTATATTTAAAAGTGTTCATGCGCTCAGTGGAGGAACGGGGGGAACTGTCGCGGATTATCCAGACGTTCTTAAACTTCGGCCTGATGGATGCCCAGATGGTCGGGGAGGAAAATCTTCATGCCCTGTTGGACTTAAACGATCATCTGGAGTTGTGCCGTTCTGAGCATGTCCACACCATATATGACTGGTTAATGAGTGTATACAAAGGGGAGAACGAGCCGTCTAAGAACGAGTTTGACATGGATTATCCGGCATATCTTGCCGATTTGTATAAAAATGGGGAAATGACCAAGGAAGAGCAGCGCCAGAATATGACGAACCAGAAGCGCAAGGTGCAGTTCGAGATTCAGAATATGTTTACGAGCGGCAACCGGGCGACCTATGGAAAACCGTCTACTTTCTGCCCGATCTTGGGGGAGTACGATCTGATCAATTCGGCCGATAAAATGCTTGTCACTGCACAGAAGATCGAGGCGGCACTTAACAAGGTGCGCAAAATAGATTATTCTGCGTTCTATAGAGAGGTGCAGTTCTCAGATCCACAACATGGGATTAACAGTGAACTCATCATGAAGGAAGTACTGCCGGATATTATCCTCATGCCGAATGCGGGAACACGTGCGATGATGTGGCAGGAGACGGCGGGGGTAAAGCGTGATACACCGGCCCGTTTCCTATTTCCTGTGTTTACGGCTGTAGACATTGATGATATGATGATCGAGACGATCGGCAGGTACCGTTGGGAGATCTGCCGTAAGATTCAGGGTGTGCACTGGAACGATGTCCGCGAAAAGTCACTTACGTCGGAGTATTGTGATTATCTGCAGTTTTACCGCAAGAATCAGGAACTTTCGGCGGAATCTAAGGAGAAGATCAAGAGTACGCTCCTTAGAAGTAGAAATAATTACAGAGAGGTCTTTGTTAAAGACTACGATAACTGGGTAAAATATGAATCCAAGGGAAGCTACCGTCTCAATAGAATAGCCAGGAGTATCCTGATAAAGTACTGCCCGTTTGCGAAATCGATCCGCGATGAACTGGTTGCTAACCCGATATACCAGCAGGCGCTCACTCGCCAGGAACTGCTGAACACTAAGGCAGTACAGCGAATTCAGGGGCTGTATGCTAAATATCAAAAGGCCGGCGGGGAGATCACAAAGGAACTTCAGGACAATCTGGATTATTATGAATTGTAAAGCGGATCTTTATGACTTTGGAGGTGTGCTATGGGCGTGTTGGATGGTTTAAAACCGGAAAAAGTATTTGGTTTTTTCGAAGAAATCTGCCGTATCCCCCATGGATCGGGCAATGTCACGGCAATCAGCAATTATTTGGTGGACTTTGCAAAGAAGCGGCAGCTTTATTGTAAGCAGGATGCCTTAAACAATGTGATCATAGTCAAGGAAGCTTCTTCCGGCTATGAGTCGGAGCCCGCTGTCATTTTGCAGGGACATATGGACATGGTGGCAGTGAAGAAACCGGACTGTACCAAGGATCTGCAGAGGGAGGGCTTGGACCTTCGGGTAAACGGAGACGATCTCTATGCAGAGGGTACCAGTTTGGGCGGTGACGACGGCATTGCGGTGGCCTATGCCTTGGCAATTCTGGATGATGATACCTTAAAGCATCCCAAGTTAGAGATTGTCATTACCGTGGATGAAGAGGTCGGAATGGAAGGTGCCAGAGGAATCGATCTATCCGATTTGACCGGAAGGCGGCTTTTAAATTTGGACTCGGAGGAAGAAGGAATCTTTCTGACCTCCTGCGCAGGCGGTGCCAGAGTGGACACCTATCTGCCTGTGGCTTTAGAAAAGCAACAGGGAATGTGCCTGCGCATCGGCGTGGAAGGCATGGCAGGCGGGCATTCCGGTGCGGATATCCATAAGGAGAAGGGTAATTCCAACTGTCTCATGGGAAGAATCCTATACAGGCTGACAGCTGAAATGCCTGTCTTTATTAAGAGACTGGAAGGCGGATTGGCGGACAATGCCATTCCCCGACAGACCACGGTGGAGCTATTGATCGCACCGGAGCGGGAAGATGCTCTGCGCAAGTTGATCTCACAGGCAGAAGCAGAGATAAAAGCAGAACTGGCAGTGAAGGATCCCGATTTTCATATCACCTTAACCTGTGAAGGAGAAGAGGAAATTCTCTGTACCGATGCGGAGAGCAGTGCGCAGCTTGCCGCTTATCTGATAGCACTGCCAAACGGCGTGCAGGCCATGAGCGCCGACATAGAAGGATTGGTTGAAACTTCACTGAATCTGGGGATTATGAAGTATAATGAAAATGAACAGGAACTGGTCTGCTCTTTCTCCGTCAGAAGCAGTGTTGAGAGCGCTAAAAAGGCGTTGGTAGATAAGATCTGTGCCATCACCGAACTGGCTGGCGGCAGCTACAGCATGTATGGGGATTATCCCGGCTGGGCATATCGGGCGAACTCACCCCTGCGGGAGAAAATGGTTTTGCTCTATGAGGAAATGTATGGGAAAAAGCCGCAGCTCACAGCCATTCATGCAGGACTTGAATGCGGTATCCTGGCAGGCAAATTGGAAGGGTTGGATTGCATCTCTTTTGGACCGGACATCCGAAATATCCATACAACCGAGGAAAGCCTGAGTATTTCCTCTACGGAGAGAGTTTGGAATTATCTGGTGAAGCTGCTGGAAAGAAAGGACTAGTTGACAATATTCCTGTGGCGGACCGTAGAAACACGTCGGCACTTGGCGAGGTACTTTCGAGCCTAGTGCGCCGTTACGTGTTTCTCCGAGCGGAAGCGTGTCTGCCGGAGGAATATTGACAGGAGTATCTTTACTTGCCACAGCCGTCACATGAACAGTAACAATTCCCTGTCAGATACATAAATTAAAATTAGGGGTTGATTTATTTTCTAAAACAAGATATAATAGCACTTGTGTTACGGGGTGTGGCTCAGCTTGGTTAGAGCGCTGTCTTAGGGAGGCAGAGGTCGCGAGTTCGAATCCCGCCACTCCGATACGAAAAGGCTTGGTGTTTACCAAGCCTTTTTTGTGCGCTGTATTAAAACATTGAAGAATGCTCTGCCTATATAGTATAATATTCCATATTGGTAGAAAGACAAATACAAGTAGTTGCATCATAATTTTATCCCATGCCTACCATACGGAGGAACCACATGTTTGAGATTAAAGACAGATTTTACCTAAACGGCGAGCCCTTTCAGATCATATCCGGTGCAGTTCATTATTTCAGAATCGTGCCGCAGTATTGGCGTGACCGTTTGGAAAAATTAAAAAACATGGGCTGTAATACGGTGGAAACCTATATCCCTTGGAATTTCCATGAGCCTACAAAGGGCAGCTTTCTCTGGGACGGTATGCAGGATGTGTGCGCTTTTCTGGAAATAGCAGGGGAACTGGGACTGTACGTGATCCTCAGACCCTCTCCCTATATCTGTGCAGAATGGGAGTTTGGAGGCCTGCCGGCATGGCTCTTAAAAGAACCGGGAATGCGGCTGCGCTGCAGTTATGAACCCTATCTGAAAGCTGTTGAGGAATATTATAAGGAATTGATTCCGAAACTCCTGCCCTATGAGATTACAAATGGGGGCAGCATTATTTTGATGCAGCTGGAAAATGAATACGGTTATTATGGAGATGATAAGGCCTACCTTGCATTTCTGCGGGATACCCTGCGTAAGCTGGGTGTGACGGTTCCCTTTGTCACTTCGGACGGCCCCTGGGGCAAAGCCTTTGAAACAGGACAGATAGAAGGAGCGCTGCCTACGGGCAATTTTGGTTCCGGCGTAAAGGAACAGTTTGCGGTTATGGAGAGTAAGATGCCCCGGAAAGGCCCGCTTATGTGCATGGAATTCTGGGTTGGCTGGTTTGATGCCTGGGGTAACGAAAAACACATGCGTTCCGATTTGGAGCAGAACAAAAAGGATTTGGAAGAGCTGTTAAAATCCGGGAATGTGAATTTCTATATGTTTGCGGGCGGCACCAATTTCGGTTTTATGAACGGCTCCAACTGGGGTGCCAAAACGGCTGACGTTACTTCCTATGATTATGACGGCATTTTGAGTGAGGACGGGCAGATTACCGAGAAATATCTGGCTTTCAGGGACATTATCCGTAAGTACAGGGATGTTCCGCAGATGCCTCTTTCCACGGATATTAAGCGGCGGGAATACGGGAAAATAGCGCTGGGCAGAAAGACGGATTTATTCTCCGTGCTGGATAACATAGCTCAGCCCATACATACGCTCTGTCCCCTATCCATGGAGCAGATCGGACTAAATACCGGCTATATTCTCTACCGGGTTACCTTGGGAGGGCAGGAAGAAGTAGAGGAAATCCGTTTGGAAGGTGCGTCCGACAGGGTGCAGGGATTTGGAAACGGGAACTATCTCTTTACGGCTTTTGGCGAGACTCTGGGTGAGAAATTTGAGATTGCGGATAAGCAGTGCGGCGGCATTTTGGATTTTCTTGCAGAAAATACCGGAAGGGTAAATTTCGGTACGGGGTTGGAGGAGCAGTACAAGGGTATTACAGGCAGCGTCAGGATCAATGATCACCGTCATTTTGGTTACGATATCTATGCTCTGCCCTTGACGGAAAAGCAGCTGGAGATGGTGGATTTTTCTGCCGGTTACAAAGAGGGCGTGCCGGCGTTCTATGAATTTACTTTTGAAGTAGAGGAACCAGCGGATACCTTTTTGGATTTTGCTGGATTTGGCAAAGGCTGTGTTTTTATCAATGGGTTTAATCTGGGACGGTTTTGGAAGATAGGGCCTCAAAAGCGCCTATATCTGCCCGCTCCGTTATTGAGAAAAGGCAGCAACACCATCGTGATCTTTGAAACGGAAGGAGAAGCGGCGGACGGCATATATCTTGTGGATAAACCCATGCTGGAATAACGGCTTTTTTGAAGAGGATGAAAATGCAAGGTTATAATTGTATTATGATATACGACAAGAGTGGGGAGAGTCTGCTCTTTTGCAAGCGCACGAAAGCACCTTATCTGGGAAAATACAATCTGGTCGGAGGTAAAATAGAGCCGGGAGAGGACGGCTTTGCCGCGGCCTATCGGGAACTGGAGGAAGAAACCGGTATCGGCAGGCAGCAGGTATCCCTGCGCCATATGATGGATTTTACCTACTATAATCAGGGCTGCTATGTGGAAATCTATGTGGGCAGATTAAAGCAGGACATAGAACTGCGTGAGGAAAAGCATCCGCTGGGCTTTTTAAAACTTGCGGGTGAGAACTTTTTTGATACGGAAAAATATGCCGGTGAAGGCAATATCGGGCATATGATTGAACAGGTGAAAGACTATGGAGAAGGCATTACAGAAGAAGGCAGTGCAAAATAGCAATGTAAAGCATGGAGATGCAGGGCGCAGTTATACTGAGCATAGTCATACCCGAAAGAAAGGGGCACAGAAGCAGGAAGAGCGCATCTCCGCGGGAGTTACCTGTCCCGTGACCGATAAATGCGGCGGCTGCCGGGGCTTTCAGGAGTCCTATGAAAAGCAGTTGCAAAAGAAAGAAACATTCTTGAAGGATTGCTGCGGCAGCTTTGGCAAATTCGACAGTATCATCGGGATGGAAAATCCATATCACTACCGCAATAAGGTGCATGCGGTTTTCGGTGAAGACAGGCGGCATAATATCATATCCGGTACTTACGAAGAAAAATCCCATCGCATTGTCCCTGTGGATGCTTGTCTGTTAGACGATGAAAAAGCGGATGCTATTATCGTATCCATACGCAAACTCCTTAAGTCTTTCAAGATCAGGCCCTACAACGAAGATACGGGTTATGGCCTGTTTCGCCATGTACTCATCAGGACGGGCAGATATACCGGACAGATCATGGTGGTACTGGTATTGGCTTCGCCCGTTATGCCATCCAAGAATAATTTTGTGAAAGCGCTGTTAAAGGAACATCCCGAGATTACCACTATTGTGCTCAATGTCAACGGTCGCGGCACAAGCATGGTGTTGGGGGAAAAGGAGCATGTTCTTTACGGCAAAGGATATATTGAAGATGTGCTTTGCGGCAAATGCTTTCGGATTTCCTCAAAATCCTTTTATCAGGTGAATCCTATACAGACGGAGAAACTGTACGGAAAGGCTGTGGAGTTTGCTGCGCTGACCGGTAAAGAAGTAGTATTGGATGCCTATTGCGGAACCGGCACCATCGGTCTGATCGCCAGTGACAAGGCAGGAGAAGTCATCGGTGTGGAATTGAATGCCGCCGCCGTAAAGGATGCCAAGATCAACGCCAAAGCCAACCGGGTGAAAAATATTACTTTCTATGAGAAAGATGCCGGTCAGTTCATGGTACAGTTAGCCGGGCAGCATACAAAAGTGGATGTGGTCCTCATGGATCCGCCCCGTGCCGGCAGTGACGAAGCGTTCTTAAGTTCCCTTGTAAAACTGGCCCCCAATCGGGTGGTGTATGTTTCCTGCAATCCGGAAACACTGGCAAGGGATCTGCGATATCTGACCAAAAAGGGATATCGGATGATAAAGGGCGTCGGCGTGGATATGTTTCCGTGGACAAACCATGTAGAATGTGCGGTGTTACTGCAAAAGTAATCATCTCTTAGATTTTATACTTTGTTGGGCCCGGCATGGTTGTCAGAGCAAAATCAAAATGTTAAAATATGGATAGAATTAAGTAATTAATAATATATCAAAAAAATAAGGAGGATTTTATGAAAGGAAAATTAAAATACTTATGTATTATAGCAGGACTGGTACTGATTGTCGGCATAGGAGCTGTTTTGGTTTTGATGCGGCCTGCAAGCAACGGTATCGGTTCAATTAGTGGTAGAGACCCTATACCGCAGGAAGCAGATATCTATGTTCCCTATATTCCCGGGACTACTGATGCGGACGGCTTTATGAGAGGTATGGATGTATCCTCAGTACTGGCCATTTATAACAGCTGGCAGGAAGCCGATGGCAGCAGCCATTTCAAGAATTTTGAAGGTGAAGAACTGGATATTCAGGGATTCTTTTATCTGCTCCATGATGCCGGTACGAATTATATCCGTCTGCGTGTATGGAATGATCCTTTTGATGCTGACGGAAATGGCTACGGTGGTGGAAATAATGACATTGAAGCCACTATAGAGATGGGACAGTATGCCACCAATGCGGGTATGAAAGTTTTGATCGATTTCCATTATTCCGACTTCTGGGCAGACCCCAACAAGCAGATGGTTCCTAAGGCATGGGAAAGCTACACGATAGATGAGAAGGCGGATGCTCTTTACGAATACACCAAAGACTGCTTAATACAGTTGAAAGAAGCAGGCGTGGATGTAGGCATGGTTCAGATAGGTAATGAGACTACCAATGCCCTTTGCGGTGAAAAAAATTGGGAGAATATCACCAAGCTTTTCTCTGCCGGATCAAGAGCAGTCAGAGAGGTGGACAGTGATATTTTAGTGGCCATTCACTTTACCAATCCCGAGCAGGCCGGCAATCTGGCCAACCGGGCTAAGAAATTATATAATTACGGTGTGGATTATGATGTTTTTGCTTGTTCCTATTATCCTTTCTGGCATGGAACTACGGAGAATCTGACTGAAGTGCTGAAGGATATAGCGGATACCTATGACAAGAAAGTCGTTGTAGCGGAAACCTCATGGGCATTTACACTGGAAGACGGTGACGGAAACGGAAATACTGTCGGCGTAGGCAGTAACGATACTGTCGGTGATTATGAATTTTCTGCCCAGGGACAGGCAACTGAAATTGCTGCTGTGATCCAGGCAGTAAAGGACGTAGGTGATAAAGGTATCGGCGTGTTCTACTGGGAGCCCGCATGGATTCCGGTTCAGGTTTATGACGGTACGCAGGCAACTTTGGCTGAGAATCAGGCATTGTGGGAGAAGTACGGTTCCGGCTGGGCGTCCAGTTATGCCGGTGCTTATGATCCCAACGATGCGGGACGCTGGTACGGCGGCTCTGCAGTGGATAATCAAGCCCTGTTTGACTTTGAAGGAAATCCTTTAGAATCTTTGAATACCTATAAATATGTTCAGACCGGCACCACCGGATCCGGGATAAGGGTTACCGGTGTGGAGTCACCGGTGCTGGAATACACTCTGGGTGATACTTTGAGTCTGCCCACAGAATTGAAGGTCACTTATAATGCCGCCTCACCTGAAACTCTGCCGGTTGTTTGGGATGAGACGGAGGCAGCGGCTGTTGATATGAATACGCCCGGTACTTACACGGTTCACGGTATCGTAACGGCCGGTGAGGAAGAAGTAGAAGCTGTTTGCGCGGTTAGCGTGCAGAAGGCCGGTTTACTTAAAAATCCCGGGTTTGAGGATGCGGACATGACTATGTATACGGTGGAGGGCAGCAGCGGAAACGATCGGACCGGCGATGACCCTCATTCCGGCAGCTATAGCTTCCATTTTTACAACTCCGGAACAGTGGATTTTACGGTAGAGCAGACGGTTACCTTAGATGCGGGACACTATGTATTTTCCCTGTATGCACAGGGCGGGGATGTGGGTTCGGATGCCAATACCTTTGCCTATGTGAAGATCGGGGATAATGTAATATCAGAACCTTTTACCCTTGCCGGTTGGGTTGCATGGCAGACTCCCGAGATTTCCTTTGATGTGGATGAGGACGGTGTTGAGGTTACGGTGGGTGTCAGCATCACGGCTACACAGGATGGCGCATGGGGAACGCTGGATGATTGGCAGCTTCTCATGAATTAAGAATTGGCTTTCACAAATGACTGAAGAATAAATATTTAACTGAAAATGAGGTCAATATGTCATACGAGAACTATAACAGTGCCCTAAAGGCAGGACAAAAAGAATATCGTGCCCGTTTATTGAAGGGAGATTACCCCTATCTGCCGGCTTTGGATGAAATTTTATCTTATACCCCGGTGGAATATGAGGTGAGTATTGGTTTGTGTGAAGTGCCCTTAGAGTTGATCGTGGGGACCAGAACCAAAGGTCGTACCAACTCTTTTGCGGCTAATTTTATGCCCCTTTTAGCTTCTAATTCGGAATTTGCCGGTAAATGGATGCGGTTGTGTACCTCCCTGCAGGAAGAGGGCGTGCGGGACTCCATAAAGGTCTATGAATTTATGAACCGCTTTTATGTGCTGGAAGGCAATAAGCGGGTCAGCGTCCTAAAGTTTTTAGATGCGTACAGTGTTCCCTGCAATGTGATCCGTGTAGTCCCCAAACGTACGGATACAAAGGAAAATGAGATATATTTTGAATTTTTAGATTTTTATGAGATTACCAATGTCAATTATATCAATTTCAGTGAAAAGGGCCGATTTGCCAAGCTTTTAAAACAGATCGGCACCCCTAAGGGGGAGAAATGGACATCTGACGAACGTTTGGAATTTAATTCTGTTTATGCCCGCTTCCGTAAGGCTTTTGAGGCAAAAGGCGGAAGCAAGCTGCCAATTACCGTGGGAGATGCTCTTTTGGCTTTCATCACTGTATTCGGCTATGAGGAAACAAAACAGAAAAGCGAGCAGGAAATAAAAAGTGACCTGTCTAAAGTGTGGGACGAATTTGTGGTATTGACGGAGGAGCAGACCATAGAGCTATCCATGGATCCGCCTAAAAAAAGCAATGTTCCGCCTCACCATAAAAATCTGCTGAACTTAATTCTTCCGGATAATATAAACAAGGTTAAGATTGCATTTTTATATGAAAAAACCCACAGAACTTCCAGCTGGACGTACAGTCATGAACTGGGACGGCTTTATCTGGAAAATGTATTTCCCGGGCAGGTAGAAACAACAGCATTTGAAAATATTGTTGCCGGTGAAAATGATCTGGAAAAGATGGAAGAGGCTATAAAGGACGGACATAACTTGCTCTTTGCCACCAGTCCGGTGATGCTGCCGGCCAGCTTAAAGATTGCGGTCAGGCATCCGGATGTGAAGATTCTGAATTGTTCTTTAAATATCTCGCATCCCACTTTGCGGACTTATTATGCCAGAATGTATGAAGCAAAGTTTTTGGCAG
>JAFLSX010000059.1 GCA_022510705.1 Lachnospiraceae bacterium
ATGCAAGACGACCGATACGGCCGAAACCATTAATTGCTACTCTTACTGCCATTTTAGATTCCTCCTAAAATTTTATTATTGTACCAATCAATATGATTGTCCAAATTTTGTCAACATCGTAATTTTACCTAATTCCTGTCCAGAATTCAAGATGTAAATAAAATATTTTTGCCATAATTGGGAATTTTTATATTTTGTTTACAATTTGGGCCGAGTTTTTTGGTATAATTGATATACTTATTAATAATCAGATATCAGAAAGGAAACTACTATGTCTATTACCGCGGACTACCATCTTCATTCCTCCTATTCGGGAGACAGCAGCGAGCCTATGGAAAATATAATTCAGGCTGCTATTGCCAAAGGCCTGACCCATATCTGCTTTACCGAGCATATGGATATGGACTATCCCGTCACAGAGGAGACTCCGAAAGACTATTTTCTCTTGAATACGGACTCCTATCTCTATGACCTGGCCCTTTGCAAAGAAAAATATGCGGACAAGTTAAAGATTCTCTTTGGTGTGGAGTTAGGCCTCCAACCCCATCTGCAGAAGGAACTGGCCCTCTATGTCCGTCAGCATGAGTTTGACTTTATTATCGGGTCCGCCCATATCGTGAACGGCAAAGATCCCTACTATCCTGACTATTTTGCGGACCGCAGTGAAGAGGAAGCCTACCGGGAATATTTTCAGACAATCATCGACAATATAAAAAAGTTTCAAAACTTCGATGTCTGCGGACATTTGGACTATGTGGTACGCTACGGACTGAACAAGGATAAGGATTACTCTTACGAAAAATATAAAGACTTGTTTGACAAGATGCTGGAGCTGATACTGGAAAAGGAAAAGGGAATTGAGCTTAACACCGGTAGTTTGCGAAAAGGTCTGAAAGAAGCCAGTCCCCATACCGGCGTGCTAAAGCGCTATAGGGAACTGGGCGGAGAAATCATCACTATCGGTTCCGACGCCCATACAGCAAAAGATGTAGCCGCCGATTTTGACAGAGCGGCTGAGATATTAACGGACTGTGGTTTTAAGTATTACTGCATTTATGAGAAGCGGGTTGCGGAATATAAGAAATTATAAGAACTTTTATACGATCGTACCGCCGCCTAAAACCCAGCCGTCCTCATAGAAAACCGCGGCCTGGCCCGGCGTAGCAGCACGTACCGGCGTATCAAAGGTCATTTTCACCCTGCCGTCTTCCGTCTTTTGAAGTAAACAGGGGCTGCCCTGATGGGCATAGCGGATTTTTACCAGAGCGCGCCTGGGCTTTTCCAAATCCGGAATGGCCATATAATTGACCTGGTCACAGTACACTACCGTGGTATGGATATCCGCGTCCTCTCCGATCACTACCTCATTGGTTTCGGGACGAATGTCTGCCACAAAAACAGGATGCCCCATAGCCAGTCCCAAACCCTTGCGCTGACCTATCGTATAGTGGGTGATGCCCTTATGACGTCCCAGTATATTGCCTTCTGTATTCACAAAATTTCCTTCCGCAGGAATTCTCTCCGGTGCTGCCTGCTCCAAAAAAGCGGCATAGTCCCCATCCGGTACAAAACAAATATCCTGACTGTCCGGCTTGCTCGCTACGGGAAGGCCTGCCTCGGCCGCTATCCGCCGCACTTCTTCTTTTGTATACGCACCAATGGGCATCAGCGTATGGGAAAGCTGCTCTTGTGTTAAGTTATAAAGGGCATAGGTCTGATCCTTATGAGCCGTTACGGAGCTTTTCACCGCCAGCCGGCCGCCCGGATGTTCCTCCACTTTTGCGTAGTGTCCGGTAGCTATATAATCTGCGCCTATTTCCAGACTCCTTTGTAACAGAGCCTCCCATTTTACATAACGGTTGCAGGCGATACATGGATTGGGAGTTCTGCCATGCAGGTATTCCTCTACAAAATAGTCCATGACATAGGTTTTAAACTCTTTCTTAAAGTTCATGACATAGTAGGGAATCTGCAGCATGGATGCCACTCTTCTGGCATCTTCCACAGCGCTCAAACCGCAGCAGCCTCCATTTTCGGCCCTCACAAATTCTTCCTCATCCTGCCATATCTGCATGGTTACACCAATGACTTCATAACCTTGTTTTTTCAGAAGATACGCCGCAACGGAGGAGTCTACACCGCCCGACATTCCTACTACTACTTTTTTTCCCATTGTTTTTCCTGCTCAGTCTTTGCTTAGTATTCCTCTTCTTCGGCTTCTTCTCCCTCGTGTATATCCGACTTGGGCTGACTTAAGCCTTCGATAGTGATGTTATGCTTCTGTGCATAGTCCCACAGCGCAGCATGAATTGCCTCCTCTGCAAGCAGGGAGCAATGCACCTTTACAGGGGGCAGTCCGTCCAATGCTTCCATAACTGCCTTATTGGTGACTTTCATAGCCTCTTCAATGCTCTTTCCTTTTACCAGTTCCGTTGCCATGCTGCTGGTAGCTACCGCCGCGCCGCAGCCAAAGGTTTTGAATTTGCAGTCTCTGATAATGCCATTATCATCAATATCCAGATAAATCCGCATGATGTCACCGCATTTTGCATTACCCACAGTACCTACGCCGCTGGCATCCTCTATCTCTCCCACATTGCGGGGATTATTAAAATGGTCCATTACTTTTTCACTATACATCTCTATTCTCCTTTTTACCCTGAGCTTTTACAAAATCTTCATACAGGGGGGACATATTTCTGATATAGGATACAATTTCCTTTAAATTGTCCACCACATAATCCATTTCCTCCTTAGAGGTTTCCTCGGAAAGAGTCAGCCTTAAGGATCCGTGTGCAATTTCATGGGGCAGCCCGATAGCTAACAGCACATGGGAAGGATCCAGGGAACCGGAAGTGCAGGCGCTGCCACTGGAAGCGCAGATACCTTTCTGGTCCAGATGAATCAGCATGGACTCTCCCTCAATAAACCGAAAGCTGAAATTGGCATTGCCGGGAAGACGTCTGTTCCTGTCACCGTTTAACCGGCAGTAAGGAATTTCGCCCAGTACCCTGTCTATCAGGTAATCCCTGATTTCTATTTCCTTTTTGATCTTCTCTTCCATAATCCGGAAGGAATGCTTTGCCGCCGCACCCATGCCCGCGATACCGGGAACATTTTCGGTACCCGCTCTTCTGGAGCGTTCCTGTGCGCCGCCATGGACAAAGGAACGGATTTTGATTCCTTTTCGGATATACAAAAAGCCCACACCCTTAGGGCCGCCAAATTTGTGCCCGCTGCCCGAGAGCATGTCAATATTCATTTCCTCCACATCAATGGGAATTTGCGCATAAGCCTGTACGGCATCTGTATGAAACAAAATCCCATGTTCTCTTGCTAACGCACCGATTTCCTTAATAGGCTGGATGGTGCCGATCTCATTATTGGCAAACATAATGGAAATCAGAATGGTGTCCTCTCTGATGGCCGCCTTCAGCTCTTCCATATTCAGAATGCCGTTTTCATCCACACCGACATAAGTGATCTCATAGCCCTGCTTCTCCAGATACTGGCAGGTATGCAGGATGGCATGGTGCTCAATCTTGCTGGTAATGATATGCTTTCCTTTTAGAGCATATGCTTCCGCGGTAGCCTTTAACGCCCAGTTATCGGATTCGCTGCCACCCGCAGTAAAATAAATCTCTTCACTCTTTGCATGCAGACTATCAGCAATAAAATCTCTGGTATCTCGAATTACCTCTTTGCTTTTATCGGAAAAGGAATAGATGGAACTGGGATTCCCGTAATATTCGTTCAAATAAGGCAGCATAGCTTCTACTGCTTCCGGATAGGGTTTGGTAGTAGCTGCATTATCCAAATAAATCATGCTAATTCCTCCTGTTTTACATTTCCTAGTATTTTACTAGGATTAATATACGTACACTATAACTCGGCTTCCCTGTTCTGTCAACCTTTTTTATTACATATACTTATCAAAAATGCCGCCGGATATTCTCCCGGTATACATAGCCTCATGAAAAGAAAAAACCCTTTTATTACAGGCACCATTATCCTGACCTTAACAGGACTCATCAGCCGTGTTATCGGCTTTTTTTACCGTATTTATCTCTCCAGACTCTTTGGAGAGGAAGGCATGGGCGTCTATCAGCTGCTCAATCCCGTTCTGGCTCTTTCCTTTTCGGTAACCGCTGCCGGCTTGCAGACTGCCATCTCCAAATATGTGGCCGGAGAAATCTCCGCTAAGAATCCCAAATCTCCCTTTAAAGTATTGATGACGGGTCTTATTATTTCTTTAAGTCTGTCATTTCTCTGCATGGGTTTTACCATTCGCTTTTCCGAGTGGATCGCACTTCATTTCCTTTTAGAGGTCCGAACCGCCTCCATGCTGCGCATTATTGCTCTGTCCATTCCCTTAAGCGCCGTGCATTCCTGCATCAACGGCTATTACTACGGTATTAAAAAGACCGGACTGCCGGCAGCCACCCAATTGTTGGAGCAGCTCTGCCGGATAGCCTGTGTATACGGAGCGGACCGCCTTGCCACCGGGCGCCAGGTTAGACCAACCATCAACGTGGCCGTTATCGGCCTGGTGGTCGGAGAATTCTTGGCCATGCTGGTATCTGTTGCGGCAGCCTACTTCCGATTTTACCGGGTTTCTTCCAAGGTCGTCTGTCCGGAGCAGTCTTCCCACAGACAGCAAGCCTATGGCCGGCATACCCATGGGCAACAATCCTTGTCCTATCCGAGAATAGCCGTTAACCTGCTCTCCCTGGCAGTTCCGCTTTCCGTTACCCGTATCGTTATCAATCTGTTACAGAGCGTGGAGGCGGTTTATATTCCTTCCAGGCTGCAGGCCTTTGGTTATGATTCCGCAACTGCCCTCAGCATATACGGCGTACTCACCGGCATGGCTATGCCCCTGATTTTCTTTCCCAACGCCTTGACCGGCTCCATGTCTGTTCTGCTGCTCCCCATGGTTTCCGAAGCGGACGCAAAAGGCAACAAAGCCGCTATCCGTCGTACTCTGGGCAAAACGCTCTATTCCTGTCTGATCTTAGGCTGTCTCTGCACCCTGGGCTTTTTATGCTTTGGTCGTCCCATCGGCAGGCTGCTCTTTAAGAGCAGTTTGGCAGGTGATTTTATCTGCGTACTCAGCCTTATCTGTCCGTTTATGTATTTAGGCACTACTCTGTCCAGTATTTTAAACGGTTTGAATAACGCCGTCAGCGTTTTCTTCATCAGTGTTGCTTCTCTGCTCATCCGGCTGCTCTTTGTATTTTTCCTGCTGCCACACTTTGGTATCTACAGCTACATAGCCGGGCTCCTTTTCAGCCAGATGTTCACCACCGGCTGCTATCTGCTGCTTTTGCGCCGCCACTTACAGAAAGATTAGACCTTAAATGCTTGCTTCCTTTTACTTTTTATTATATAATGCAATCGAGTTTTGTCAGAACTACAATAGAGAGGTACAGCATGAGTTACGAATTTATAAAAAAACTTCCCACCCCGGATGAGATCCGAAAGGAATTTCCCCTTCCTGAAAAGCTGGTAAAGTTAAAGGAAGAAAGAGATGCCGAGATTCGGGATGTTTTCACAGGCAAAAGCAATAAATTTCTGGTCATTATCGGTCCCTGTTCCGCGGACAATGAGGAATCCGTCTGCGAATATGTGAACCGTCTGGCCGGGATTAACGAAAAAGTAAAGGACAAGCTGGTTTTGATCCCCCGCATTTATACGAATAAGCCCCGCACTACCGGTGAGGGCTACAAGGGCATCGTATCCCAGCCGGATCCCGAAAAAAAGCCGGATTTTCTGGCCGGACTCATTGCCATGAGAAAGATGCAGATCCGGGCCATGGAGGAAAGCGGCTTAACCGCAGCGGACGAGATGCTCTATCCCGAAAACTGGCGCTATGTATCCGATATTCTTTCCTATGTGGCAATCGGCGCCCGTTCCGTGGAGGACCAGCAGCACCGTCTGGCCTGCAGCGGTTTTGACGTACCTGCCGGCATGAAGAATCCTACCAGCGGAGATTTCTCCGTTATGTTAAATTCCGTCTATGCGGCACAGCACCCTCATTCCTTTATTTACAGGGGATGGGAAGTAAATACCTCCGGCAACGATCTGGCTCATACCGTACTGCGCGGTGCCACCAACAAATACGGCCGGAATCTTCCCAACTACCACTATGAGGATTTAAACACCCTGCTCACTCTGTACAACGAGAGGGATTTAAAGAATCCCGCCTGCATTATCGATGCCAACCACTCCAACTCCAACAAGGAGTTCAAACAGCAGATTCGGATTGTCAAAGAGGTGATGCACAGCAGAAAATTAAGCCCCGACATTCACAGTTTAGTCAAGGGCGTTATGATCGAAAGTTATTTGGAAGAAGGCTGCCAGAAAATCGGCGAAGGTATCTACGGCAAATCCATTACCGATCCCTGCTTAGGCTGGGCCGACAGTGAAAAACTGATCTATGATATTGCAGATTACGAATAAAGAATCCCAAAGAATTCTTTGGGATTCTTCAAAAAGGCTCACCCCGGAGGGTGAGCCTTTTTCATTTCTTAGGTAAGCAAGCTCATCCTCGCGGATGAGCATCTCACCCCCTGGGGTGAGATTTTGTGTATACTTCACGAATTCGATTATGGGTTTTGTTAGCATATATCTGGGTGGTGGAAATATCCGAATGTCCCAGCATCTCTTGTACGCTGTGTAAATCCGCTCCGTTTTCCACCAAATGGGCCGCAAAAGAATGGCGGAGCGTATGGGGTGTAATTGCATAAGTAATTCCCGCTTTGGCAGCATAGAATTTTAACAGTTTCCAGAATCCCTGACGGCTCATGGGCTTTCCCGAACAGTTTACAAACAGGTATTTTTCGTCATCGTGTAAAATCATGGTATCGCGCGCATGCTCCAGATAGGCAAGCAGAGCGTTTCTGGCTGTATTGCCAAAAGGTATCACCCTCTCTCTCCCATTATCATTACATACCACGAATCCCATTTTCAGATTTATATCCGAGAGTTTTAAGGAAATCAACTCCGATACACGTATCCCCGTAGCATACAACAGCTCCAGCATAGCTTTATCCCGCAGTTCTTTGGGGGTATTGCCCGCAGGCTGAGACAACAGCTTGTCCACATCGGCTACCGTCATGATCTCCGGCAGTTTTTTCTCCAATTTCGGAGCTTTCAATATTTCGGAAATATCCTCATTTACCAAATGTTCCCTGAGAAGAAAATGATAAAAGCCTTTGATGGACGCAATATTTCTGGAAATGGTGGCAGGCGCAAAATGGTTCTTCTCCAGATACAGTACATAGGAATTCAAATTGGTCTGTGATATATTCTGCACCTTCTTTACATCCAGTTCCTCTAAGAAACCTTTCAGCTTATATAAATCCCGTCTGTAAGACATTATGGTATTTTCCGATTTTTTCTTGACATTATGTAAATAAGTGATAAAGGTCTCTATCTCTCTCTCCATCAACTGCCCTTTCCCCTTATACCAATACATCTCTCCCGATTTTAGTCATCGGAACTTTATTATAAGCATAAAAGGACGGAAATGCAATCCTTTGTTAAAAAAATCTTAAAAAACTTTTAATAAATTTAGCACTAATTTGGGGTTGACATAACTCTCCAAAATACATCCTATTATGACAACTCCCAAAAGCAGTACAAATTTTACTGCCTGATTGCGCAGCAGCGCATATTTTCCGCCCATCTCTCCGTGCAGCAGAGCGCTTGTCTGTATTTTATCCGGGAAATAAATCGTGATGCAAAATTCATAACTCCACAGCAATAGTAAAATAGCGGCGGGAAAATAGACAAAGATTTGGGGAAAGATACCAACCGCTATCAATAGAATCCCTTTTAGGCCATATCGCAGCAGAGATGCCATTACTAACATTCCAAAGGAAATCCCCAGCCAGGCGGCGCAGGTCCAAACAGCTGCCAGCCCCAGCCAGGTTGTGGAAAGAACAGCCAGAATCAAGGCATAGCCCAGTCTTTTTTGCAGCACATAAAGAAAAAAAGCATTGCTGTCCATCGGTGCATACTTTACTATGTAGAGCATATTTTCGCTCAGCAGTCCGGTGTTTTCCAACAATACTTTTTTTCCTGCATTCATCAGCACAAGCCCCAAAAGGAATCCCATTAAAGTGACTCCCAAAATCAAACGGCTCTGCTTTGTTCTTGGTTTTATTAATCTGCCCATCTGCACCCTCCGTATCCGTTTCTAAAGCATTTACGCTCTATTGTATGATATTTCAGCATGCTTTTATGACAGGCCTATTTTATTTTGGCAGATACTTATGTGCATAGGCCATAATGGCACAAATGGTCTTGGCATCCTGAATGGTGCAATCGTATATTTTCTCCATCAGTTCCTCCACCGTATACGCCTCCACATTGATAAATTCATCCTCATCCAGATGCTGCTGCCCTTTTTCCAGATTCCTTGCCACATAGATATCTATCTTTTCATTACAGAAAGCTACCGTGGTACGAATGCTGATAAGCAGTTCCAGATTTTTGCAGCGATATCCCGTTTCTTCTTCCAATTCCCGGGCTGCAGCCGTTTCGGTGGGCTCATCTGCGGTATTCAATCCGCCGGCCGGCACTTCCAAGGTATAGCGGTCCAATGCATTTCTGTACTGGCGCACCATTAACAGTCTGCCGTCTTCTCTGACCGGCACAACTGCCGCCGCTCCCTTATGTCCGATAAAATCCCACTTCACTACATTGCCGTTTGGTACCTGTACCGTATCCTGATAGTAATCTATAATAGCGCCCTTCTGTACCAGGTCCCTGCTCAATCGTTTAAATTCTTCCGCCATATTACGCCTCCAGCAATTTCTCCACGCTCACCAGTTTTACGCATAACACGAACAATTCTGCCGCCTGAGCCATCTCCTCCGGTGTGGGGAAAGAAGGTGCTATACGGATATTGGTATCCTGCGGGTCCTTGCCATAAGGATAGGTTGCACCTGCACCGGTCAATACCACTCCGGCTTCCTTACATTTTGCTACAATCCGCTTGGCACAGCCTTCCAGTGCCTCAAAGGAAATAAAATAACCTCCCCTGGGTCTGGTCCACTCCGCAATACCCAGTCCGCTAAGCTCCTGATCCAGAATGGAAAGCACTGCCTCAAACTTAGGCCGCATGATATCCGCATGTTTTTTCATCTGTGCCTTCAGTCCTTCCAGGTTTTTAAAATACTTCACATGGCGGAGCTGATTTACTTTGTCAAAGCCGATGGTCTGCAGCGTCAGGGTTTTTCTCATGAACTCCAAATTCTTCTCGGAAGCAGCCACCGCCGAAATACCGGCGCCGGCAAAGCTAACCTTTGAAGTGGAAGCAAATTCATAAACCATATCCGGATTACCGGCCTTTTCGCATTCACTTAAGATTTCAAGCAGCTCATCCTGCTCATTCTCATACAGATCATGAATCACATAAGCATTGTCCCAGAAAATCCTGAAATCCTCTGCCGCAGGTTTCAGAGCCGCAAAGCGCTTTACGGTTTCTGCGGAATATGTAATACCCTGGGGATTGGAATATTTGGGCACACACCAAATGCCTTTCACACCGGCATCTTCACTGACATATTTCTCTACCAGATCCATATCGGGACCGGTGGGCGTCATGGGAATGGTAATCATCTCTATCCCAAAATGCTGTGTAACCGCAAAATGTCTGTCATAGCCGGGTGCCGGGCAAAGAAATTTTACCTTCTCCAGCTTACACCAAGGGGTACTTCCACATACACCGTGCGTCATGGAACGAGATACGGTGTCATACATAATAGTCAGACTGGCATTGCCACAAACGATCACTTTATCGGCAGGTACACCCATCATTTCTCCCATCAGCGCCTTTGCCTCGGGAATACCGTCCATAAGACCATAGTTTCTGCAATCCATACCGGCTTCTGTTTTCAACACCGATTTTGCATCCAGTGCATCCATAATGGGCATACACATATCCAGCTGGCTGGCTGAGGGCTTTCCTCTGGACATATCCAGCTTTAGTCCCTTTGCTTTCGCATCTTCATAAGCCTGTTCCAACTCCGCTTTTAGCGTTGTAAGCTCTTCTTTGTTCATCTCTCTGTACGATTTCATCTTAGTCACCATCCTTGATTGAATCATTGTATACAATCATACATTTTATCATCCTGTATATTCTACTATAACATACCGACTAACACAAGGGGCTTTTTATATTTTTTGAAATTAAAAAGGCCGTTTACAATCGGTTTTCCGACTTGTAAACAGCCTCTCTTACTTTTTCACTTACTTAGCGTAGTCGATTACGCGGCTTTCACGGATGACATTGACCTTAATCTGTCCGGGATATTCCAATTCAGCTTCAATCTGCTTAGAAATATCTCTGGCCATAACCACCATGTCAGCATCAGAAATCTGCTCAGGAACTACCATAACGCGAACTTCCCTACCAGCCTGAATAGCAAAAGATTTTTCAACACCTTTGAAATTGTTTGTGATTTCTTCTAATTGTCTTAATCTGCTAGTGTAGGTTTCCAATGTTTCCCTTCTAGCGCCCGGTCTTGCAGCGGATATTGTATCAGCAGCTTGTACAATACATGCAATCAGGGATGTAGCTTCCACGTCACCGTGGTGGGATTCAACGGCATTAATAACAACCGTATTCTCCTTATACTTTCTGCAGAGTTCAGAACCTAATTGGATATGGGAGCCTTCCATTTCATGGTCGACTGCTTTACCAATATCATGCAGTAAGCCTGCTCGCTTTGCCAGACGGACATCCAGGCCCATTTCCGCTGCCAGCAAACCGGACAACTGTGCAACCTCGACGGAATGCTTCAAAGCATTCTGACCGTAACTGGTTCTAAACTTCATCTTACCAAGTAATCTTACAAGCTCGGGATGAATACCGTGTACGCCTACCTCCAGAGTAGCGGCTTCACCCTCCTCTTTGATCATTACTTCTACTTCTTTTTGCGCCTTTTCTACCATTTCTTCAATTCTGGCAGGATGGATACGTCCATCTACGATCAATTTTTCAAGGGCAATTCTTGCCACCTCACGACGGATGGGGTCAAATCCCGACAGAATCACTGCCTCGGGCGTATCGTCGATAATCAAGTCTACACCGGTCATGGTTTCCAAGGTACGGATGTTACGTCCTTCTCGACCAATGATACGTCCCTTCATCTCATCGTTCGGAAGCTGGACTACGGAAATAGTAGTTTCAGAAACATGATCCGCTGCACATCTCTGAATTGCATTCACAACATATTCCTTAGCCTTTTTGTCTGCTTCTTCTTTGGCCCGACTCTCCATTTCCTTGATCATCACGG
>JAFLSX010000006.1 GCA_022510705.1 Lachnospiraceae bacterium
GAGCAGTGCATGGAAGCAATGCCCTTAAGAGGCAGATAGTAGTTCATCATGGAGAACATACCCTTCTTCATTTCTCCGCCGTACCAGGTGTTTACGATAACCTGCTCACGGCTGGTGATGTTGAAGGCAACGCAGGTCTCGGAATTCAGACCCAGCTCCTTAAAGTTTTCTACCTTTGCCTTAGAAGCGTTGTAAACAACGAAATCGGGCTCAAAGTTCTTCAGCTCTTCTTCAGAGGGCTGGATGAACATGTTCTTTACAAAATGAGCCTGCCAAGCAACCTCAACGATGAAACGCACTGCCATACGGGTATCTTTGTTGGCACCGCAGAATGCGTCTACAACGAACAGTCTCTTGTTGGAGAGCTCCTTCTTAGCAATATCCTTAACAACTGCCCAGGCTTCCTCGGTCATGGGATGGTTGTCGTTCTTGTACTCAGCAGAGGTCCACCATACGGTGTCCTTGGAGTTCGCATCCATAACAATGTACTTATCTTGAGGGGAACGACCTGTATAAATACCGGTCATTACATTAACTGCACCCAGCTCACTTACCTGTCCTTTTTCATAGCCTACCAGATCAGATTTTGTCTCTTCTTCAAACAACAGATCATAAGAAGGGTTGTACACAATATCTGTGGTTCCGGTAATGCCATACTTGGTTAAATCGATTACTGCCATCTTACACTTTACCTCTTTTCTTTCATATTTTGTGTGTTTATGATATGTAAGTCCCGCGAATTGCAGGTATTACACATTACGTTAAAGAAGCAACACCTGCTTCCCTGTATGATATTATACATGATACCCGAATAAAATCAATAAAAATCCTGTGAATTTTTTAAAATTATTGATTATCCTATCGAATTATGATAGCTTAAAAACAGAGGAAATATGGAAGGAAAGGAATATGTATTTTGGCTGAAACGAATAAGAATATTGAGACCAAACAAAAGAATACCAATTTTGTGCAGACAGTATTTAAGCTTTTATGGGAATACCTGATGCTGGCGGTGGGAGCAGCGATAGCAGCATTTGCGATTGAAGAGTTTTTGGTACCATGCACTATTTTGGACGGCGGCGTGGTCGGAATCAGTATCATGGTAAATAATCTGACAAATATCAGACTGAGCTTACTTACGGTGCTGTTTAATATTCCCTTCCTGATCGTTGGATATAGGGTATTAGGCAGGGAGTTTCTAATTAAGGCAGGCTTTTCCATGATGGCATTCTCCAGTTTTTTGGAAGTGTTTGCACCTCTGGTGAATATGACGGAAGATTCACTTCTTGCAGTCTGTTTCGGCGGTATCATTCTCGGAATCGGTGTGGGGATAGTGATCCATTTCGGCGGATGTCTGGACGGTACGGAGACGGTGGCCATTCTGTTAAACCGTAAATTCAATTTTCCTGTAGGAAGAACCGTATTGCTCTTCAATGTCGTGATTTTTTCCATAGCCGGACGGCTGTTTGGTTTCGACAGGGCAATGTACAGTCTGCTTACCTATTATATCACGTCAAAAGTATTGGATCTTGTAGAAAACGGAATGAATCAGGCCAAGGCGGCTATGATCATTACAAATGAAGGCAGAGACATCGCAGATATGATCTATAAAGAGATGGGACGGACCGTGACCATTTTGGAGGGAGAGGGATTGATCAGCGGAAAGAAGGTCGTTCTCTACTGTGTATTGAACCGTCTGGAAGTGTACGAATTGAAAAGACTGATCAAGGAAGCGGATGCAAGCGCTTTTATCACTATCAATGATGTTTCCGAGATCATCGGTAACCATATCAAGAAAAAAGGAGAATAGACGGAAAGACTATTTCATAAATCTGTCAATGGCTTTTTCCAAATCCTGAATGGCATCCTGATCACCCTTTTCCACAGCATCCACGATGCAGTGTTCCATGTGATCTTTTAGTATGATCTTACCTGTATTATTGAGAGCGGCTTTGACTGCGGAGAGTTGAATGAGTACCTCGCTGCAGTCCCTGCCGCTCTCAACCATTGTCTTAATGGATTCCAGATGACCGATGGCGCGGGAAAGGCGGTTTAGAACAGCTTTGGTATGGGCATGACTATGGGTATGCTCATGTTTATCTTCATGTGTATGAACATGTTTGTGGGAATGATTTTGTTTTTTCATAGTGTGAACTCCTTTTATGGTTTGTAGTATACGCTGACTTTATATCTTTGTAAAGGCAAAATCCCCCCGGGGGGCTTGTATAGATGCCGCATTATGATAACATTATAAGCGGTATCAGTTTATGGGTGATAATGCCGGGAGGAATAAGTTATGCATATGGCAGACGCACTGGTTGCTCCTGCTGTGGCAGGTACTTTATATATCTGCTCCACTACAGCCGCAGCCTATTCGATAAAACAAGTAAGATTGGATACGGACACTAAGAAAGTACCGGTTATGGGAGTAATGGGTGCTTTTGTTTTTGCTGCGCAGATGATTAATTTTACCGTTCCCGGAACCGGATCCAGCGGGCATTTATGCGGAGGCATGCTGCTCTCAGCGCTGCTTGGTCCCTATGCGGGTTTTATGGCTATGATAGGGGTACTTTTCGTTCAATGTCTGCTTTTTGGTGACGGGGGATTGTTAGCTCTTGGATGTAATATTTGGAATATGGCCTTTTATGGGTGTTTTATTGGCGCTTTGTTGATATGGAAACCTATGATGAGGAGTGGGGTGTCAAAAACAAAGATTACGGCGGCATCCATTATAGGATGCGTACTGACCCTGCAGTTAGGAGCATTCAGTGTAGCGGTGGAAACCTTTGTTTCCGGAATCACGGAACTGCCCTTTGTAACGTTTATTGCGGCAATGCTGCCCATTCATCTGGCCATTGGTTTTGTGGAAGGTTTGATTACGGCGGCTGTTTTGTTATTTGTGTATGAAGCCAGACCGGAACTGCTTTTTTGTCATTGTGAAACAGAGAGAAAAGATGGCAGATTTTCTTTTAAAAACACCTTGGTGATTCTGGCGGCAACGTCTGTGCTGATAGGTGGGGTGTTGTCTTTGACAGCATCTTCTTATCCTGATGGGTTGGAATGGTCTATTGAAAGATTGACCGGAACCACACAACTGGAAGCAACGGGAGAGATACAGAAGGCAGCGGGTTCCGTGCAGGAATTCACCTCCCTGTTGCCGGACTATGGGTTTAAAGGCTCCGAGTCCGAGCTCGGAACTGCCTTTTCCGGTATTGTAGGCGGTCTGGTAGTCGTGATCGTATGTGTGGGTATATGTTATATATTTAAGTTTTTTAGAAAGAAAAAAAGGCATGAGTAAAATAAATAATGCGATTTATGAAATACATGCAATTGATGCATTAGCCTCAAAAGACCGGTGGGTGAATCGGATTCATCCGCTGGTTAAGCTTATCATAACTGTAGTTTATATTCTGGCTGTGGTATCCTTTCCGAAATATGATGTGATAGGACTGGCGGGAATGGTAATATATCCGATCGCTGTTTTCATGCTGTCCGAGTTATCATTTTGGGATAGTCTCAGGCGATTGCGTGTAGTTTTGCCGTTTGTTTGTCTAATAGGCATTCTGAATCCTTTGTTAGACAAAAATACAGTGTTGATTGCCGGAACAGAGATCAGTGCAGGTGTGCTGTCCATGATCACATTGATTATCAAAGGCATCTTCAGTGTGTTGGCATCTTATCTTTTGATTGCCACAACTTCTATAGAGAAACTCTGCTATGCGCTCCGCCTGCTGCATATACCCAAGGTGATGATAACGCAGTTTCTGCTGACTTACCGATACATTACGGTATTATTGGAGGAAGTGAATCGTATCACACAGGCATACTCCCTGCGTGCACCGGGGCAAAAAGGAGTGCAATTCAAGGTATGGGGATCTTTGACAGGCCAGTTACTCTTACGCAGCATGGATCGGGCAAACAATGTGTACGAGAACATGCTGCTGAGGGGCTATCAAGGTGATTTTATGCATATGCGGGAGAGAATCGCATTTCGGTGGCATGATATGATATATTTCTTATTTTGGGCGAGTATGATTTTGCTGTTCCGAATGTATCCTGTCATGTGGATCATTGGGAATCTGATTGGAGGGATGTTGGCATGAGCCATATACATATCGATGTAGAAGATGTGACTTTTGCATATGAGAAAGAAAAAGAAATCCTGACGCAGATATCGTTTCATGCGGCGGAGTCGGATGCTATTGGTCTGATCGGTGCTAATGGGGTGGGGAAATCTACCCTTTTAAAATTGCTGGTGGGTCTCTACACGGATTTTGATGGCTCCATCCGGATAGAGGATATACCGGTACAAAAAAGTACTCTGCCACATATACGGTCTAAGATAGGGTATGTATTTCAAGATTCGGACAGTCAGCTTTTTATGAATACTGTGTATGAGGATATTGCGTTTGCACCGAGAAATTATGGATTGCCGGAGAGTGAGGTGGCAAGAAGGGTGGAGCAGGCTCTGCGGCTGACAGGCATAGAGCATTTGAAAGATAAGCAGATCTATAAGATGTCCGGTGGTGAGAAAAAATTGGTTTCCATAGCTACCATTTTATCTATGATACCGGACATTATCCTGATGGATGAGCCGTCCATTGCCCTCGATCCGAAAAACAGGAGAAATCTGATTCATATTTTAAATTCTTTTGATCATCTAAAGATCATTGCATCCCATGACTTGGATCTGATCTTGGATACCTGCGGGAGAACCATTCTGATGCAGGGCGGCAGGATCGTATGCGATGGACCAACGAAAGATATCCTTACAAATAAGGAATTATTGGAAAGTAATGGGCTGGAACTGCCGTTTTGCCTGCAGAGAAGATAGGGTTAGTAATCCTATCCCTCATACCCGATCATCAGGCCGCCTTCTTCTGCATAGAAGCTGCAGAGAGCAGTACAGGGGCAGATGCGCACGTCAGCAAGGGGATAGTACTGATGAATGGTATCGGAAAGGCTCTGTGCCATCTGAGGATTGAAGCAGTGAGCAATCCGGACCTTTCCGCCGTCATAGCCATGTTTTTTCATTTCGTTAAAAATACAGGATACGGATTGGGATTCGCCCCGACATTTATGTAACTGCTGCAAGGTTCCTTCATCGCTTGCTTTTCCGATGACCCGGATACCCAGAATGCCTGCCAGTTTAGCTATAGCAGGATTTACTCGGCCGTTTCTGGCCAGATTGTCCAGATGTTTTAAAGCAAAGAGTAAGTGGCTGTGTCTACAGTACTCTGCAATCTCCTGTGTCATTTCATCAAAAGATTTCCCGGTTTCTAAAACCTCTTCCATTTTTTCGATGATCAGCTCCAGTTCCGGACCTGCGGATAAGGAATCCACAATATGTACTTTGGCACCGGGATGAGATTCTTCGTACTCTGCCTTTGCCTGCATAGCGGAAGCATAGCTGCCGGAGAGATTACTGGTAATGGTAACGCCCAGAACAAGATCTGCGTCTCCGAATGCTTCCAGCCAATCGTGAACATTCGGGCAGGAGGTACCGGATTTACCTTTATAACCTTGCAGATAGGTGACCATTTCGGCAATATCTGTTCCTTTTACATCGGAATACTCTTTCTCGGAAGTTACTATTTTTAACGGAACACTTGTATAATCCATACCATCTCGTTCATATACATTGGCAGATGAATCCGCAACAACTTTATATCTCATACCGCATTACCTCGTTTTATAATCTTTTGTACATAGTTTTGATAACTACATATATGCGCCTATTATATATAGTTTTGAAAACTATGTCAACAACAAATACATAGAAAATGTTCAAAATTAAAAGTTGACATAGATCGTATTCTTTAGTAAAAGAGTATTATATAGAGCGCTGGAAATATTGTGTGGGGAAGCAAAATGAAAAAATTACGTGAGAAAGAAAAATGGATTTTAGGAATTATAGTTTCTGTGTTTTTTGCCGGATTAATATGTTTTTTTTGCTATAAACGTCCTTTAAATACCAATACAAAAGAATCCGGAGTTTACACAGCAGAGGAAATTGTGGCACAGATGGGGATCGGATGGAATTTGGGCAATACTTTTGACGCCACGGGCGGTAATGAGCAGAATGTTCTAAGTCAGGAACAATCCTGGGGGAATCCCGTAGTTGAAAAGGAATTGATCCATGCAGTAAAGGAAGCCGGTTTTACCACAATCCGGATTCCCGTAACATGGTACAGGCATTTGTCTAAGGACGGCACCTATACCATAGATCAGGCTTTTTTGGATCGTATTAAGACGATTGTGGATTATGCTTATGAAGAAGATATGTTTGTGATCCTCAATGTACATCATGAGGAATGGCTGAATGTACCGGAACTGGCTGAGAATTATGAAGACCTGGGAATAGAGCTTTCTGCCATCTGGAGCCAGCTTGCAGAATTTTTTGGGGCATATGACCAGCATTTGATATTTGAGGGGATGAATGAACCTAGAATGGTAGGCACGGATTTAGAATGGAGCGGTAAACCGGAAGCATATGCGGCAGTTAATTACTTAAATCAAGTCTTTGTAAATACAATACGCAGCTCTGAAACAGGATACAATCAAGACCGCTGTCTGATGATCCCGGGTTACGCGGCATCCGGTTCTTTGACTGTATTGGAATCCATATCCATTCCTACGGTGAACGGAGAAGCTGCCGATAATATCATTATTTCGGTGCACTGTTATTCTCCCTATGATTTTTGCTTGAGTGATGCCAGGAAGGATTTTAATCCTGAGGATCCTGCCTGTACCGGAGAGATAGATCATCTATTTTGCAATTTGCAGACCATATTTTTAAATAATGGGATTCCAGTAGTGATCGGGGAGACCGGCGCGACCAATCAGGACAATACGGCGGAACGGGAGAAATGGGCTTATTATATGGGCAGCAAGGCGGCTGCTTACGGCATTCCCATTATACTTTGGGATAATGGTGCCAATGGTAACGTAGGCGGTGAGAATCATGCGTATATTAACCGGAGGACATATGAGTGGAATTATCCTACAGTGATACAGGCTTTAATGAAGGGAAAAAACAGCATTGCCTGGGGAACGGGCAGGGATTCATAATGCAGGTATGGAGAAAACGGACGAACTCCGAAATAGAAAACTCATTGACTTATTTCCGGTAAAGTGATATATATATACCTATAAAACCTATGAAGGAGAGTAAGTACCCTTTGTGATGCGCTGAGAGGGTATGTATGTACCAAGCCGGGTAGCACCGCAGGAGTTTTACTCTTGTCCCTGCAGAACAATTGCAGAGATGAGAGTTTTTTATTTTTGCGTCTCAGCAGTCATATCTTAATATTATTCAATTTTAAGGAGGCAAAGTAATGAATCAGGAAGAGAAAATCCCTTACAAAATTTATCTGGAAGAAAGTGAGATGCCGAAATCATGGTACAATATGCGCGCGGATATGAAAGTAAAGCCGGCGCCACTGTTAAATCCCGGAACCTTAAAGCCAATGACCTTTGAAGAATTAAGTGGTGTATTCTGTGATGATCTGGTTGCACAGGAACTGGACGATAATACAGCATTTATTGAGATACCTGAAGAAATCCGCAATTTCTATAAGATGTACCGTCCTTCGCCGTTAGTGCGTGCCTACTGCTTGGAAGAAAAGCTGCAGACTCCGGCGAAGATTTACTACAAATTTGAAGGCAACAATACCAGTGGCAGCCACAAGCTAAACTCTGCGATCGCACAGGCATATTATGCGAAAAAGCAGGGATTAAAGGGTGTGACCACGGAAACCGGAGCAGGTCAATGGGGTACGGCGCTTTCCATGGCATGTGCATATTTGGGGTTGGATTGTAAGGTATATATGGTAAAGGTTTCCTATGAGCAGAAGCCTTTCCGCCGTGAAGTGATGAGAACCTACGGTGCTTCCGTAACGCCCTCACCCTCTGACTCAACCAATGTGGGCCGCAAGATTCTCGCAGAGCATCCGGGCACCACGGGCAGTTTGGGATGTGCGATTTCGGAAGCGGTTGAAGTGGCAACTACAAATGATGGTTACCGTTATGTACTCGGCAGTGTGTTAAATCAGGTGCTCCTGCACCAGTCCGTAATCGGCCTAGAGTCCAAGATTGCCATGGACAAATACGGAATTACGCCGGATATCATTATCGGATGTGCCGGTGGCGGTTCCAATCTGGGCGGTCTGATCGCACCGTTTATGGGAGAAAAGCTGAGAGGTGAGAAGGATTATCGTATTATTGCCGTAGAGCCGGCATCCTGCCCCAGCTTCACCAGAGGTAAATTTGCTTACGATTTCTGCGACACCGGTATGATCTGTCCGTTGGCAAAAATGTATACGCTGGGCAGTGGCTTCATTCCTTCACCGAACCATGCGGGCGGCTTACGTTTCCACGGTATGAGTACCGTGCTTTCACAGCTATATCATGACGGATTTATGGAGGCGAAAGCGGTAGAACAGACAGCCGTATTTGAAGCGGCCGAGATGTTTGCCAGAGTGGAAGGCATCCTTCCGGCACCGGAAAGCTCCCACGCTATCCGTGCGGCAATTGATGAGGCGCTTAAGTGCAAGGAAACCGGTGAGGAAAAGACCATTCTCTTCGGTCTTACCGGTACGGGTTACTTCGATATGGTAGCATATGAGAAATTCCACAACGGTGAAATGAACGATCATATTCCTACAGATGCGGAACTGCAGGTGGGATTTGATGGAATCCCTAAATTTCCCGGAAATGAGTTTTAAAAGATGAAATTTTGTATCGCATTATGAATGGAGATTGGATGATGCCGATTAAGAAACAAAAGCGCAATTATGCCCTGCTCGTAATTCTTGCAGTTTTTCTGATATTTATGATCGTTCTCCTATGCAAGATTCAGCCGGATATGATGCAGCTCGATGTCCCGATGGATTTTAGTGAGGGCTGGATGGTAGAAACGGAAGAAAGCTCTAATACGGTTGTATTCAGTCGTGAGATAACGGAGGATATGCTGGGTAAAGCAGTAGGATTTTTTGTCTACGATTCCTTTGTGGACGCGGAAGTAGACGGCAACACAATCTATCATTTCGGTCACTCTTACAAATTTTTAAAAAGTCCGGCTTCGTTGTGGCATATCATAACGGTTCCGGCAGACGCACAAGGCGGGATTTTAACTATAAATATTCAATATGTCTATGATTATAAATTTACCTCCGAAATCGATATGATATTGGGAAGTTCCGGGGCTGTCATTACTATGCTTTTAAAAAGAGAAATCCCCGATATGATAGTGAATCTGGCAATCCTTGCATTGGGAATCATCTTATGTATTATCTCTATCCTGCAGATAAAAAACCAAATGAATCACGGGAGTAGTTTGTATCTTGGGCTTTTAAGTATCTGTTTTGCCTTTTGGTCGATTGACAGCCTGTTCTTTAATCAAATGCTCTTTCCGTATGGGGCAGGACAATATTTTGCCTATTATTTTTTCCTATATATGCTGCCGCTGTTGTTCATGTGCTATCTGGAAACGATAACGGAAACGCTGAAATTTACCTTTCTCTTCTGGTGTCATGTGATAATGGGATTGGTTCTGACTGTATTACAGTTGTTCGGTATAGCGGAATTTACCGAAACTCTGAGTGTGTTTTTAATGCTCTCCGGTTTGGAGATGGTGATTGTAATAGCCTGTCTGTTTAGAAACAGGAACAGGCAGGGAAACAAGCGTCTGGAATGGGCTTTTATTGTCATGCTGATCTGTATTTTGATCAATGCGGTGCTGTATTTTTTAAGCCCGGTAAAAGGTGTAAGCACAACGATTGCCAAGCTGGGGATCAGTTTCTATCTGCTGGTTACCATATATGACAGTCTGGGCAGAATCATCACCGGCCTTGCAGAGGCAAAACAGTCAAAAATATTGAGGAAAATTGCCTTTACGGATAGTCTTACGGGTGTGAAGAACAGATCGGCTTTTAACTATGAAATCCGTAACATTCCCTTGAATAGACTTTCACTTTTTTCCTTGGATATCAATAATCTAAAATACTATAATGATACTTTTGGTCACGCCTGTGGAGATACACTGATCTGTCAGGCAGTAAAGATGTTAAGTCAGGTGTTTGAACAATTGTTCAGAACCGGCGGTGATGAGTTCATTGCCATAGAGATTGCCCGTACTCCGGAAGAGTTGGCAACCCTGAAAGCGAAATTGGAAAGCCTGATGCGTGAGTATAATGAACAAGGACCGGATGTGTTGGTGGAAATTGCCGGCGGATATTCGTCCTGCCGTGAGGGAGATACTTCTTATGAGGATATTTTGCGAAGGGCGGATGAGGAAATGTATCAGGATAAGATAGCGCGAAAGAAAGTTTCAAAGATAAAGTCGATCCGGTAGAGAAAGGAGCATGGAGAGAAAGATGGACGTAGCAGCAATTGTGGAGGCACTGCAACGCCGGGAATTTAAGGCCTACTACCAGCCTCAGTACGATGCCATCACCAACAGACTGGTGAGCGCAGAAGCATTGGCGCGCTGGGTAAAGCCGGACGGTACTCTGGTACCGCCCGCCGATTTTGTGCCGGCTTTGGAGAAGGGGGATGAAATTCTTGCACTGGACTGGTACATACTAAAAGAAGTATGTGCCCTTTTAAAAAAGCAGAAGGAGCGGGGAATTGCGATGGTACCCATTTCCGTCAATTTTTCCCGCATGCATGTATTTGAAGAAGATTTTGTGAGAAGACTTTGCAGAGAAGTGGATAGCTATGGTGTGGACCATGCTTACATCGAGGTGGAAATCACCGAATCCGCTTTTGTGGATCAGGCCGACAGCATTGAAAAATGGATACGGGATGTCCGTGCGGCGGGCTTCTGTGTGGCTATTGATGATTTTGGAAGCGGTCTTTCCTCCCTTAGCTTTGTGAAGGATATTGCGGTGGATACTTTGAAAATAGACAAAGCCCTCTTAAGCAGGAATTGTGAAGACGAGAAAGAGCGCATTGTGCTGGAAAGTATATTCTATTTTTCCCATCGTCTGAAGCTGACCACAGTAGCTGAGGGTGTGGAAACCAGGGAGCAGCTGGGCTTTCTGCGCACCTGCAGCTGTAAGAAGATACAGGGATTTTTCTTTGCCAAGCCCATGCCGGAGCAGGAATTTTTGGAGGCCTGCACCAACCAGACCAAGCTGCAGGAGACGGAGGATATTTTGACAATTCAAGCGCCCTCCAGTGCTACGAATTTGCTGTTGGAAGCAGTGTTCCAAGCTTATCCGTTGGTGATTTTCTCCAATCTGACACGTAATAGTTATTATATGATGGCCTATGAGAATTTTTCTGCCACAACCTGCCCTTCTACAGGCGTTTTCGAGGAGCTGATCGGCCATGGTGCGGCTAGTATGCACCCGGAAGACAGTGAGGCTTTTCGGACAACCTTCAGTATTGAAAATCAGTTGAAGGCATATGAAGCGGGAGAACCTTTTGTACGGCTGGTGACCAGACAGTTGGGGGATGACGGTGTTTACCGCCGGGTGGAAACCACAAACTATTTTGTGAAAAACCCTTCGGTTTCGGATGTACTGGTGATCAGTCTGTGTCACAATCTCTAGGAGGCGGGAAGAACTGCGGAAACGCAAAATACTTCTTACATAATTTAATTTGCTTAAATCTGATAAGTATGCTATGATAAAACTAGTATTTCTTTTAAAGCGTATTCTGCAGGGGCAGATTTTGCGCAGCTGGTAATCTGTCTGTAAAGGTGTAACGTATGATTCATGGTCAGAAAATTGCAGCGCTCTGTGTTGCGGAAATTCAAAAAGATGATATCCAGAGTATGATATATCCGTTGAACAGTCTTTTGAAAAAAAACGGCTGGAAGACTTTTATTTTCAGCAGCTGTACGGATATGTACTTCGATACGCCTTTTGATAACGGTGAGGCGGGTATATTTAGGCTATTGCCCTACGATTTGGTTGAAGTTGTGATCATCTACGCTAGAAGCATGAAAAAGTTTTCCGTCATCGATGATATTGTGGGTTGGGCCAGGCAACATGGCAAACCGGTCATCGTCATAGACGACGATGAAAGGCGGGAAGGCGCCATTCATGTCAATTTCGATGAAAGTGATGCTTTTCGCCATCTGATGATACATTTGATGGAAGAACACCATGTAAAAAAGGTAAATTGTATCTCCGGCATCGAGGGGAACTATATTTCCGACAGAAGAACCGGCATCTATAAGGAGGTGCTTCTCCAATATGGGATTCCCTTTGAGGAACGCCGGTTAGGCTACGGTATGTTCTGGGGAGATGCTACTGTCAAAGTTATGGAGGAGTTTTTAAAGGACCCTGAAGATTTGCCGGAAGCCATTGTCTGTCTTAACGATACCATGGCGATCATAGCCTGTGATATGTTAAGTGAGCGCGGTATTTCCGTACCCGAGGATATTATTGTCACCGGTTTTGACGGTATTGAGCAGGAGAAATACAATGTGCCCAGGCTCAGCACCTGCAGACGGGATATGGATAAATTTGCGGACTTTGTGTATGACATTCTGGAGGAATGCAGCAGTGGGAGAGAGACGAAGGAACAGTATTTCTTCCCTTATGCTTTTGACCCTTCCGAATCCTGCGGCTGTGAGAAGACTTCCGTGCTCAAAGTGAATGTAAAGATCAGTGATATGTATAGACGCATGGACAGCAGCGTACAGTACGACCGTTCTATGACCAATATGCTGACACAGCTGGTTAAGCTGGACAAGCTGGATGAAATGTTTTCCACTATGAAAGAATTTGTGCGGGAGGATGTGTGGTTCTGTTTTAACACGGATTTTAAATTGGTTTCACAGAAAGAGTCTGATGGGCAGACTGTGCATCTGTATGAAACCCTTCCCTTTACTGACAGCGTATATGCAAATCGCTTCTTCGTGGCACAGGACGAAATTCTAACGGATAAAATAGACAGAAAAGAACTGGTGCCTGACTGGGATATGGTTTCTAACAGGTGCGAACCGGTTGTTTTCTTCTGTCTTCATAATCAACAGGAGATTTGCGGCTATGCCTCGGCATTTGTACAGGATGACAACTATGAGCAATTCGGGACCTGTTTACAGCGGATACAGAAGTTAGTGCTCAATCTGGATAATGCCATCGGTATGTATGAACAGCAGAGAGCCCTTCGGATTTCCAATCAGAAACTCATCAATATCCAGAGCCAAATCATTGCAAGTTTTGCGGATTTGGTAGAGTCCAGGGACGACTCCACCGGACAGCATGTCAAGCGGACCGGTGAATATTTCAAAATACTGGCCGGACATTTGGCAAAACTTCCCCGTTATGCCAGTATGCTGACTGAGAATGAACTGAACCTAATGTATAAAGCTGCGCCTCTGCATGATATCGGTAAGATCAAGATATCGGATGTGATCCTAAATAAGCCGGGAAAGTTGACCCCGGAAGAGTTTGAAATTATTAAGACCCATACGCTGGAAGGAAATCAGATCATTATCCATACCATGGCAAATATTGAGGAGGACGATTATCTGAAAATGGCCGGAGAGATAGCGCTCTATCACCATGAGAAATGGGACGGCAGCGGATATCCCTACCGCTTGGCCGGAGAGCAGATTCCTTTGAGTGCCAGGATCATGGCGGTGGTGGATGTGTTTGATGCACTGACCAGTAAGCGGGTATATAAGGATGCCTATGCTTTGGACAAGGCCTACGATATTTTGCAAAGCTCCAGCGGTTCCCATTTTGATCCGGATATTATCCAGGTATTCATGGATAATCGTGAAGAAATTGAAAAGGTGTTCATGGAAACCATGGAGGCAGGGCGGAGTAACGCGGCCGTTGTATAGATGTGAATAGAAGTTAGTGGTAATACCTCCTAAAATGCGGCATCATGCATTTTGGGAGGTGTTTTTAAGAAAATAAAAAAAGGAGAGCAGTACATGCAAAAAGGAAACAGTATTGCAATTCCTGCTATTTTGAAAGTGGGAAAAGATGTGCTCGGGCAGCTGGGCGTTTACTTAAAGGAAGCAGATTTTACAGAGGTTGTGATCTATTTTGGCAACGGACTGATCGATCTGTTCGGTATGCAGGTTATGGATTCGTTCAAGAAAGAAGGCGTTACGGTCTTAGAGTACAGAGAACTGGATTCAGTGGATATAGATGATATCATAACCCTGGCTTTTTCTATGCCGAATAAAACCAAGGCGGTGGTATCCATCGGAGGAGGGAAGGTAATAGATGCGGGTAAGTATGCGGCATTTTTAAAGAATCTTCCTTTTATCAGCGTTCCGACCTCCAGTTCCAGTGACGGATTTTCCAGTTCCAGTGCTTCCCTGATCGTGGACGGCAGACGCGCTTCCGTACCGGCAAAGCTGGCCTACGGTATCATTGTAGATACCCAGGTGATCCGCACGGCACCGGAGAAGTTTATCTATTCCGGTATCGGAGATATGATTTCTAAGATCACCGCTCTCTATGACTGGGCTTTTGAAGCAGAGCGGGGCTATGCTGAGTTAAATGATTTTGCGGTGATGATTGCCAAGAAAGCGGTGAACAGCTTTGTCAGAACTCCCTATCAGAGTATCGGTGACGAACTGTTTTTAAAGGAACTGTTAGATTCCCTTGCCATGAGCGGCATTGCGAATGAAATCGCAGGAAGCAGCGCTCCCACCAGCGGCAGTGAGCATTTGATCTCCCATGCATTGGATAAGCTATTAGAGGTACCGGAACTGCATGGTGTGCAGGTGGGCATTGCCACTTATATTATGAGCAAAGTTCAGGACCACCGCTATGTGAGGGTCAATACGATTCTGACGGAAACAGGCTTCTGGGATTATGTGGCTACCCTGCAGATGAAGAAAGCGGATTTTATCAAAGCCATTGATATGGCGCCCTCCATCAAACCCCACAGGCATACCTATCTGCACGAAGAACAGTATAGGGAAGCGGCAAAGAAGCTGGTTTTGGAGGATGAGCTGTTAAGCAGGATACTTGTGTAAAAAAATATATTCACATGACTTGCCTGCAGGATATTGCAAATATGTGCCTGCAGACTATGAGGGAGAAGATATGGACAAGATCAGTTTAAACGGAGAATGGCAGTTAAAGCTGCTGGGAGAAAGTGAGTATCCCATTCCGAAAGACTACGTACCTGCAAAGATACCCGGAAGCGTTTATGGTACGTATTTGGAGCAGGGACTGATGCCGGATCCCTATTATAGGGACAATGAGCTGAAAGCCACCGAACTTATGGAAAATGATTTTGAATATAAAAAAGAGTTTGATGTAAAAGCAGAGCAGCTTACATATGACAGATTGCTGTTGGTATTTGAGGGTATTGATACTCTGGCGGATATTTATTTAAACGGTGCACTCTTAGATTCAACAAACAATATGCATCTACGGTATGAATATGAGGTAGGAAATCTCCTTCATGTAGGAAGTAACGAGCTAAAGGTAATACTTCATTCTCCTATAAAATACATCAAGGAAGAGAATGAGAAGATTTATACCGGCGGCAGCCATGATGCTATGGAAGGGTATCCTCATTTAAGAAAAGCACACTGTATGTTTGGCTGGGACTGGGGACCGAGACTGCCGGATGCAGGTCTCTTTCGACCGGTTTATCTCTGTGGGATTCGGAAAGCACGCATCACGGAGATGTATATATGGCAGGAGCATGAAGAAGGTCAGGTGACTCTGCGTTTTTCTCCCAAGATAGAGGAGCTTGTGCCCGTAAACGATTTAAACAGCCTGCAGATTACAGTACATACACCGGATGGACAAATATTAGAACCCGATGAGGACGGTTCTGTTCTTGTAAAGAATCCGGCACTTTGGTGGCCGAACGGTTACGGCAGCCAGCCCCTTTATACGGTGAGGGCAGTGCTGACGGATGGAACGGGAGAAGAACTGGATAGCTGGGAGAGACGTATCGGTCTGCGCAAAGTGACGGTGGATACTCATAAAGATGAATGGGGCAATTGTTTTGCCCATAGGATCAACGGTCTGAATATCTTTGCCATGGGGGCGGATTATATTCCGGAAGATAATCTGCTTGGCAGATGCAGCAGGGAAAGAACCAGGCAGCTGTTGGAGGATGCCGCCTCTGCACATCACAACTGTATCAGAGTATGGGGTGGAGGATTCTATCCTGAAGATTACTTCTACGATATCTGCGATGAACTGGGGCTGTTAGTATGGCAGGATTTCATGTTTGCCTGCTCATCTTACGAGCTGGATGAGGCCTTTGACGAAAGCATTTCGAAAGAAATAGAGCAGAATATCAGGCGTATCAGGCACCATGCCTGTCTGGGGCTCTGGTGCGGTAATAACGAGATGGAAACCCAGACTTTAGACGGTGTTTGGAAACCCTCTATCAAACAGAAAGCAGACTATATAAAAATTTATGAATATATCATTCCCAGAATAGTGAAAAGGGAGGACCCTCAGACCTTTTATTGGCCCTCGTCCCCTTCCTCAGGAGGTAACTTTGATAATCCCTGGGATGAGAATCGGGGAGATACCCATTACTGGGATGTATGGCATGGTGAGAAACCCTTTACCGATTATCGGAAGTACCGCTTTCGGTATTTGTCCGAGTTTGGCTTTCAGGCCTTCCCCTGTTTGAAGACGGTGGAAGGTTTTACGGAGCCGGAAGACAGAAATATTTTCTCCAGAGTGATGGAGATGCATCAGCGCAACAGGGCGGCCAACGGAAAGATTTTGCAATATATTTCCCAGACCTATCTGTATCCCAAGGATTTTGAGCATCTGCTCTATGCTTCCCAGCTGCTGCAGGCGGAAGCAATCCGCTATGGCGTAGAGCATTTCAGACGCTACAGGGGGCAGTGCATGGGAGCGCTGGTTTGGCAGTTGAATGATATATGGCCGGTAGCTTCTTGGGCAAGCATAGACTATTTCGGACGCTGGAAAGCCCTGCACTATGCGGAATCCAAGATGTTTGCACCCATTCTGCTCTCCTGTGAGGAGCAGGGGGAGTTAAGCGGAAGACCTTCCTGTATCATGGAGCGAAAGGCTCCTATAGAGATTTCGGCAAAGCTGCACGTTGCCAATGAAACATGGGAGAAAATATCCGGTACGGTATATTGGGAGTTGCGCAGTCCTGATGCCGCTGTGCTAAAAGAAGGAAAAGAAGAAGTGGAAGTGGAGCCCTTTGACGGGGTATGGCTGCCCAAGCTGGATTTCTCCGAATATGATGAAATGGGTGTTTATATCAGCTATCGTTTTGTGCAGAACGGGCAGGTGGTTTCAGAGAGTACAACACTGTTTACACCGCCCAAGCATTTCCGCTTTATGGAACCGCATCTGCAGCTGCAGCAAGAAGACGATGTGCTGACGGTAAGCGCCTCAGCTTATGCTAAGAGCGTGGAAATCTATCCCTTAGACGGTGAGGCGAAATTCTCCGACAACTATTTTGATTTAAATGCTGACAGCCGCAGTGTTAAAATTGTTTCCGGTGATGCCAAGAATTTTGGTGTCAGAAGTGTATATGAGATTGCGCATTAAACTCGGCGCAGAAGTGGATTGCGTAACATATTCACGATGAGGGGAATCACCATGATGAACCATACAATGGGTTCTGCGGCAATAATACCTACATAACCTACGGCCGGAGCCAGCAAAAAGGCAATGGCCACTTTGCCGATAAGTTCCAGGGAACTGGAGAATATCGGCGTTTTACTGTCCCCAAAACCCTGCATACTGTTACGGAAAAGGCAGATGATGGCGGGAACAAAGTAAAAGGCCGTATTGATGCGCAGATACAAGGTGGCGGTGGAAATGACTTCCTGTTCCTCGGAAGCGGTAATTGCACGTACCAGAAGCGGAGAGACGGTGTTGGCTGCTATCATAACGCCCAGGCACCAGGCGAAGGTAACTAGCAGAGTGTCCCGGATGCCGATACGCAGGCGGTCAAACTTGCCCGCTCCCAAATTTTGCCCGCAGTAGGTTGCCAGCGTGGTGCCCAATACGGAAAAGGGCAGCATAAAGATGGAAGTGATCTTGCGGGCGCCGGTATGGGCTACGATAATGTTTGTGCCAAAGGTGTTGATAGAAGTTTGGAGCGCTACTGTGCCAAGATTTACGAAGGATACCATGAATCCCATGGACATACCGGTAGAAAATAATTTACGATAAACTTCCTTCCCGATACGCCAGTCCTCAGAGGACAGGATAAGGGAAGGATATTTTTTGCGTATATAGAAAAAACAAAGAAACGCCGAAAGCGCCTGAGAGATAACGGTAGCGAAAGCTGCGCCGCCCACATCCATGTGCAGATGCAGGATGAAACTGTAGTCTAAAAAGATGTTTAAAAAGGATGCTAATATCAAAAACAACAGGGGCGTAAAGGAATCTCCGATGGCACGCAGCACGGCGGCGCACATATTGTAGAGCGTGGAGGCTAACAGTCCGGCCAAAATGATACCTAAGTAGGCGCGGGACTGGGACAGAATATCGGAGTCAATGTTTAAGAAGCGCAGCAGTCCGTTTAAAAACAGCAGGCAGAGCACGCTTATAGACACAGAAAGTCCGATGCCCAGAACGATCGTGCCACCCAGTGCCTTTTTCATATGTTTTTCATCTTTGGCGCCAAAATAAGTGGATATGACAATGGCGCAGCCGTTTGAAAAGCCGTTTAACAGACCGACAAGCAAATCACTGACGGTGGTGGTAGCGCCAACTGCAGCCAATGCATCTTCACCCAGTGTGGATCCAACGATACGGGTATCCACAAGACTGTAGAAAAGGTTGAATAGCTGGCCTATAAATAACGGGATGGCAAAAAGCAGAATTAGTTTAATAGGTTTCCCCTCGGTTAAATTCTTCATGGTATTTGACTTGCCTTTCGGTCGGGTATGGTGTAAAGTATCGTTAAGCAACATAAATGAGTATAGCACAATCGTAAAATGCGGAAAAGAGGGAAATAAGAGATATGAAAAAAGGAAAAGACCGATCATTGTTATTGGCCCTTCTATTGGTATTTGGTCTGAGTTTTTCAGCTTGTGCGCAAGGGAGCGGTTCTGATACACAGGAAGCAGCAGAAAACCAAACGGAGATAGCAGACAACGAAGATGTGTCGGACTTACGGGAAGTTGACATCGATGTGGAGGCCTTGCGGGAGCAGATGGGATTTTATGTGGACGGCACCACACTCTATGATGCCAACGGAAATCCCTTTATTATGAGGGGCATCAATCACGCTCATACTTGGTATTCTGACAAGCTTTTTACGGCGTTGGACGGAATTGCGGCTACCGGCAGCAACTGTGTTAGGATTGTTTTGTCCAATGGGGAGCAGTGGACGGCAACTTCGGCCGATACTGTAAAGAATATTATTTCCCTCTGCAAGGAGCGGAATATGATCGTCATTTTGGAAGTACATGATGCTACGGGCTATAAGGATAAAGAATCACTGCTGGCTGCGGCACAGTATTTTATAGATATTAAAGACGTACTGATTGGAGAAGAGGACTATGTGATCATCAATATTGCCAATGAATGGCAGGGCAAAAGTGAATCCAAAACATGGGAGGAGGCCTATACGGAGGCTATTCCCCTGCTGCGCGAGGCAGGACTGGCCCATACCATTTTGGTGGACAGCGCCGGCTGGGGACAGTATGGCAGAAGCATTGGAGATGCGGGAGCAGCGGTTTTTGCTTCCGATCCGTTAGGAAATGTGATGTTTGCGGTGCATATGTATGGGAGTGCAGGCGGTACGGAAGAAAAAATCCGGGAGAATCTGGGTTATGCCTTGGACCAGAATCTTTGCGTCTGTGTGGGCGAATTCGGATATACTCACAGTGACGGAGATGTAGAGGAAGCTTATGTGATGTCGTATTGTGAAGAAAACGGAATCGGCTATATGGCCTGGTCCTGGAAAGGGAATTCCGGCGGTGTGGAATATTTGGATCTGGCTATCACCTGGGACGGCAGTGAGTTGTCCGAAGAATGGGGAGAAGTTGTAGTAAACGGAGAAAACGGCATCAGGGAAACTTCACAAATCTGTACGGTGTTTAATGAGTAAGGGGGAAATAAAAGTGAATAGAAAAAAGATAGGTAAAGTACTGTTGGCCGGATTGACAGCTGCGTTCTTGCTTGGCGGCTGCGGGCTTTTTAATAGTGGAAAAATGAGCACCGAAGAGTACATGGAAACATTGTTTGCGGAATGCAGCTATGTAACACCGGAAATGTATGAGCGTGCCACTTCCTATTCGCAAGGGGATTTAAGCAGATTGGCGGATGTGATGCGCCGGGCCCGGGCAGGTGAGGATATTACCATAGGTGTGATCGGCGGTTCCATTACCCAGGGGTATTCATCCAGTGATATGGAAACGAAATGCTATGCCGCACTCTTAAGGAACTGGTGGGAAGAAACCTTTCCTGATTCTAAGATTACTTATATCAATGCAGGTGTGGGCGGTACCAGCTCCTATTTGGGAGTTCACAGGGTCTATGAAGATCTGCTGGTCTATGAGCCGGATTTTGTGGTAGTGGAGTTCTCCGTCAATGACGGAAACGGCAATTTCTATAAGAAGAGCTATGAAAATTTGCTGCGCCGGATTTTGACTTCTGAGAACGAGCCGGCAGTCATGCTGCTGTTTATGACCATGGAAGACGGGACCAGTGCCCAGGATACCGATGCGGCGGTGGGCTTTGCATACAATCTGCCCATGTTGAGTTATCGAAATGCGGTCTTGGATGAAATAAAGGCCGGCAGTTTTACCTGGGCGGATATTTCTCCCGACAATATCCACCCCAATGACAGGGGGCATGCCATTGTAGGAGAGTTGTTTGATCTATACCTTTCTTCTGTATATTATGAACTGGATGAAATGGAAGAGGAGGTGGCGCCTTTTACCGCTTCCGTCATCACCAAGGAAGTCTACATGGATGCGGTGCTTTTGGACAGCCAGGATATTGTACCGGATGCACTCGGCAGTTTTGTGGAACAGAATGTAGATTACACTTATCCCAACGACTGGTATACCGAGAGCGGGGAAGAGGGTATATGCTTTACGGTGGAAGCCGCTAATATCGGCATCATGTACCAGCGTTTTAAGAATAGGTCGGGCGGTCAGTACGAGGTCTATATAGACGGCGAGTACACCATGACGCTGGATGCGGATTTTGCGAACGGCTGGGGAAATTCCATAGAAACCACGGAGGTGTATACCTCTTCGGAAAAAGCAACGCACACCATAGAAATCAAAAAGAAAGAAGATTCCGAAGGCAGCGTTTTTGCGCTTTTGGGTCTGCTGATATCTTAGTGCAGACAAGAAGTTGCATAAAAGTAGAAACTGATGATAAAAAACCTGGGCACCACTAAGCAAACAATAGGAAGATTTTAACAGTTTTGCGAGCATAGCGCAGCCGGAAATCAACTGTTTGAGCCGTAGGCGAGTTTTGATTTCCGGCTGTAAATAAGCGGCGTAGCAAAAGCTGTTTAAAATCGACGTGTTTGCGGTGGTGCCCAGTTTTAATAACCATCCATACTTTCTATATCTTCGGCAGATTCTCCAGCGTGATCACATAAGGATGATTGTAGACATACCTAAGATAGTCCGGACTGTTCTGCTCGTGGATATGTACGGTATGCCAGGTTAAAAACCAGCGCCAGTCCACATTTCTTTGGGCAAGAAGACCCGGCTCCGGCAGAGGTCCGTTCTCATGGAGGCAGCGGGGCATAGGTTTGTCCGTTACGGTCTTGATCCAGTTAAAAAGTTCTTCATGGATACCCTCCTTGTAAGCGTCTCCGCCGATAATATCCACATATTCATCACCGGGATACCAGCCCTCGTGCATCTCGTGGGAATAGCCCAGTACCCAGATCAGATTGTGCAGGCCATGCTCTTTTGTAAAACGCTGATACATCAGATGCCATAACTTTATGAAGGCTTCGGGACCGCCCTTTCCCCACCAGAACCAGGCACCGTCAAATTCATGAAACGGCCGCCAGAGAACGGGGATTTCTTTTTCACAGAGCACAGCAAGCGCACGTGCTGCCACATCCATATTCTTTAACATGCCCTGATACAGAGCCGTGCCGGGAGTCAAAAGTTCCTCCATATCCACTTCTTCCTGGCTGGAATGGTAGCCCACACCGTGAGGCGGAATTCCCCAGTGCCAGCAGATGGTGACAATGCCGCCTCTTTCATGCCAGTCTATGGCCCTTTTGTTGACTCCCTCAAAATCCTCCTCGATGTAATCCAAACCTAAAATAGCAGGAAGCCGGCCGCTGACATTTTTAATATAGGACAGTTCATCTCCGTGGGTCTTATCCCGGGGACATTCCTGTTGGCCGGAAAGAATGCCTTTTCCACAGATGTTGTGCAGATACTGATAGAGTCTTTGGGCAGCAGGCTGTGCCAAGGGATTTGTCAGATGTATTTTAGTGTTTTCCATAGGGGGCTCCTCATGCATTATGTTCTGATTCAGTCAACATGCAGTATCGATCAATGTGTTTGCATAGGATAGTATAGCATACTAATTAAGTAATGAAAAGCTAACAGAACTTAAATTAACTTAAATTAAATTAAAAATAACTATCTAAAGCAAAGAGTCAAGTTAAAAAAATAAGTTAAATTTAAAAAAGAGGGAAAAAACAATTTTTTATTCAAAATATAGCAAAACAAACAAAACATAAATTAAATGATAAGAATATTGCACAAAAGTCAAAAAAGAATATTGGATAAAACGACAAAATGCATAAAACGTATTGAGGTTTATAGTATATTATGGTAAGATATTTTTACAGATTAAAACAACTTAAAAGAACTTAATATCAGGAGTAGATGATGAAGAAGGAAAAAGAGATATTAAGTATTGGATTAGCGGCCATGCTGGGAGTGTGTGCCGCTGGTTGCGCTATCTCGAAGACGGATACGCCAAAAGAACCCTTTGTTCCGGAGACGGTAGGTGTCTATGAGGCAGAGGACGCTTCTTTTACAGGTAATGTGGCAGCGGTCACGGATCTGAAGCTGGCGGGGTATTCAGGAACGGGATATGTGGAAGGTTTTCAGGATGATTCGGACGCCTGTACTTTTTCTGTTTCGATTGCAGAGGACGGCTTTTATGATCTGAACTTTGTGAGCACCAGCATGGGTGGAGATAAATACAACTATGTTGTGGTGGACGGCGAACAGCTGGGAACGGTATGGATAGCAGAGAGTAGTTTTTCCGATTCTGTTTTAAACAGAGTTTATCTGACGGCAGGGGATCATGAAATCCGGCTGGTAAAATATTGGGGATGGATTTCCTTAGACCGGTTGGAGATAGTGACTTCCGAACCTATAGATGAAGCGGTTTATCAGGTGACGGCGGGGCTTTGTAATCCCAATGCTTCCGATGAGACCAAGAGGCTCTATAGTTATTTGATGGATATTTACGGAAAAAAGTTTTTATCGGGACAGTATTGTGACACCGGTCAGCGTGGTAAAGAGTTCCAGCTTATCCAAAGTGTGACAGGTAAGACTCCGGCGGTGCTGGGACTGGATTTTATTGAGTATACGCCTTCCCGCGTGGAGAATGGCAGCAACAGTATGGCGACGGAATTTGCAATTAATTTCTGGGAGCAAGGCGGCATTGTCACTTTCTGCTGGCATTGGAACGCACCGAGTAAATATCTGACGGGACCGTGGTACAGTGGATTTTATAATGATTATACCAATATTGATCTGGCCAAGATCATGAATGGTCAGGACCAAGAAGGATACGATCTGTTGATGGCGGACATTGATGCCATTGCCGTGCAGCTGCAGAGGCTGGAAGACGCGGGTGTACCTATTTTGTGGCGTCCGCTTCATGAGGCCAGCGGCGGTTGGTTCTGGTGGGGAGCCTCGGGACCGGAGGCATACAAGAAACTCTACATATTATTGTATGAACGGCTCACCAATGAGTATGGCCTGGACAATTTGATCTGGGTGTGGAACGGACAGGATGCGGACTGGTATCCGGGAGATGAATATGTGGATATCATCGGCGAGGATATTTATCCCGGTGAGAGGGTGTATACTTCCCAAGCTGCTTCCTATTTAAATGCAGCAAATAATTACAGTACCGAGTACAAAATGGTCTATCTGTCTGAGAACGGATGTCTGTTTGATCCGGATCTGGCCGTCAGGGACGGTGCAATGTGGGGGATGTGGTGTACCTGGGGCGGCGAATTTGTTGCAAAGGACAGTGCATTCAATACGCTGAGTGAGCAATATACGGAGGAGTTCATGATAAAGCAGGTGTACGAGCATGAAGCCGTCATTACGCTGGATGAACTACCGGATTTTTCGACTTATAAGATCCGCAAGGAATTAAAATAAGCAAAGAAAGAGGTAATAGTATGAAACGGAGGGAAACTGGCAAAAAAATCGTGGCAATGGTGATGACGGTAGCAATGGCGTTGTCTTTATTCCCGGCTGCGGAACTGGAAATCCAGGCTAAGACAGAGCTGCTTATGGATGAGTTTGACCAGATTATCAGTACTTATAATATTGATGACTCTATTCCGGGTTACAACGCATACATGGCATCTTACAGTAATGCAGTCCGCCCTACTCAGGTGATTGAGATCCCGGCGGGGGGGTATGTAAGATATGAAGAGAGTGATAAGGAAGCCACCCCCGAGATTTATTCCGATTTTGAAGGAATGGCTGGCGAGAGCGTGCTGACAAGCGAGGACTCTCTGATTGAGTTTGAGGTGGATGTACCCACCAGCGGTCTGTATAATATTTCTGTTGTTTATTATCCTGTAGAGGGCAAGAACTCCGATATTCAAAGAAGTGTCTTCATCGACGGAGAACTTCCTTTTGAAGAGATGTCCCTTCTCACTTTCCCCAGAGTATGGAGTACCTACGCGGAAGACTCCTATGTCAATCCGGACGGTGTCACCGTCAGAAACTGGGCAAAGGACAATCAGGGTAATGACGTCAAACCTAAGATTCTTGAAGTGCCTGAATGGCAGTCCAGATATCTCTATGACAGTGACGGTTATGTTACCGAAGCCCTTTGTGTCTACATGGAGGCAGGTACACATACCATCTCTATGATTTCACTAAAAGAACCCATGTTAATCAACAAACTCGTCTTAAGCAATGAAGGCGAGGTAAAAAGCTATGCCGAAGTTAAGGCAGAGTGGGATGCGGCAGGTGCTGTGGATACGATGGGTACAATGATCACCATCGAAGGCGAGTATGCTACCAAGACCTCTTCCCAGATGCTTTATCCTCAGCAGGATCAGTCGTCTCCTTCTGTATCACCGGCCAGCGCAAAGGAGCTTTTGAACAATACCATTGGCGGCAACTCCTGGAGACTGGTAGGACAGTGGATTGAATGGGATTTTGAAGTGCCTGAATCCGGTTATTATAATATTTCCCTTTATGACAGACAGAATTTCTCAAGAGGTATTCACGTCTCCAGACGTATTACTATTGATGGTGAGGTGCCTTTCGAGGAAATGTCAGACTATGCCTTTGAGTATTCCCAGAGTTGGAGAGAGGATGTCATCAGTGATGAGAACGGCGTTCCTTACAGCTTCTATCTGGAGGCGGGACACCATACCATCCGTATGGAAGTTGTGCTGGGTGAATTTTCTGAAATAGTGGGTCTTGTGGAAGACTCCGTACAGCTGCTCAATAACATTTACAGACAGGTTATCAAGGTGACCGGTGTTGCACCCGATACTTATCGTTCCTATCAGATTGAAGCAACGCTGCCGAATCTGAATGCGGAGCTGATTGAGGCGCGGGATACCTTAAATCTGGCAATTGCAATGTTAGAGGACGTTGCGGGTCCCAACACCGATAAGAAGACGGTGTTACTTACTATGCGTGACCAGCTGGATGATCTGATAAAAGATAATGAATATTTTGTACGTACCATTACTTCCTATAAGATCAATGTCAGGGCGCTGGGTACCTGGATCACACAGGTTATCAGTCAGCCTCTGCAGATAGACCGCATTAATATCTACTCACCGAATATGGAGGTAGAGTACGCAAAGACTTCCTTCTTTGATGCCGCAGGTTATGAGATGCAGAGATTGTACTATTCATTCATCATTGACTACAATAACATCGGTAGCGTGAGTGAGGATAAGAATACCGAAACCATTACCCTGTGGATAGGTTCCGGACGTGATCAGGCGAATGTTATTAAGTCGCTGATCGATGAAAGTTTTACTAATGAAACGGGTATCAGCGTCAATGTACAGTTGGTTGATATGTCCACTTTGTTGAAGGCAACGTTAGTGGGAGAGGGTCCCGATGTGGCAATTCAGGTGGCGAATACCAACGGTATTGCCGGAGCGGTGCTCAATACCGGAAACGATACGCCTGTCAATTACGGTATCCGGCATGCGGTATTGGATCTGACCGAGTTTGACGACTACAATCAGGTTGCAGCCAGATTCCCTGAGGCTGCTATGACCCAGTTTACATATGAAGGCGCAGCCTATGCGTTGCCGGAAACCATCACCTATCCGGTTATGTTCTATCGTAAGGATATCTTAGCAGAAATCGGATTGAATGTTCCCACGACTTGGGATGAGGTGAAGGTGGCTATGACCGTACTGGCAAAGAACCAGATGGAATTCGGTATGCTGCCCACTGAGCAGATATTTGCATCCCTGCTCTACCAGAACGGTGGTTCTTATTATACGGAAGACAACAAGTCCTCCGCTCTGGATTCCGACATTGCGGTAAATACCTTTAAAGATTTCTGTGAATACTATACGGACTACAAGCTGGATAAGGAAACCAGTGTGGAAGAGCGTTTCCGTACCGGTGAGTGTCCCATCATGATAGCGGACTACACAGTTTACAATAACTTTGCAGTATCCGCACCGGATATTGCAGGGCTGTGGAGCTTTACCCAGATTCCGGGTACGGTAAAAGAGGACGGTACAGTAGATCATTCCGTAGCCAGCACGGGATTGGCCAGCATGATCATGGCGGATACCGAGCATCCGGATGCAAGCTGGGAGTTCATCAAGTGGTGGACCAGTGCAGAAACCCAGACTCAGTACGGACGGGAAATGGAAGGTCTGATGGGATCTGCGGCAAGAGTTCCTACCGCCAACTATGAAGCTTTCCTGAATATGCCTTGGCCGGTAGATGATTTTGAGGCGCTGCAGGCATCCATGGATTGGGTGAAGGGCATTCCGCAGGTACCCGGCGGCTATTATTCCTGGCGTAATGTTTACAATGCCTTCTATACGGTAGTAACGGAAACAGACACCGCGATGCCCAGGGAGGAATTGATGGATAAGATTATTTATGTCAATGCAGAAATCGACTACAAGCGCGAAGAGCTTGGGTTGGATGTTGAGATAAGATAGAGGAGGTTGCTATGGCTGAAAACGGAACTGTTTCCGAAGTAAAAGTGTCGCAGGAAGCGCTGGATATAGCGAAGAAGCAGGCGACACTGAGCTATCGGATCAAAAGAAATAAAGCATGTTACTTTATGTTGGCACCGTACTTTATCATGTTCTTCTTCTTTACGGTAGTACCGGTGCTGATGAGTGTGGCCTTCAGCTTTACATATTACAATATGCTGGAGTGGCCGGAGTTCATAGGTTGGAAAAATTATATTAAGTTGTTTCTTGAGGACGATATTTTCATGAAGGCCTTGAAGAACACCTTGATCCTTGCAGTTGTCACAGGCCCTGTCAGCTATTTCCTGTGCCTGTTGTTTGCGTGGATCATCAACGAGTTCAAAGGATGGCTGCGTGCGTTCCTGACCCTGATCTTCTATGCACCCAGTATCTGCGGTAATGCCTATATCGTATGGACCCTCATCCTTTCCGGTGACCGTTACGGCTACTTAAACGGTTTTCTGATGGACTGGGGAATTCTGGACGAGGCTATTGTCTGGATGAAGACCGAGCAATACGTGTTGCCTTTCCTGATCGTAGTGCAGTTATGGTTGAGTTTGGGTACCGGTTTCTTAGCATTTATTGCAGGTCTGCAGACCGTGGATAAATCTCTTTATGAGGCAGCGGCCTTAGACGGTGTTAAGAACCGTTGGCAGGAACTTTGGTATGTAACGCTTCCGGCTATGAAGCCGCAGCTGATGTTCGGTGCCGTAATGCAGATCACACAGGCTTTTGCTATTGCTGACGTATCCATACAGCTGGCCGGAAACCCGTCTGTCAACTATGCAGGTACCACCGTTGTTACTCACTTGTTGGACTACGGTACTGTTCGATTTGAAATGGGTTATGCTTCGGCAATCGCAACTGTGCTGTTCTTATTGATGGTAGGCAGCAACTTATTAATACAGAGACTGTTAAGGAGGGTGGGAGAATAATGAGCAAGCAAAAAGATTATTTGAAGCCCTACAAGAAAAGAAAGTTCTTTAAGCCCAGAGAGAAAAAGTTAAACCGTTCCATGGCAGGAAATACACTGCTTTTTGCGATAATGATTCTCTGCGGTATAGCCATGATACTTCCTTTGGTCATGGTTATCAACAACTGTTTGAAGCCTTTGGATGAGTTATATCAGTTCCCACCTAAGATTTTTGTGCGGAATCCTACTTTGGAGAACTTTTCGGATTTGTTCATGGTCATGAATGATTCCTGGGTACCTTTCTCCAGATACATACTGAATACGATCATCATTACTGGAGGCGGTATGGTAGGCCATGTAATCGTGGCTTCCTTAGCGGCGTATCCGTTAGCAAAGCACAATTTCCCCGGAAAGAATATTCTTTTCCAGATGGTAGTGCTTTCCATGATGTTCCACTGGACGGTTACCCAGACCCCTCAGTACATGATCATTTCCTGGCTGCACATCAATAATAGTTACTGGGCGTTGATCCTTCCGGCCTGCTCCTTTGGTATGGGTCTGTATCTGATGAAGCAGTTCATGGAACAGCTGCCTGATTCCCTAATGGAATCGGCCAGACTGGACGGCGCAAACGAATGGCAGATCTTCTGGAAGATCGTAATGCCCAATGTAAAACCCGCATGGTTGACCTTGGCTATTTTCCAGTTCCAGCAGATGTGGGCCAACACCGGTAGTACTTTCCTGCGGGATGAGCAGTTAAAGCCTCTGCAGTATTCCCTGCAGCAGATTTCCGCCGGCGGTATGGCAAGAGCCGGTGCGGCTGCAGCTGTAACATTTATCATTGCTGCAGTACCTATTACGTTCTTCTTGATCTGCCAGAGAAATATTTTGGAAACCATGACTTCATCCGGTATGAAAGATTGATAGGAGGAAATGAAGATGAAAAAGATGATTCAACTGAAAAAAATCCTATCCCTTTCATTGGCGGTGTTTGTATTGGCACTTCTGCCCGGTGAGAGTGTAAGCGCGACCTCACTTCCCTACGATACCTACAATTATGATTACCGGGAGGATATTCATTTTACGCCCGCAGCATATGTGCCTGCCGGAACGGTGAGCGGCAAGAGCCTGACCTATAACGGTGAGCCCATTGGCAATTTTGTAACGCCCCAGGATCTCTGTAAGGCGCCTGACGGAAAAGTATATATAGCGGATACGGGCAACAACAGGATCGTTGTGCTGGATTCCAGAATGCGCAATGTGGAGAATATCATTACCACCTTCGATAATAACGGTAAGGAAGATGAGTTTGCACAGCCCTACGGCATCTATGTGTCCCAGCGCGGCTGGATCTATGTAGCCGATTCCCAGCATAACCGCGTGGTAGTGTTAGAGCAGGACGGAACGCTGGTACAGATTGTGGAAAACCCCGTTTCAGAGAGTTTGGAGGACGGTTATGTATTTGTGCCTCTGAAGGTTACCGTGGACTATGCGGACAGAGTGTATGTCATTGCGCAGAATATGTTCGAGGGTATCATGGTGTTTGAGAGTGACGGAAACTTCGCCAGCTTCTTCGGTACCATCGAGGTAGAGATCAGTCTGTGGGATAAATTCTGGCAGAGACTGGCTACCAAGGAGGAGAGAGCCAATCAGATGCTCTATATCCCTACGGAGTTTACCGGTATTGACATCGACCCGGACGGCTTTGTATATGCGTCCAATATTGATGCAACCGGTGTGCAGGGTGTCAGAAGACTGAACCCCAGAGGTGAAGATGTCATTAAAAAAGGTGAAAACGGTAACGTGGGCGGTGACCTGTGGATAAACGGTACTACCGATTATGCAGGCGCTTCTCAGTTTACCGATGTGGTATATCGGGATAATGGTATCTATTCCTGTCTGGACCGTAAGAGAGGACGTATCTTTACCTACGATCATGAGGGTAACCTTCTCTATATTTTCGGAGGTTTGGGTACACAGCAAGGAACTTTCTCCATGCCGGTGGCCATTGAGGATATTGGCGGCAGACTGGTGGTGCTGGATGCAACCAGAGCAGAAATTATAGTCTTTCAAGAGACGGAGTATGGCAGGCTGATCAATGAAGCGGTTTCCCTGCGGTACGACGGAGATGAGACAGCAGCGGTAGCACTCTGGGAAAGAGTGCTGGAGTTAGACGAGAACAACGAGTTGGCAAATAGCGGTATCGGAAAAGCATATCTGACAGCAGGCGATTACGTATCAGCTATGCATTATTTGAAACTGGGTATGAATAGAGATTATTATTCTGTAGCCTACAGACGTTACCGCAATAGCTTTCTGACCCAGAACGCAAGCTATTTCCTGACGGGGATCGTCGTGATTCTGATAGCTGTATTCGTTGGAAAACGGATCATAAAGAAAAAGAAAGGAGGCGCACAGGATGAGTAAATATTTCTCCAAAGAAAAAGTGAAATATATGTTCTATACCATCACCCATCCCATGGACGGTTATTATTGGATCCGCCATCAGGAGAGGGGCAGTGTGCCTCTTGCGATCATAATGGTCATTCTGTTTTCTGTCTGCTTTACTGCAAACAGACTTTTGGCCGGTTTCGTAGTAAATGACTTAGATCCCAGGGCAGTGGACAGCTTGTATGAATTAATGGGTGTTTTGGCGTTCTACCTTTTGATCTGTGTCAGCAACTGGTCCATCACCTGTTTGATGAACGGAGAGGGCAGATTGAAAGACATTGCCATAGCGGTAGGATACGGTACGGTACCGATCAGTATGGTACTGGTGCTGGCAACCATTGTCAGCCAGTTTGTGGCGGATGATGAACAGGCTTTTTACGGACTGCTTTTGGGCGTCGGCATTGCTTACGGCATCATCATGATCCTGATAGGTATTATGCAGGTACACAATTATACGCTTGGCAAGACACTGCTTACACTGTTTTTGACTTTTGTGGCTATGCTGATCATCGTATTCCTGCTCCTGTTGTTAGGCAACCTGTTAGGCATGGTATTTAACTTCTTCAGAAGTATCTATATTGAAATTATTTTCAGAACATAGGAGGCGGAGAATGAAATCTGAATCTTCAACGAAGAAAGAGAAAAAAGAAAAAATCAAGCGTCCTATGAGTCTGACGAAAAGAGTTGCACTTTCCATTGTAGGTGTGGCAGCTCTCATAGGCGTGATCTATCTGGGTTATTACCTGATCCACTATGTGTTCTACAATAGGTATAGGGACTTCCTAACCGATTATGAGTATGAGCAGGGAACTCCCTATGTGCCCATTGCGGAGGCACAGTCCGATGTTAAGGGCATGGATCTGGTAGCCGAAAATGAATTTTTAAAGCTGTATACGGATCCTGCATCCGCAAGTATTGCAGTCTATGATAAGCGGAACGGTTCCATCACCTATTCCAATCCCCCCGATGCGGACTCCGACAGCGTGGCAAATGCGACCAATATCAGTTTGTTGAAGTCCCAGTTTGTACTGACTTACTATAATGGGGACGCTATAGCGGCTAACATGGATTCCTATAGCCAGTCAGTAGCCAAGGGACAGTTTTCGGTAGAAAGTATTGGGAACGGCGTGCGTTATATTTATCGAATCGGTAACCTGGTGAATTCGGACGGGGCAGAAGCCATATCCTTTGAGATTCCTTTAGAGTACCGTTTAGACGGTGACGGAATCAATGTATCCGTTCCCACGTCTGCTATCAAGGAATACGGTGGCGGTGCAGTGGGGCGTATCCAGCTGTTGCGTTATATGGGCGCGGCACACACCTCCGAAGAGGGCTATCTGGTGGTGCCTAACGGCTCCGGTTCACTGATCAATTTTAACAACGGCAAGCTGACGTCAGCTAACTATGCACAGTATATCTACGATCTGGATCCGCTGGCAGCCAACTATACCACTACGGAGAATGTGGACGGGGCAAAGCTTCCTCTCTTTGGTATCTGCAGAGAGGACAGAAGCCTGCTTGTGACGTTGGAGGATGGCGCTTCGGTGGCGCTGATCACCGCGGGTATATCCGGTGTGTACAATGAGTACAATTATGCGTATCCTACCTTTGTTGTCCGTAATGTGGATAACTTGAGTATGTTCGGTAATTCCACTCAGGACATCTTTGTCATGGAAGATAATCTCTATGATATCAATCTGACAGCCCGTTATACTTTCCTGACAGAGGAGAACAAGGGTTACTCAGGACTGGCAGGATATTACAGAAACCGTCTGATCGCGGAGGGCAAGTTGACGCCCATGACGGAGGACGGAGATATTCCTTTTTACTATGATGTGATCACAGGCGTCAAGGAGACGGACCATTTTCTGGGTGTGCAGTACTTACATACCTTCTCCATGACCACTTTCGACCAGGCCGGAGAGATTTCGGACGATCTGGCAGCAAACGGGATCACCAATCAGGTCATGAACCTGCAGGGGTGGTTTAACGGTGGCTATTATCACAACGCGCCGCACAATATCAGGGTACTGCTTAAATTAGGCGGAAAATCCGATTTAGAGAAGCTGCAGGATACGGTGGCAGGCAATAACGGCAGACTTTATGTGGATGTAGCTTTCCAGCAGGTAACATTTGCGGATAACGGTTTCAACTACGGAACGGAGTCCTCCCGTTACTTTGGCTCCGGGTATGCGGCGGCTTTCGGACAGGTCAACCCGACCACGCTGCGAAACACTTCGGGTCTGGGACATGTGGAAACCCGTTATGATCTGCTTTCTCCCAAATTCCTTCCCAGGTATGTGGAGAAATTTGCTAACCGGATAGAGAAGTATGATGTATATGGCATTTCTTTAAGGGATTTGGGCAATGAACTGCATTCCGACAAGAAAAGAACCAATGTCATTGACAGGGAGGCTGCGCTGCATGTTGTCTTAGCACAGCTTGGCAGGCTTCAGGATACCGGCAAGCCCTTGATGACAAATATGGCTAATGCTTATGCCTTTGCATACAGCTCGGATATCATCAATGTGCCGATCACGGACAATGATTTCCCCATCGTGGATGAAAACGTTCCGCTCTATGAAATGATCATCCATGGCAGTATTCCTTATTCCACGAAGCTTTTAAACTTCCAGGATGAAGAGGATATGACGGGTACGATCCTGTTAGCCATTGAAGCAGGAGCGGCTCCCCACTACGTATTTACCTGGGAAGACTCCAACAATATGAAGGATACGGGATTAAACCGCTACTATGCAACGACCTATACAACCTGGAAGAACGAGGCCATAGATGTCTACGGCCGGATCAACGAAGCGCTTCAGTATGTATCCGGTTCTATTATGGTAGAACATACGATATTGGATAACGGCGTCAGAAAAGTGACCTATGACAACGGCGTGATCATCTATATCAACTATGACGATGAAGCACAGCAGGCAGACGGTCTGGAAATTCCGGCTATGTCGTACAGATTGGAGGGGATTTAAATGAAAAATAAGAAAAAACTGACTCTTCTCCAAAAGCGCAGTTTGATGGGATATTTGTTCATACTGCCTTGGTTTGTGGGATTTTTGTTGTTTTATGTCAGATCCCTGTTTCTGACCGGACAGTTTGCATTTTCAAAGCTGACTATGGGTGAGGGTGGATATCAGTTAACACCGGTGGGGTTGGAAAATTTCCGCTATGCCTTTTTTGAACACGGAACCTTTAAGCAGATACTGACCACATCGGTGATCAATATGCTGATCGACGTGCCGCTCATTATCTTTTTCAGTTTGTTTATGGCAATGCTGTTAAATAAGAAATTCCCCGGAAGGGCAATCGTGCGTGCCATTTTCTTCCTGCCCGTTATCTTAAACTCCGGCGCTATTTCCGAGGCTATGGAGTTAAGCCGGCAGATGATGCAGGGCGGTATTTCCACCCAGGCGGCTGAGGTGGTTTCGGCGGGAGAGACCATGGCCTTCAGTATCGACTATCTGATCGATATGTTCATGAGCTTGGGCCTTCCGGCTTCGCTGCTTGATTACATTGTGGCGGCTGTAGCCCGGATCAATGATATCATCGAGGCTTCCGGTGTGCAGATCATCATCTTTATCGCAGCCCTGCAGTCCATCCCCGGCTCCATGTACGAGGTGGCAAAGATTGAGGGTGCGACCGGGTACGAGACCTTCTGGAAGGTGACCTTCCCCATGGTGATGCCCCACATCATTACCAATGTGGTCTACACCATTGTGGACAGCTTCACAGAGAGTCAGGTAGTGGATTTGGCTTATAATGAAGCTTTTGCCAGAAATTTCAACTACGGCTTAAGTTCTGTGATCAGTTTGGTCAGCACGGTGATCACCTGTGTGATCCTGGTAGCGATCTGTGGCTTTATCCAGAAGCGGACCTTCTACTATAATTAGGGAAAGGAGGAGAACAGAATGCAAAAAGAATTAAGCGTAAAAACATACATGGCGAAAGCGCGGGCAATTCTGCAGGATCAGGATCAGACCAAGAGTTTTTTAAACAATGTAAAAAATTTTCTGATGAATATCATGCGGGCACTGATTCTCATTGGCGTAGGCTATGTGATTCTTTCCCCGGTGATCGGTATCGTGGTAAATTCCATATCCTCCACGAAGGATGCCTATAACCCCATGGTGTTCGTACTGCCCCAGTATCCGACTCTGGAAAAATACGCACTGGTACTGCTCAGGATGGATTATTTTCCGACGATGGCCAGGGATCTGGTCTATACCCTGACCCTGACTTTAATACAGTTACTTGTTTGCTCCATGGTGGGCTACGGCTTTGCCAGGTTTGATTTTCCTTTAAAGAAGCTGCTTTTCGGCTGTGTGGTTATCATGATCGTTATCCCTTCCCACACCATCATGCTTCCCCTGTATATGACTTTCAGAAATTTTGATCCTTTTGGCCTGGCGACCGTTCTTACGGGCTCTCCCGGACTCATGGGCAGCATATGGCCCATGTACGCCATGACTATTTTAGGGACGGGCGTAAGGTCTGGACTCTACATTTATATTTTCAACCAGTTCTTCAGGGGGCTTCCGAAGGAGATTGAGGAAGCGGCTTTGGTGGACGGATGCGGCGTGTGGTATACCTATTTCCGCATTATGTTGGTAAACGCTATGCCCGCTGTTATCACTGTGGCGGTATTCTCCATGGTGTGGCAGTTTAACGATACTTTTTATGCAAAGTTATTTCTGATTAACGAAAATGTGGTGATCAGTAAGAAAATATCGGTTCTCCAGGCAACCATTGCCAACAATGATAAGATCCTGGATGTTACCATTCAGGAACTCTATCTGGATGCCGGTATTATCTTGGTGCTTTTGCCCATCGTGGTCATCTATTTATTGTTACAGAAAAACTTTATAGAAGGAGTGGAGAGAAGCGGTATTGTTGGATAGCTTTTATTCACCCAAAACATCAACTTAAAAAACAAAAGGAGGAATGAAAAAGTTGAAAAAGAAAAAAATTTTAGCATGTTTTATGGCATGCGCCATGGTGCTGGCGCTTCCCGGATGCGGAGAGGAGAAAACCAAGCAGGACGAAGGTGTTAAGATTGAAGGCGTCAGTGTGGACTTTGAGGACGGCCTGAGCGGTTTTGTCATGATGAGTACTGCAAAGCGAAAAGCAGACGATTCTGTTCTCTCTGTAAAAGATTATAACGGGTCCAAAGCGCTGTTCGTTGAGAATCAGGGAGGAGCCGAAATGTATGTGGGCATTGATGCAGATGCCCTGCTTGGTGATAAGATCACGGATGTGCGTTATATTCAGATGGATATCGGTACCGAGTACGCTGATGGTTCTTTCAGCAGTTCTTCCGGTTATTTATACGTATATACCGGAGAGGAACTGAAAGAGACCGAGGTAGGAAAATGGTCCGTATATCTGGAGAATGCCAATCCCAAGACAGTGCTGTTTGATTTGGGTGGCGTAAACTTTACGGCAGGCAATGATAACTATATTATGTTGGTAAAGGACACTGATAACGGTGCAACTGTATCCAGCCTTTATATCGATAACATTGTTTTTGCCGATGCTTCCGGAAAGAGCATTGCAGCGGATACCTCCGCGGTAATGGAGCCTGTAGATGGTTTCCTCGGTGAAGAGAAAGAGGAAGAGGAAGCTCCCGCTGGTAAGACTGTTATGCTGGATGATTCTTATGCAGGTGACTGGGGCGGTACTGCCATGATCCCCGCTGAAGAATTACAGGAGTTTGCATCCACCGGTGTAACCATTACCTTTGATTTTGAACTGGAGAGCGGTTACGACTATTATCTGATCAATCCCATAGATGCAAACTGGACTTCTCTCAAAGACCAGTACACTGATCTGGTTGCTAAGGATGCGGCAGAAGACGGAGATCTGTATCATCTGCAGGCCGACGGCTTTATCGTGATCGACGACTGGAGCAATAATAAGCTGACCTTTACGCTCCCGGCCGAGTCAGTAGCAGCAGCTATCGAGACAGGCGGTATCTTGGGCCAGACTTACGGTGTGACTGTAGTATCGGCAACTCTGGTAGCACCCGGTGCAGGCGGCATGAGCAAGACTGTTGCAATGGATGAAGCTTATGCAGGTGACTGGGGCGGTACTGCCGCTATTCCGGCTGAAGAACTGCAGGGCTTAAGCGGCGATGTGACCATAACCTTTAGATTTGAGTTAGAGAGCGGCTACGACTATTATCTAATCAATCCCATGGATGCAAGCTGGACTTCTTTCAACGGCCAGTACACTGACCTGGTGGCAAAAGATGCGGCAGAAGACGGAGATCTGTATCATCTGCAGGCTGACGGTTTCATTGTGATCGATAACTGGGATAATAACGAACTGACCTTTACACTTCCCGCAGCGTCCATAGAAGCAGCTATCGCAGCAGGCGGTATCATGGGCCAGACCTACGGTGTGACCGTATATGAGGCTGTAATCAGCACACAGGGCTCCGGTTCCGCGGCTAAGACCGTTGCAATGGATGATTCTTATGCAGGTGACTGGGGCGGTACTGCAGCAATCCCCGCTGAAGAATTACAGGACTATGCATCCACCGGTGTAAAGATAACCTTTAAGTTTGAGTTAGAGAGTGGCTATGACTATTATCTGATCAATCCCATGGATGCAGGCTGGACTTCTTTCAACGGCCAGTACACTGATCTGGTAGCGAAGGCTGCGGCAGAAGACGGAGATCTGTATCATCTGCAGGCTGACGGCTTTATCGTGATCGACGATTGGGATAACGGCGAACTGACCTTTACGCTTCCTGCCGAGTCAGTGCAGGCAGCCATTGAGGCAGGCGGTATCATGGGCCAGACTTATGGTGTGACCGTATATGAAGCAAAATTGCAGTAGGAAAGGAAGATAAGGAGGAAAAGAAAGAATGCATAATATGAAAAAATTAGTTGCACTTGGCCTGGTGGCAGCAATGACCCTTTCATTAGCAGCCTGCGGCAAGAAAGACCCCGGGACAGGAGTTGTCAACAACGACATTTCCGTTGGTACCTGGTGGACGAATATGACTTTCAACAGTGGGGATACCATTGATAAGTCTGTGGACTGGCAGAATGCGCAGTTAAAAGGTGATGAAACTCCGGAACAGGAAGAGGAGAAGCTTTTCAACCAGCATGTGGCAGAGTTAAAGTTTGACAATCTGCATGCAGTAGAGGAAAGATACGGCATTACCTTCCACTATGACAACATAACTTACACCGGTGTGCAGGAGTCCATTAATACTTCCATTCTGGCAGGTACGCCTGACTGTGATATTTATCTGGTTGAACCCGCTATGGGTATTCCCGCACAGATGAACGGCCTGGCGCTGGATTTAAGAACCATCCTGCCCGAAGATGCGGATATTTTCAATGAGCAGAAGTACATGACTTATCTGGATATGGGTGACGGTAAGGTTTGTATCATCAAGAGAGTGGAAGCACAGGGTGCGGTAGAAGCAACCTATCCTTTGGGCTTCAATATGCAGATGTTAGCAGATAACAACTTAGAGGACCCCAGAGATCTTTATGAGCGCGGCGAGTGGACTTGGGATAAGTTCATTGAGTACTGTACTGTTCTGACTCAGGATACCGACGGTGACGGACAGCCCGATCAGTACGGCTACTGCGGCTATATGGCAGAGACCTTGGAGCAGTTGATGATGAGTAACAATACCACCATCGCAGGCGGCACCACAGAGACACTTACCAGCGCAGCTACCGGTGAGGCACTGCAGATGATGTACGATATGTACAATACCTATAAGGTATGTGCTCCTTATGATTATGAGTATAACGGCGGAAATCCTTCCGACAGCATGAGAAATGAGTATACAAAAGGTAAAATTGGCTTCTTCCCCATTGCTTGTTGGATCGCATCCGGTAACGGTGACTATGATTTGGACGGTTCCAAAGGCTATACCTTACCTTTTGATACCGCATACGTAAGATGGCCGGTAGGTCCCAGCGGTGACAAGGATTTAAATCCCGGAAAGAACGAGACCTCCGGTGAGTTCTACATCATTCCCGTAGGCGTTGCAGAGCCTGAGAAGGTTTACAATGTTCTGTTTGATATTTGGAACTGGTTTGACGGTGATTTCTCCATCCGTGACGATAAGAAGACTCTGAACTGGTGGTATGGTTCTACCGCATCCGATCCCGAGCTGCAGGTAGCGAACTTTGAGTGTATGAAGGACTGCGGTACCCACGTTGGTTTTGACCTGTGGACCAGTTTAAATATCGATAGCTTAGGTACCGATATTGAGCACCTGATCGACGGTACCATGACCGTTGCGCAGTTCCAGGAAGCTCATAAGCAGCAGTACCAGGATGCACTTGATTCCCTGTATAAGTAAGACAAAATGAAATCAGGACACAGAAGGGGGCGGTATCTGCCGCCCCGACTGTGTCGGAACGGAGTAGGATATGAGTGAGATCAAAATGATCGCTCCCCCGGTACCGAATGTTCCCTGGCAGGAAAAGCCGGAAGGCATCAAGGGTGCCCCGATTTGGAGATATACGGAAAATCCTATTATCGGACGCAATCCGGTAGAGGGCGTTGCGAGAATCTTCAATAGTGCGGTTATGCCCTATGGGGATGAATTTATCGGTGTGTTCCGCGGTGAGCAGACCAATGGTGTTCCCTATATCTATTTAGGACACAGTAAGGACGCTATCCATTGGGATTTTGACAAGAACAAGATTCCCTTTGTAGATGAAGACGGAAATCCTTTTATGCCCTTATATGCATATGATCCCAGATTGGTTAAGGTAGAAGATACCTATTACATCATCTGGTGTCAGGATTTCTACGGAGCCTCTATCGGCTTGGCAAAGACCACGGATTTTAAGACCTTTACCAGACTGGAGAATCCCTTTATTCCTTTTAACAGGAATGCAGTATTGTTCCCCCGTAAGATCAACGGCAAATACATGATGCTGTCCCGCCCTTCCGACAGCGGACATACCCCTTTCGGTGATATCTTCTTAAGTGAGAGTCCCGATTTGGTATATTGGGGCAAACACAGACATGTAATGGGACGCAGTAGTGAGTGGTGGGAATCCGTTAAGATTGGCGGCGGCGCAGCACCTATTGAAACTTCAGAGGGCTGGCTGTTATTCTATCACGGTGTAAGCGGCACCTGTAACGGTCTTGTTTACAGTATCGGCGGTGCTATTTTGGATTTGGATAATCCTTCCATTGTAAAGTATCGCTGCGAAACTTTCCTGTTGACGCCGGAAGAGTGGTACGAGGAAAGAGGCTTTGTGCCTAACGTAACCTTCCCCTGTGCTACCATTCACGATCCGGAATCCGGAAAGATCGCAATTTATTACGGATGCGCAGACAGCTATGTAGGTCTGGCATTTACCAAGTTCGACGAAATTGTGGCTTATATCAAAGAGCACAGTGTAGTGAGAACAGAAGATACCGAAATCGGTAAGAGATAATTATGTAAAAAACGTGGGAGAGGGAACCCTCTCCCACAATTTATAAGCGGAGAAATAATTTGGAAAATTAAGACTGTACGCTTGCAAGCGGACAGATTTCTGATACAATAAAACCATATGGAGAAACAATATGGCGAAGATAAAGAAAGCCGTTAAGATGGCGGATATTGCGGATCGGATGAAGTGCAGTACCGTGACGGTCTCCAAAGCCCTGTCAGGACAGAAGGGCGTCAGTGAGGAACTGCGCACCCGCATCAAAGATATGGCGCTGGAGATGGGGTATAAGCTGCCTGCTTCCGCCCAGATTGACGGTGAGAAGAAAAGTTATAATATCGGTGTTGTGCTTTCGGGGCGCTATCTTGCAAGCTATGATACCTTTTACTGGAAGATGTATCAGGAGATAGCGGATAGGGCAATCCATAAAGAGTGCTTTACCCTGTTTGAAATTATAAGTGAGGAAATGGAGCGGGGCAGACAGCTGCCCAGGCTGTTAGGTGAAAATAAGGTAGACGGACTTATCGTAATTGGCAAACCCGGCTATTCATATGAAGAATTTTTAAAGAAAGAGGCAGGACTGCCTTTAATCTTTTTGGATTTTTATGCACCGGGAGGCAGAGCGGATTGCTTTATCTCAGACGGTTTTTACGGTACCTATATATTGACAAATTATCTTTTGGACAAAGGGCATCGGGACATTGCCTATGTGGGTACGCTGTTTTCCACGGACTCCATTACAGACCGGTATATGGGCTATGTGAAATCCCTGTTAGAGCATGGGATAGAGCCAAAGCGTGAATATCTGATTAAAGACAGAGACGTGAAAAGCGGTCTGCGTGATAATTACAGCAACATGTCTTTTCCTGAAAAAATGCCTACAGCCTTTGTCTGCAACTGCGATTTTATTGCCGGTCTGGTTATCAAGGCGCTGCAGAAGCGGGGCTTACGGGTACCGGAGGATATCTCCGTGGTAGGGTATGATAATTATCTCTATCCGGGATTGTGTGATGTGGAAATTACCACCTATGAGGTGGATATACGGGAAATGGCAAAGGGCGCTATCCGTACCTTGATAAAAAAGCTGGAAGGGGAACCGTATAAAAAAGGAATCCATATTGTGGAGGGCCACCTGGTAGAAAAGAACAGCGTGGCGGAAAGGAAGAATATATGATGAATGCGGACAAGATGAGCATGGCGGCAGAGATGAGGGAGCATTTGACAAACAATATCCTTCCCTTTTGGAAGGGCTTAAAGGATGAGGAGCACGGCGGCTTCTACGGCTTTGTAGGGTCGGACTTAAAGGTGGATAAGCAGGCGGTAAAGGGTTGTATTTTAAACAGCCGTATCCTGTGGTTTTTCTCCAATGCGGCTATGACTTTAAAGGACGATTCTCTTTTGGAGTACGCCGGACATGCATACAGATTTTTTGAGGAGTACTGTCTGGATAAGGAGTATGGCGGTGTATTCTGGTCCGTAACCTATGACGGCAAGCCGGAGGATACCACAAAGCATATCTATAATCAGGCATTTGCGGTATATGCGCTTTCTTCTTATTTTGCAGCCAGTAAAGACCCGAAAGCCATAGAGCATGCGTGGAAGTTGTTTGATGTCATTGAAAAGCTGGGCTTTGATGAAGGCGGTTACAAGGAAGCCTTGGATAGGAGTTTTGCTCCCGCGGAAAATGACAAGCTCTCCGAGAACGGTGTTATGGCAGATCGGACCATGAATACCTTGTTACATATTTTTGAGGCATATACGGAACTGCTCCGTGTAACAAATGACAATCGTGTCAGAGAAAAGCTGCTCTGGATTTTGGATACCTTCCGCAGCAAGATTTATAATCCCACGCTGCACAGGCAGGAGGTATTCTTTGACAATAACATGAACAGCATCATAGATCTGCATTCCTATGGGCACGACATTGAAACTTCCTGGCTGCTTGACAGGGGACTTGCGGTGATCGGAGATGAGATCCTGACAAAGCAGTGGAGACCCATCATTGCGGATCTGGTAGAAGAGGTATATAAAAAGGCCTATTACAATAACTCCCTGTCCAACGAATGCGAGAGGGGTGTAGTGGATAAGAAGAGAGTCTGGTGGGTTCAGGGTGAGGCCGTGGTGGGCTTCTACAACCAGTATCAGAATGCACCGGAACATACCGAATATTTGGAGGCTGCGGAAAATATCTGGAATTTTATTAAGACCTATGTAGTGGATAAGCGCTCAGGCTCTGAGTGGTTCATGCATGTAAACGATGCGGGGGAACCGGAAACCGACAAGCCCATTGTGGAACCTTGGAAATGTCCTTATCATAACGGACGCATGTGCATGGAAATCATGAGAAGAATGGCATAGAGGAGGAGAAAACCCATGGTACATAAGAAATTCTACGAGTTAAAGGAAAAGCAGGAGGCTTTACTTTCCAGAAAAAATAAGGTAGATGAGAGCTTTTACAATGGCATTTACGACCGCTATCAGTATCCTGTTTTAACCAGGGAACATATTCCTCTTACCTGGCAGTATGACCTAAACGCAGAAACCAATCCTTTCTTTGAGGAGAGATTGGGTATCAATGCGGTAATGAATTCCGGTGCCATCTATTTAAACGGTAAGTATTATCTGGTGGCCCGTATCGAGGGCAACGACAGAAAGTCTTTCTTCGGCGTAGCGGAGAGTGACAACGGCGTGGACGGCTTCCGATTCTGGGATTATCCTGTAGTATTGCCGGATACTCATCCCGAGGAAACCAATGTGTATGATATGCGTCTGACCAAGCATGAAGACGGTTACATCTATGGCGTATTCTGTTCCGAGAGTAAGGATACAGAGTCTAATGATCTGTCTGCAGCGGTGGCTGCGGCAGGCATTGTCCGAACCAAGGATTTAAAGACTTGGGAAAGACTGGATAATCTGACGACTCTGCATTCTCCTCAGCAGCGTAATGTAGTGCTGCATCCGGAGTTTGTGGATGGTAAATATGCTTTCTATACTCGCCCCATGGACGATTTTATTGACACCGGTTCCGGTGGCGGCGTAGGCTTCGGTTTATGTGAGGATATTACCCATGCGGTAATTGACGAGGAGAAAATGACCAGTCTGCGCAAATATCACACCATTACCGAGGTAAAGAACGGTGCGGGTGCAGTGCCGATCAAAACCGATAAGGGCTGGATCCATATTGCTCACGGAGTGCGTAATACAGCGGCAGGACTGCGTTATGTGATCTATGCGTTTGCCACGGCGTTAGAGGATCCCTCCAAAGTGATCGCGGAGCCTTCCGGTTTATTGATCGGACCTAGGAAGGGCGAGAGAGTAGGCGATGTCTCTAACGTGGTATTTACCAACGGCGCTATTGTGAATGAAAACAAAGAGGTCTATATTTATTACGCCTCCAGTGATACCAGATTACATGTGGCAGTGACCGATCTGGACAGACTGATAGATTATGTATTTGCAACCCCCTCTGACCCGCTGCGCAGCCCCGACTGCGTAAAGCAGCGCTGCGAGTTGATTGAAAAGAATTTAAAACTGTTAGCGGAGGATTAAAGTGTGAAAGATATGGTTGAGTTTGAAAAAGGATTGGTGAATGTCGGTGATGATACCCGCATTCTGCGTGTTATGAAAAGGGCCTTAAACGGTGAGCCAATAAAGCTGGCGTTTTTAGGTGGTTCCATTACGCAGGGCTCTGTAGCTTCCACACCGGAGGGCTGTTATGCGTACCTAACTTATAAGTGGTGGAAGGACAGTTTTCCTAAGGCAGCATTTACCTATGTCAATGCCGGAATCGGCGGCACCACTTCCCATTTGGGCGTGGGCCGGGTGGAAGAGGAAGTGCTGCGCCATGAACCGGATTTTGTAATTGTAGAGTTTTCCGTCAATGATGCGGATAATGAGCCTCATTTTCAGGAGACATATGAGAGTCTGGTGCGTCGCATTCTCTCTGTCAGGTTTGCACCGGCGTTGTTGATCGTACATAATGTGCGCTATGATGACGGCGGCAATGCGGAGGCTATTCACGGCCCTGTGGGAAATCATTATCATCTGCCCAGAGTGAGTATGAAGCCCACCATTTATGCCCAGGTGGAAGCAGGAAATATTGAGAGACGGGATATTACACCGGATGATCTGCATCCCAATGATGCAGGACATTCTTTAGTAGCCGGAGTGATCACGCACTATTTGGAAGCAGAGCGGCAAAAGCTGCTTGCAAATCCGGATCAGGTTTCCGGTAATGCCGGGGATTCCATGGCAGAACTTCCTGCACCTCTTACTGCAAGCGCCTATGAAAAGGCCCACAGGTTTAGAAACGATGAGATAACACCCATACTTTCTCAGGGATTTACGCCGGATGCCACGGCGCAGAGCTGTGTAGCAGACTGCTTTAAGAAGGGCTGGACGGCTTCCGAACTTGGTGCTAAGATTGTATTTGAAGCAGAGGGCAGCTGCCTTGCCGTACAGTACCGTAAAACGGTCAGAAAGCCGGCACCCGTGGCAACGCTCACCATTGACGGGGATACTGCCCATGCGGTGAAGCTGGATGCCAATTTCGATGAGGAGTGGGGTGACTGCCTGTATCTGGAAACCTTGACCGAGCACGGACAGGGCGGAAAACACCGTATAGAGATTGAAATTACAGAAACCCATGCGGATGATAAGGAAGTTTTCTATCTGGTGTCCCTGATATGTGCGTGATCCGCGGAGAACGGACAGCAGTACATAAAATTAAAAGAAATGTAATGAAAAAAATATAACCCATAAAGGAGAATTAAGGCACATGAATTACGGTTATTTTGATGAAGTAAACAAAGAGTATGTGATCACGAAACCCAATACTCCCGCACCCTGGGCGAACTATTTAGGTTCCCCCGCTTACGGCGCCATTATTTCCAATAATGCCGGCGGCTACAGCTTTGTAAAGAGCGGTGCAAACGGACGTATCCTGCGCTATCATTTTAACAGCGACGATACCCCCGGCAGATATATCTATCTGCGTGACGATGAAACGGCGGATTACTGGTCCGCATCCTGGCAGCCCGTTGCAAAGCCCTTAGACCAGTATAAGAGTGAGTGCCATCACGGTACCGCTTATACCAATCTGATTGCTGACTATGCAGGCATTCACTCCGAGGCGCTCTACTATGTACCGATGGGCAAGACCTACGAGGTGTGGAGAGCGAAGGTTACCAATACCACGGATAAGCCCAGAAAGATTTCCGTATTTGGCTATGCGGAGTTTACCAACGACAGTAACTATGAGCAGGATCAGGTGAATCTGCAGTACACCCTGTTCATTACCAGAACCTATTTTAAAGGCAGTAAGATTCTGCAGACCATAAATGAGAATGTGGGCAAGAATGAAAAGGGTTCTAACGGCAGAGAGCGTTTCTTGGGACTGGCCGGTGCACCCGTAACTTCCTATAACGGTGATAAGGAAGCTTTTATTGGCAACTATCATACCTACGGTAATCCCGTGGCAGTGGAGAACGGTAAGTGTAACGGTGTGTTAAATTACAACACCAATGCCTGCGGCGTTCTGCACAGTGCGCTTACTCTGGCACCGGGCGAGAGCAAGGAGTTAGTATTTATATTAGGACAGGCAAATGAAGAGGCAGCGGAGGCAATCATCAGTTCTTACAACAATGCCGGACAGGTAGAGAAAGAATTACAGGAGCTTAAGAACTATTGGCACAGTAAGCTGGATAACTTCCAGGTGAATACACCCGATGCGGCATTCAACAGCATGATCAATACATGGAACGCATACCAGTGTTTCATCACCTTTACCTGGTCCAGAGCGGCTTCCTTTGTATACTGCGGTCAGCGTAACGGTTATGGCTACCGTGATACCGTGCAGGATATTCAGGGTATCATCCATCTGGATCCGGAAATGGCCCTGCAGCAGATTCGCTTCATGCTTTCTGCACAGGTAAACCATGGCGGCGGACTGCCCTTAGTAAAATATACTCACAATCCCGGACATGAGGATACGCCGGATGATGAGTCCTATGTAAGAGAGACCGGACATCCCGCATACCGTGCGGACGATGCGCTCTGGCTTTTCCCCACCGTTTGGAAGTATGTGGCGGAGACCGGTAATAAGGATTTCATCAATGAAGTGATTCCCTATGCCAACAAGGAAGAGGGTACCGTATATGACCATTTAAAGAGAGCCATTCAGTTCTCTATGGACCGTTTGGGCGATCACAAGATGCCTGCAGGTCTGCATGCAGACTGGAACGACTGTCTGCGTCTGGGTAAGAAGGGTGAATCCACTTTCGTGGCTATGCAGCTCTACTATGCATTTACCGTGATGAAGGGATTTGCGGAAGACCAGAAGGATACAGAATACATTGCTTATCTGGAGAAGACGCAGAAGGAGTTAGGAGATATTATTCAAAAAGAATGTTGGGAGGACGACCGTTACGTCAGAGGTATCAAAGAGGACGGACAGGTTATCGGTTCCAAGCACGATCCCGAAGCAAGTATGTGGTTAAATCCCCAGTCCTGGGCTGTTATCAGCGGACTGGCAAGTAAGGAGCAGGCAGAAGCGGCATTGGAATCCGTACATAGCCAGTTGAACACCAAGTTTGGCGTGCGCCTGATGACTCCTTCCTATGTAGATCATGCTTTTGACGGTGCACAGGCGCTGTTATTCAATCCTTCCACTAAGGAAAACGGCGGTATTTTCTCACAGCCCCAGGGTTGGATCATTTTAGCGGAAGCACTGATGGGACATGGCAACCGTGCGTTTGAATACTTTACAGAAAGCTCACCTGCATCTCAGAATGACAATGCGGATGTACGTAAGTTAGAGCCCTATGTACACGGACAGTTTACCGAGAGTGTGGAATCTCCTTTCGAGGGACGTTCCCATGTGCACTGGCTGACCGGTACTGCTTCCACCTGTATGGTGGGCTGCGTAGAGGGTATCTGCGGTATGCGTCCCGACTTAAACGGTCTCTGGGTATGTCCCGCAATTCCTTCCGACTGGAAGGAGATTACCATGGATAAGACCTTCCGCGGTAAGAAGCTCCATATTACGGTGAAGAATCCTAACGGTAAGGAAGGCGGATTTACCGAGTTCTATTTAAACGGAAAGAAATTGGAGCAGCCCTATGTGCCCGCAGCGGATATGCTGGCTGAGAATGAAGTGGTATTGGTACTGTAATGATATAAGGAATAGGAAAGCAGGCAGTAAAACTGCCTGCTTTCCTGCTATCGGAGGAACTTATGGGAAAGAGAAGAGAAAAGCCGCTGTATAAATGGAGGGCGGTGTCAGCGGTCTATATATGCTTTATACTTTTTGCAACAGCCTGCGGAAAGCCTGCCAATAAGCTGGAGAACTATCCTGTTGGTGATATTTGGGCTGTAGATGATATAGTGTCAGCCGTCACCTATAGTGATATTGCGTTGACTGTTTTTGATGATAAACCCTATCTAAGTGAAATTGCTTTTCGTGCAGAAGTGGGAGAGGGCTGTATTTTGGAAGCTTGGGACGGAAAAGACTGGAGGATACTCTACAGTGACTGGCAGAGCATACCGAATGCAGTGACATTTCAATATAAGTTAAACGACGGTATTTTAACGGATGTCAATCTGGAGGCTCTGGTGGCCTTTGGACCGGGTATGTACCGGATTCTGGCTCACGGTACGGGAGAAAATAAGTGGGGAGAAGCAACGGATGATCAGCTTTTCTACAGAAGGGATATTTGTATCGTAAGCGCTGTGGGCTTAGAGGAAGGCAGGACGTTAGCCGATCTGTTAGATGTATCCGAAACAATCTATTGGGGCTTTCTGCAGCAGGGAGAGACAAATGTGGAACTGCCATGGGAGGACTTTAAAGAACTGGGTATGGAAGCGCTTTCTTTCTCCTGCGTGGGCAGGATGAGGCAGGAAGAAGGAGCTGATGATCCGGCCTCCCGGGATTTTTATTTCTGCCTTATTTTAGATCATAATACGATTATTCATATCTATAATGAGAGTGGAACGAGCACGGAGGGTGTATCCTACAATGCGGTCTGTTCCGTAAACGGTTTGGGAGAATACCTGTTGCTTTCGATTGACAAAGAGTGGACGGAGCGGGTCTTAAACTATCTTGAAAAGTAGAAAAAGGCTGAATTTTGTATTGAAACTTGATGCAATTAGGTATATAATTTTTGTGAATTTGGTTCGGGTCAAAGACAGAGTCTATGGCCAGAGTCTATGGCCAGGGAACAAAGACCCGGATTCGTAAATCTATAGAGAATAGAGGTTGTATTATGGGAGAAAATGTTAAAACACAACAGGGATGGCGTGCCAACAAATGGGTTCGTGCGGCTATTCCGGCGTTATTGTTACACTGCAGTATCGGTACGGTTTACTGCTGGTCCATCTTCAGTCAGGAAATTGCCGATTACATAGGCTTTTCCAAGGGCGCGACAGAGTGGGCTTTCAGCTTCGCCATCTTTTTCCTGGGTATGTCGGCAGCTTTTCTGGGCAATGTAGTGGAGAAGGATATTCATAAATCCTCATTGATCGCTACCATATGCTTTGCACTGGGTATGACCGGAACAGGCTTCTTCATCTATTATGGCGGTCAGAACCCGGGTAATGTATTGGCACTTATCGGTATTTATGTATGCTATGGTTTTATTATGGGTATCGGTCTGGGTACGGGTTATTTATCTCCTGTTAAGACATTGATGCTCTGGTTTGAAGATAAAAAAGGACTTGCTACCGGACTGGCTGTAGCAGGTTTCGGTGCGGCAAAAGCGATTGCAAGCCCTATTATGCAGGCACTCTTAGAGAATTTGGGTGAGGGCGGTATCTATAAGATGTTCTTCATCCTGGCTGCAGTATATTTTGTAATGATGTTTGTAGGACATCTGCTGCTTAAGAAGCCGGAAGGCTGGCATGAACCCCAGAAGAAGGAAGCGGGACAGGGTATGCTGGCGGTTATCAAATCCAAGCCCATTGGTAACTATGTGGGAATCTGGCTGATGTTCTATTTTAATATCACCTGCGGTTTGGCCTTGATCTCTCAGGAGAAGATGATCGTAAAATGTATCGGTCTGGCAGGTATTGCAGGTATTATTTCCACAGTTTCCGCCATTTTCAATGCCGGCGGACGTCTGGGCTTCTCCGCATGGGCGGACACCATGAAGGATAGAAATACGATCTACAAGATGATTTTTATTCTTTCCATTGTCTTTACGGGCTTGGTGATTTTAACAAGCGGTATTAAGAATGGAGAAGGAAATATGTTGCTTATCATTCTGGTGCTGGGCCTGATATTTGTAGTAAATGCCGGATATGGCGGTGGTTTCTCCAATGTGCCCACCCTTTTGTCCGATCATTATGGCATGGGCAATATTAGTGCCATCCACGGCTTGACCCTCTCCGCATGGGCTTTTGCGGGACTTACCGGCAACCAGCTGGCTACCTGGATCGTGAATACCTTCGGTAAGCCGGAAATGCACGGTGATATAGAGGTGAATCCCACCGGTTATCAGTATGTGCTGTATGCCACCATTGTACTCTATGTGATTTCCCTGGTTATCAGTCTTGTACTGGTAAAGCCTACAGATAAAGCTTTAGAAGCAAAAAAGGCTAAGAGCAACTCCTAAGAGATTTACAAAAGAATGAAAGACCGATAGGAGCAGATTGCTTTTATCGGTCTTTTTCAACAGGAGATACCTATGAATCAATTTTTAATTTTAGCATTTTTGTTTTTTATAGGATCGGTGATAGGTTGGTTTTTAGAACTGTTTTACCGGCGTTTTAAGCGCGCTAATAAGGAGCATAAATGGGTTAATCCCGGTTTCTGTACCGGTCCTTATGTGCCTCTTTACGGTTTTGGACTTTGCCTGCTGTATTTGATTGCTTCTCTGGAAAATTACAATCCGGTACAAAATTCTTTTTGGAATAAAGTGTTGCTTTTTATGATGATGGCCGTTGGAGCTACCGCAATAGAGTACCTGGCCGGTATCCTCTGTGTCAAAGCATTTAAAGTGCGGCTGTGGGATTACAGTACGGAATGGGGCAATCTGCAGGGAATCATCTGTCCTAGATTTTCCTTTTTCTGGGCCTTGTTAGGAGCACTGTACTATTTTGCCATTCATCCCTATATTTTGGGTGCTTTGGATTGGCTCTCCCGTAACTTGAGTTTTTCTTTTGTAATAGGACTGTTTTTCGGAGTGTTCATAATAGATGTGGTTCATTCCGCACAGCTGGTTACCAAGCTGAAACAGTTTGCGGAGGAGAACAACGTTATCATACGTTACGAAAACCTAAAATCACATATTCGCGGCATACAGCAAAGCAATGCCATGAAACATTGGTTTTTCCGACCTTTTTCTTCCGGCCGTCCGCTGAATGAGCATTTAAAAGAAATGCTGGAATCCTTTGAAAAAAGGATAAAATCATAATAGGATTCATTTTATGACAAAAAGAGGCAGAGTGAAGCTCTGCCTCTTTTGCTGTATGAGTTATTCTTATTGTGTCTTTTTTATAGCGGCCCGCTTTCTTAAAGTGGGATCTAAAATTTTCTTGCGGATGCGCAGAGAAGTGGGTGTTACCTCCAAGAGCTCGTCCGTATCAATGAAATCCAGGCACTGTTCCATACTCATGAGCTTGGGAGGTACCAGTCGCAGCGCTTCGTCGGCACTGGAGGAGCGAGTATTGGTCAGCTGTTTCTTCTTGCAGACATTGACTTCAATATCCTCGCCGCGGCCGTTGCTGCCGATCACCATGCCGGAATATACCTTTACGCCCGGACCGATAAAGAGAGTACCGCGTTCCTGGGCATTGTAAAGACCGTAAGTAATGGATTCTCCGGTTTCAAAGGCAATCAGGGAACCCTGCTTTCTGTATTGGATATCCCCTTTATAAGGGCCGTAACCGTCGAATACGGAGTTCATGATGCCGTTTCCTTTGGTGTCAGTCATGAAATCTCCCCGATAGCCGATCAAGCCTCTGGAGGGGATGGAAAATTCCAGACGGGTATAGCCGCCTGTACCGGTACCCATATTGCGCAGTTCACCTTTGCGCTGGCTCAGCTTTTCAATGACGACGCCGGAATACTCTTCCGGTACATCGATATAGGTCAGTTCCATGGGTTCTAAACGTTTACCGTTCTCGTCTGTCTTATAAAGGACTTCTGCTTTGCTCACCGCAAATTCAAAACCTTCCCTGCGCATATTCTCGATCAGGACGGAGAGATGTAGCTCGCCGCGGCCGGATACCTTGAAAGCATCAGTGGATTCTGTTTCTTCCACACGCAAGGACACATCCGTGTTCAGTTCCCTAAAAAGCCTGTCCCTTATATGGCGGCTGGTGATATATTTGCCTTCCTGACCGGCTAAGGGAGAGTCGTTTACCATAAAATGCATGGCAATGGTGGGCTCACTGATTTTCTGGAAAGGAATGGGCTCAATATGTTCGGGTGAGCAGAGGGTGTCTCCAATGTGAATATCCGCAATACCGGATATTGCCACGATGGAGCCGATATGGGCTTCCTTTACTTCCACTTTATTTAAGCCGTCAAACTCGTATAGCTTGCTGATCTTCACTTTTTTCTGTTTTTCCGGATCATGGGCATTGCAGAGTACGACCTCTTGATTTACCGCAATCCGGCCGTTGTCCACCTTGCCCACACCGATGCGACCCACATATTCATTGTAGTCAATGGTACTGATCAGTACCTGGGTGCCTGCTTCGGGATCTCCTTCGGGCGCCGGAATATAATCCAGAATAGTATCGAAGAGGGGCTTCATATCCTTATTTTTTACAGTCAGATTTAAGGTAGCGCTGCCGGTTTTGGCGGATGCAAAGACAAAAGGGCAGTCAAGCTGCGCATCGTCGGCTTCCAAATCCAGAAAAAGTTCCAGTACTTCGTCCACTACATCTAACGGTCTGGCTTCGGGACGGTCAATCTTGTTGACGCATACAATGACGGGAAGTTTCAATTCCAGAGCTTTCCGCAAAACAAATTTTGTCTGGGGCATGGGACCTTCAAAGGCATCTACCACCAGGATCACGCCATTTACCATTTTCAAAACCCGTTCTACCTCGCCGCCAAAGTCCGCATGTCCCGGCGTGTCAATAATATTGATCTTGGTATTTTTATAGGTCACGGCAGTGTTTTTGGAGAGGATGGTAATTCCGCGCTCTCTTTCAATATCATTGGAATCCATGACGCGCTCCGCCACTTCCTGATTTTCTCTAAAAACGCCGCTTTGTTTTAATAATTCATCCACCAAGGTAGTCTTGCCATGGTCAACATGGGCAATGATCGCTACATTTCTGACATCATCTCTTTTTTGCTGCATAAATACTCCTTTGCTTTAAAACCTTTGCAATTAGGATGGGCCAAATGCCCCCTTTCAAAACTGTTACAGTATAGCACTATTTGTCGGAAGAAGCAAGAAAAAACAGGCAGAAGGCGGACTTTGTCAATACTTTACGGTGAAAAGATGTGCTATCTGCCCCAAATTTAGAGTATATATAATAGTACATTACAGGCATATTGCCGGAAAAATTCTTATGTGTAAGAAAAGGAGAACAGGTATGACAGATAAGGTTATTGAAAACAACCAGGTAACGATTATGGGAGAGATTGTGAGCGGTTTTTCCTATAGTCATGAAATCTTCGGAGAAGGCTTCTACATGGTGGATGTAAAGGTGCAGCGGTTGAGTGATTCCTTTGATGTGATTCCCATGATGGTGTCGGAGCGGCTGATTGACGTATCCGCAGACTATCGGGGATATTTTGTTGAGGTAAACGGACAGTTTCGTTCCTACAACAGACACGAGGAAAGGAAAAACAGGCTGGTACTATCCGTATTTGCCAGAGAAATCGTCTTTGTGGAAGAAATTGAGGAGAGTGCAAAGACCAATCAGATTTTTCTGGACGGCTATATCTGCAAGGTACCCATTTACAGAAAAACCCCTTTGGGAAGGGAGATTGCAGATCTTTTGTTGGCTGTAAACAGGCCCTATGGAAAATCAGATTATATTCCCTGTATCTGCTGGGGAAGAAATGCCCGTTTTGCCAGCGGCTTTGAGGTAGGAGAGCGCTGCAGTGTCTGGGGACGTATTCAAAGCAGGGAATATATGAAAAAAATAGATGAAGAGCAGGTGGAAAAAAGAGTGGCTTACGAAGTATCCGTGAGCAAACTGGAAATTGTAAGGGAGGAAGAAAAAGAACTCTTATAAGGGTAAAAAGAAAGGCAGGTTGTAAAATTCTGAAAATTATGATATGATACAACTTGTCAGTGGATAACCACTGGATACATAACGGGAAAGGCATGTACGTGATGGAAAAAGGCATGATTCATATTTATACCGGTGATGGCAGAGGAAAATCCCCGGCAGCGCTGGGAAGAGCTCTGCAGGCTGCTGCCAGTGGGGAGCAGGTGGTCATTATTCAGTTCTTAAAAGGAAAAGGACTGGATGACTCAGAGTTTGTACGCAGCTTAGAACCGGAAATTAAATTGTTCCGTTTTGAAAAATCGGATGAAATTTTTGAAGAACTGCCGGAGCAAAAGAAAGCAGAAGAGATCTTGAATATCCGCAACGGTATGAATTTCGCAAACAAAGTACTGACCACGGGTGAATGCAATCTGTTGATCTTGGATGAAGTATTGGGACTGTTGGATAAGCATATCATTGAAACAGAGGATTTGAAGACACTGTTGGAATCGAGAGGAGATACCAATGTGATCCTGACCGGTATCACATTAAATGATGAGGTGTGTATACTGGCGGATGAGGTATCGAAGATAGAAACATTGAAGTTTAAAACCTTTCCCGCAGGTTGACAGCGGGTAAAATAGATGATATGATAGAGAACAAAGATAGAGGTTGCGTGTTTCAAGAGTAGCCCTTCCAATGTGGCAGGCGCAAATGCGGAAGGAGGAAAGGGGAAGACGCCGAAAGAGGAGACGACCTGACAGTTGATTCTTGGGCATACAGTGAAGAACTGTATGACTGTCATCTAGAATTAGATGGGGCGCTATCAGGATGGAGAAAACAGCCGGCCTCATTTTGTGAGGTCGGTTTTTTGTGCGTAGGCATAAGGCAAACTTTGCCGTAAGATGCATTCGGGAGAGCGTTACTGTATTTTAAGGAGGAAAAGAAATGTCTATTTTTAAGGGTGCGGGTGTTGCCATTGTAACGCCTATGAAGTCAAATGGTGAGGTAAATTACGAAAGCTTTGCAGAGATGATTGAGTTCCAGATTTCAAATGGCACGGATGCAATTATTGTGTGCGGTACGACGGGTGAATCTTCCACCTTGACCCACGAAGAGCATCTGGATGTCATTAGGTACTGTACGGAAAAGGTGGCTCACAGGATACCCGTAATTGCGGGAACTGGTTCCAATTGCACTGAGACAGCGGTATATCTGTCCAAGGAAGCGGAGAAATACGGTGTGGATGGTCTGCTTTTGGTTTCTCCTTACTACAATAAGGCTACCCAGAACGGCCTGTATACACATTTTAAGACAATTGCGGATTCGGTAAAAATACCGGTTATCCTTTATAATGTACCCAGCCGCACGGGCTGTAATATTTTACCCGAGACGGTAATCCGGCTTTGCAATGATGTAGAGAACATTGTAGGCGTGAAGGAGGCCAGCGGCAATATCAGTCAGATTGCAAAACTGGCTGCAAAGGCTCAGGGAAAGGTGGATATTTATTCCGGTAATGACGACCATATCGTACCGGTTCTTTCATTGGGAGGTATTGGTGTCATTTCCGTACTTTCCAATGTTGCACCGAAGGAAACCCATGATATATGCGCAAAGTTCTTTGCGGGGGATATAAAAGGAAGTACAGAACTGCAGTTAAAAGCTATGGACCTGTGTGACGCACTGTTCTGTGAAGTCAATCCCATTCCGGTTAAAAAAGCTCTTAATCTGATGGGAAAAGAGGCAGGAAGTTTAAGGCTGCCCTTGACTGATATGGAAGAGGCCAATGCAGAAAAGCTTAAAAAAGCAATGCGCGATTTTGGCATTCTATAGAGGAGGAATTTATGTATAGATTGATCATGCACGGCTGCAACGGAAAAATGGGGCAGGTAATCTCCAATCTGGTTGCAGAGGATGAAGAAGCCTGTATCGTAGCCGGGATAGACTGCAGGGACGACAGACACAACAGTTATCCGGTGTTTACCGATATTGAGAGTTGTAATGTAGAAGCGGACGCCTTAATTGATTTCAGTGCTGCTCCGGCTGTAGATGCCCTGCTGAGCTTTTGCGAAAAAAGAAAAATGCCCTGTGTGCTTTGTACCACCGGACTATCCGAAGAGCAGCTAAAGAAGGTAGAAAAACTGGCGGAAACCACGGCTGTTTTAAGATCTGCCAATATGTCCTTAGGAATCAATTTACTTTTGAAATTATTGAAAGAGGCTGCGGAAGTTTTAGCTACTGCAGGCTTTGATATTGAGGTTGTAGAAAAACATCACAACCAGAAATTGGATGCACCCAGCGGAACTGCTTTGGCTCTGGCTGACTCTATTAACGAAGAATGCAATAATGCCTATGAGTACGTGTATGACAGAAGCAAGGTACGTCAGAAACGTTCAAAAAAGGAGATTGGTATTTCGGCTGTCCGCGGCGGCACCATCGTTGGGGAGCATGATGTGATTTTTGCAGGGGCTGACGAGGTAGTAACCTTTTCCCATACGGCCTATTCCAAGGCAGTATTTGGAAAGGGTGCCATTCAGGCTGCCAAATTTTTGGCAGGTAAACCTGCAGGACTTTATAATATGAGTGCCGTTATCGATGGAGCAGGTCAGATTTAACATCGCAAAACCGGCGAAACACATTTGGCGAAAACAACCGAAGCAGGCATAATTGCCTGCTTCGATTAGTTTTGGAGTTAACGGCCCATAGTACCGGCATTGTTATTTCTGCTGCTGGAGTTTCCATTGCCGGATCCGGTAACGTCGTTGGTAATATCGGAAATACCATTACCGATGTCATTGAAAATGTCACCTACAGTATTGCCTGCATCATTCAGTGCATCATTTGCTACACCGTTTCTGCTGCCTGTGCTGCTGTTATTTGTACTGTTTCCTAAGGTATTACCATTGTTAGTACCGTTAGTGGTGTTACCTAAAGTGCTGTTAGTTCCATTGGTACTGCCGTTGTTATTGCCGTTTCCCGTACCGCTTGCATTACTTTCCGTGGTACTTCCTCCGGCCATATTGTTGTCATTGTTCATAGAACCGCTGCCGCATGCTGTCAGAGCGCAGACGCTCATGATTGCCAGGCAGAGTATAGTTGTCTTCATTTTTATTTTCATAATATCACCCCTTTTATAAAATAAATATCAGACGTTAGTATTGTGTGCAGTGATTTTTAATTTATGCAAAGCAGTAGTCAAAAATATTTTTTTATTATAAAATGTAAAAAAAGAAAAAATCAGGAAGGAAAAGGTTGAAAATTCAGATTTTCAACTTGTAATAAAAATGGAGTTCAGACCCTGTATTGATATTCATAATGGCAAAGTAAAACAAATTGTTGGCAGCAGCTTGAAAGATGAAAGCGATGCAGCACGGGAAAATTATGTTGCAGACCAGGATGCCGCATATTTTGCCAAATTATACCGAAAGTTAAACTTACGAGGCGGACATGTTATTCTTTTAAATCCTGTATCCAGCCCTTTTTATGAGGAAACCAGGAATCAGGCGCTTAAGGCGCTTAAATCCTATCCGGACGGGCTTCAGGTGGGAGGCGGTATTACGCCGCAGAATGCAGAAGTTTTTTTAAATGCGGGAGCCAGTCATGTAATTGTGACCTCCTATGTATTCAGAGAGGGAAGAATAGACTATGACAGACTTGACGAAATGAAGTCAGCCGTGGGGAAAGAGAGGCTGGTTTTGGATGTGAGCTGCAAAAAAAAGGCGGAAGGTTATGTAGTGGTGACGGACAGATGGCAAAAGGAAACAGAGGAGTGGGTAACGGAAGAACTTTTAAAAACACTTTCGGCTTATTGTGATGAGTTTTTAATTCACGCGGTGGATGTGGAAGGGAAAGAAAACGGCATTGAACGTGACTTGGCTGCCTTACTGGGAGGTTATCAGGGAAATCCCGTGACCTACGCGGGTGGCATTCACAGCTTTGAAGATCTGATTTTATTAAAGGAACTGGGAAAGGATAGGGTCAATGTAACCATAGGCAGTGCCTTAGATATTTTTGGCGGCAATCTGCCTTTTATGGAGGTGGCATCCTTTTTGGGGGGAGCCGGGTAAAGAACCGGACGAAATATTTCACACCTTTACAAAAAAAGAACCAATCCGAAGATTGGTTCTTTTTCTAATCTTATAAGACGATATTGCAAATTCTAAATAAAAATACTAAGTAAGTCTTTATATTTAAGAACAGGTACATCGTGTTACTGATTAGGGGTGTTATAATAGAATTATAACTTGGTTACGTTTACAGCCTGAGGTCCTTTTTCGCCGTTAACAACTTCAAATTCAACAGCCTGGCCTTCGTCCAAAGACTTAAAGCCTTCCATGTTCAGACCTGAATAATGTACGAATACATCATTGCCGGATTCATCAGAGATGAAACCATAACCTTTTTGGTTGTTAAACCACTTTACTGTACCTTTGTTCATTGTAGATACCTCCA